>DATDPM010000056.1:0-4542 GCA_035292745.1 Alphaproteobacteria bacterium | reverse complement strand
CCTCGATCTTCTCGTTGACGCCGCCGATCGCCTGCACCTGGCCGAATTGGTTGACCGAGCCGGTCACGGCGAGCGACTGGCGGATCGGGACATCGGCCAAAGCCGACAGCAACGCCGCCAGCTCGGCCAGGGACGCGCTGTCTCCTTCGACCTCGACGTAGGACTGCTCGAAGACCAGGCTCGCCGAGAGCGAAAGCGGCCGATCCGGGGCATAGCGCGCGCCCAGGAAGCCGGTGAGGATCAGAATCCCCTTGGAATGGATCGGGCCGCCCAGCTTCACCTCGCGTTCGATGTCGACGACCCGGCCCTGGCCGAGACGGACACGGGCCGTGATGCGCGTCGGCCGGCCGAAGGCGTACTGGCCGAGCTTGAGCACCGACAGCCCGTTGACCTGGCCGGCGACGGCGCCCGCGGTGTCGATCAGGATCGCGCCGCGCTTGATCTCTTCGCCGATCCGCTCGCGCACGCGGCTGGCGCGGCGGATCTGGGCCTCGATCGCGCTTTCGACGTCGTCCGCGGTCACGGCTTCGTGCCCGTTCTTGGACGACCAAAAATCCGCCTCGCGCAAGACGTCGCCGACCGACAACACATGCGTCGACATCTTCTCCGCATCTCCGGCAAGCCGCGCGCTGTGCTCGATCACGCGGGCGACGGCCCCGCGGTCGAACGGGCGCAGATTTTCGCTCTTCGCCATCGTGCCGATGAGGCGGGCATAAAGCGGCACGATCTCCGCCGTGGTCTGCATGTCTTCCTCGAAGTCCGCCGCCACTTTGAAGAGCTCGTTGAATTCGGGGTCTAAGGCGATGAGCAGGTAGTAGAGAATCCGCTCGCCCAGCAGCACGACCTTGACGTCGAGCGGGATCGGCTCGGGCTCGAGCGAGACGGTGCTGACGAGGCTCAGCATCTGGCCGAGCGATTCGACGCGGATTTCGCCCGCGCGCAGCACGCGCTTGAGCTCTTCCCAGGCGAACGGCTGGGTCAGGACCTTGAGGGCGTCGAGGATCAGATAACCGCCGTTCGCCCGATGCAGCGCTCCGGGCTTGATCAGGGTGAAATCGGTGATGAGCGCGCCGAACTGGGCCACGTGCTCCACCCGGCCGATCAGGTTCGGATGGGTGGGGTGATCCTCGTAGACAACCGGGGCGCCGATGAGCGCCGTGTTGTCGATGAGCACGTTCACCTCGTAACGGGTGAAAGAGGGCGACTCCATCGGCGGCAGGAACGGCAGGCCCGGCGGCGGCTCCGCGCCGCTGGCGGCGAGGAAGTCCTGAGCGTTCTCGATGATGTCGGCTTCGGCCGCCGCAAGGTAATCGCAGACATTTTCGAGGTCGCCATAATTCTTTCGCAACTCGTCGATCAAATGGCCGACGGCAAAGCGCGTGACCTCGCGGTTAAGCTCGCGCACCTTCTCGCGCTGCTCCTTGTCCCACTTCGGCACCAGGTGCAGCGTCTCCTGAAGCTGCCGCTGCACATCCTCCATATCCGCCTTGAGCCGCTCTTGCTCCGCTTCCGGAAGCTTGCGGAATTCCTCGGCGCTCAGCACCTCGTCGTCGCGCGTCGGCCCAAGCGCGATGCCGCCGGGCGTGCGGATGAGCGCGATGTTTTTTTCCCGCGCCCGTTTCTGGATCTCGGCGAAACTTTGCTCGTGACGCTCCTTGAACTGCTGTTCGATGGTTTGTTTGCGGTTCCGGTAGTCGTCGCTGTCGAAGGCGGACGGAACGGCGCTGCGGAGCTCCTCAACGAGCCGTTCCATGTCCGCCCGCAGCCGTACGGCGGTGCCGGCGGGCAGGCGCAAGGCCCGGGGTTTGCCGGGCCCGTCGAAATTGTTGATGTAGCACCAGTCGGACGGGGGCGGACCGGCCTTGGCCTGGCGGTCGAGGAATTGACGCGCGAGCGTATGTTTGCCGATGCCGGCTGGCCCCAGAAGAAACAAATTATAGCCCTGGCGGCGCATGCCGATGCCGAAGGTGACGGCTTCGATCGCCCGTGCCTGACCCAGGATTTCTTCGAGCGTCTCCAGCTCCGCCGTGGTGGCGAAGGTGAATTGGGCCGGATCGCAGCGCCGATAGAGGGCGTCAGGCGGCAGAGGCGCAATCGTGTCCATGTCGGTCGCCATCCCGGTAATTGGTCAGGTGACACCACGCCACCACAAAGGGCCGCGGCGGGCAAGCGGTCACGTCTGGCTCTCGATCCGCGCCATATCGGCGTCGGAAAAGCCGAAGTGGTGGCCGATCTCGTGGATCAGCACATGCCGGACGATGTCGGCAAGGCTCTCGCTGCTCTCGCACCAGTAATCGAGGATCGGGCGGCGATAGAGGAAGATCATGTCGACGTTCTGGGGCGTGCTCCACACGCTTTTGCGCGACAGCGCGACGCCGCGATAGAGCCCCAGCAGATCGAACGGGCTGTCGAGGCGCAGGTCGTCCAGCGTCTCGTCGTCGGGAAAGTCCTCGACCCGGATGACGACGCCCTTGGCATGCCGCCGCAGCTCCTCCGGAATGGAATCCAGGGCGACCGCCGCAATCGATTCGATGTCGGCAAGTGTGGGCGGCATGCGGCCGGCGGCGATCATGGGGCGACGATACCGCGGCCGAAGATTTGCGCCAAGACGGGCACGCTCAGCCGCCGCCGCTGGGGGCGGCCGGGAGACGGGGCGGGCCCTTGCGCCGCGCTTCGCGCAGCGCGATGAACAGCGTGCTGCCGATGATGATGGCGCCCCCGGCCAGCGACCAGCCGCCGGGTGTTTCGCCCCAGAACGCCAGGCCCAGCAGGGGCGCGAACACCATGCGGGAATAGCCGAAGGGAACGACGGCCGATGCCTCGGCGATGCCGTAGCCGCGAATGGTGCAGAACTGGCCGGCGCCGGCAAGTGCCGCCACGAGGCCGAGCAGCACGAGCTCGCTCAATGTGGGCGTGATCCAGACCAGGAAAACGATCGGGAGCGATACCAGGGTCGTCGCGAAGTTGTAGAAGACCAGGATGGTCGCCGGGTGCTCGGTCTCGGCAAGCTTCTTGACCTGCACGATGCCCATGGCGGTGAAGGCCCCGCCCAACAGCGCGATGACGACCGCGAATACCGGGCCGTTGCCCCCGGGCCGCAACATGACGAGGACGCCGAGGAAACCGACGGCGGCGGCGCTCCAGCGCGCGACTTGCGCGCGCTCGCCCAGGAACAGCACGGCGAGCGGGATCATGAACAGCGCGCGGGTGAAGCCGATGACGGTCGCATCCGCCAGCGGAAGCTTCGTGATGCCGTAGTAGCCGCAGAACATGGCCACCACGCCGACGGCGGCGCGCCCGATATGAAGACCCAGCCTTTGCGTGCGGAACGCCGCGTCGCCTTCGCGCAACAGGAAGGGAAAGGTGACGGCGAGCGCAAAGACGCAGCGAAAGAACGCGATCTCGAAACTGTCGAGACGCGAGCCCAGCGCCTTGATGACGGCGGCCATCAGGGTGAAGGACAGGGCGGCCAGCGTGATCCATACGGCGCCGCGAATATTTTCCGGCAATGCCTGCCAGCGCCGCAGCAAGGCGGTTTCGGTTTCACGTAAGGAATCGAATGCGGGGCGGCGCACGCCTACGCGCCGGGCGGACCGGTTGAATCGCCGCCGCCTGCGCCGGCCGCAGGGAGTTTCCGGCCCAGCCGCTCGAGCCTGGCCTCGCGATGGGCGACGTAGATCGAGGCGGTCGCGATCACGGCGCCGCCGATCCAGGTCCAGCGGTCGGGAACCTCGCCGAAGGCGAAGAAGCCGAGTGCGGCGGCAAACGGCAGGCGCACGAAGTCGAAGGGCGTGACCACCGATATGTCGGCTTCGACGATGGCGCGGGTATAGGCGAAATTGCCCGCGGTCGCGACCGCCGCCAAACCGACCAGCCAGGCGAACTCCATCGGACTGGGCCAGCGCCAGACGAACAGCGCGGGGATGAGGGTCAGCGGCGACATGAACAGCACCATGTAGAGCACGATCACCTTGGCGGGCTCGGTGCGCGACAGCTCCTTCACCATCAGTCCGGCGGCGGCCATGGTCGCGGCCGCGAAGATGACGAGCAGAGCCGCGAGCGACAGCGTGCCCGCGCCGGGGCGCAAGATGATCATCGCCCCGCAGAAGCCGATGACGGTGGCGGTCCAGCGGCGCGCGCGGACGTCCTCGCCCAGGAACAGCGCGGCCCCCGCGGTGACGAACAAGGGCGAGGTGAAGCTCAGCGCCACCGCATCCGCCAGCGGCATGATGGACAGCGCGTAGAACCAGGTGAGCATGGCGAGCGCGCCGATTGCGGCGCGCACGGAAAAAAGGCGGAGCCGCTTGGTCCGCGCCGCGGGAATGCCGGAGCGCACCAGCCACGGCAAAATGAACATGAGGCCGAGGAAACTGCGGAAAAAGGCGATCTCGAAGGGATGGAGCGTGGCGGAAAGGCTGCGGATGAGCGCGGCGAGCGCGGCCATGAGGCCGGCTCCCAGCACCATCCATAAGGCGCCGCGCGTCGAGGCCGGGCTTCGCGCCACGGCCGCCCGAAAGCGATGGACCGACGCCGGGAGCGACA
>DATDPM010000055.1:0-7380 GCA_035292745.1 Alphaproteobacteria bacterium | reverse complement strand
TCGAGGACGGCGCGCATGCGGCGCGGCTGTGCGCCATCAACATCCTGGCCCAGCTTCGCAGCGCCTGCGGCGGCGATCTCGACAAGGTGCGGCGCTGCGTGCGCCTCAACGGTTTCGTCGCCTCGGCGCCTGACTTCACCGACCAGCCCCGCGTCATGAACGGCGCGTCCGATTTGATCGTCGACGTGCTGGGCGACTTAGGCCGCCATTCGCGCATCGCGGTCGGCGTCGCGTCCCTGCCCCTCAACGCCGCCGTCGAGGTGGACGGGGTGTTCGAGATCGGGTAGCGCGCCTAAGTAAAGGGTATGAGCGGAAACGCACGCCATACCTGACGGCCGCGAAGCGGCGGCGCCCCCCTTCACTCCCCGCCCTCGCCCGCCCGCGTGCTGAGCAGCCGGTTCTTGAACCCCGCCGCGCTCAGTTTCGCCATGATCTCGCGCGCGTGGTCGCGATTGCGCGTCTCGACCACCAGGTCGAGCTCGGCGTATTTGATCGGCACGTCGCAGAACAGGCGCTGATGGTGGGCCTCGACGATGTTGGCCCCGCTCTCGGCGACGATCCCGGCCACCTGGTGCAAGGCGCCCGGCTGATCGAGCAGCTCGACGCGCAGCCGGATCAGCCGCCCGTCGCGCACCAGCCCGCGCAGCAACACGGAACTTAGGACCCGCGAGTCGATGTTCCCGCCCGAGATGACGAGCCCCACCTTCTTGCCCGCGAACCGCGCGCGCTGCTCCTCCAGCGCCGCGAGCGGCGCCGCGCCCGCCCCTTCGGCCAATACCTTGGCCTCGACCAGCAGCATTTCGACCGCGCGCTCGATCGCATCCTCCCCGACCAGAAAAATCTCCTCGACCAGCGCCCGGACCACCGGCTCGGTCAGCTTCCCCGGCCGCTCGACGGCGATCCCCTCGGCCAGCGTGGGCCCGGCGCGCTCGAACCGCCCGCCCCGCAGCGTATCGAACATCGAGGCGCAGGCCGCGGCCTCGACGCCGAAAAGGGCGATGTCCGGCTTCAGGTGCTTGGCGGCGATGGCGATGCCGGAGATGAGCCCGCCGCCGCCGACCGGAACGATGAGCGCGTCCAGCCCCGGCTCGGCCGCCAGCATTTCGAGCGCAACCGTGCCCTGGCCGGCGATGATCGCCGCATCGTCGTAAGGGTGGACGAAGACGAGCCCCTCGCGCCGCGCCGTCGCTTCGGCAACTTCGGTCGCCTCGGCCAGCCCGGCGCCTTCGAACACCACGCGGGCGCCGAGACGCGCCGCGCGCTCGATCTTGGTGAACGGCGTGCCAACGGGCATGACGATGGCGGCGGGGATGCCGAGGCGCCGCGCGTGATAGGCGACGCCCTGCGCATGGTTCCCCGCCGAGGCGGCGATGACGCCGCGCGCCCGCTCGGCTTCGCTCAAGGTTTGCAACTTGATGAGCGCCCCGCGGTCCTTGAAGGAGCCGGTGTATTGCAGGTTTTCGAGCTTGAGGAAGATTTCCGCGGCGAAGCGCTCCGAAAGCCGGGGCGACGCTACGAGCGGGGTCTTGACGACGAAGCCCTCGAGGGCCGCGGCCGCGGCGCGGATGTCTTCGATGGAAACCGGCAATGCTGGCAAGCCGACACCCCTTCCCGCACCCCGTCGGCGCGCCACACCATTCATGCGCGAATCGCGCCCCGCCGCAACCGTTCCCGGCGTGTTGCCACGGCCACATTGCCGCGCAACGCCGCCGGGGCGGGGTGTTCGGGACCGGCCGATGCGCCTAAATTAAGAGGCATGGGCGCAAGCAGCCACCATGCCTGACGGCCGCGAAGCGGCAACCGTAAGAGTCGCCGCGTCGATTTCCGAGATCGACGCCGCCGCGTGGGACGCCTGCGCGGGCGGGGACAACCCCTTCGTTTCCCATGCGTTTCTCGCCGCCTGCGAGGACAGCCGGTCGGCCATGGCCGAGACCGGCTGGCTGGCGCGGCACTTGGCGCTCGAGGATTCCGCCGGGGCGCTCATCGGCGCGGTGCCGCTCTATGCGAAATCGCATTCGCAGGGCGAATACGTGTTCGATCACGGCTGGGCCGACGCCTACAACCAGGCGGGCGGGCGCTATTACCCCAAGCTTCAGGGCTGCGTGCCCTTCACGCCGGTGCCGGGGCCGCGAATTTTGATCCGCGGCGGCGTGGGCGCGCGCGCGGACGCCGAGCAAACGCTCGCCGCCGCCATCGTCGAGCTGGCGCGGCGCCACGATCTGTCATCGGCCCATCTCACCTTCGTCGCGGAACAGCAGGCGCGGCGCCTGGCCGAGCTGGGCTTCTTGCTGCGCACCGGCTACCAGTTCCACTGGCATAACCGGGGATACGGCAGCTTCGAGGATTTCCTGGGCGACATGGCCTCGCGCAGGCGCAAGAATTTGCGCAAGGAACGGGCGCAGGCGCTGTCGGCCGGGCTCAAGGTTCGGATCGCGACGGGGCGCGACATTCGCGAGGCCGATTGGGACGCGTTCTTCGATTTCTACATGGAGACGGGAAGCCGCAAATGGGGCCGGCCCTATCTGACGCGCCCGTTCTTCTCGATGCTGCACGCGGCGATGCCCGAGAAAATCGTTCTGATCTTGGCCGAGCGCGCCGGAACGCCGGTCGCGGGCGCGCTCAATCTGCGGGGACGCGACGCGCTCTACGGGCGCTATTGGGGCGCCGCCGAAGAGCACCCGTTCCTTCATTTCGAGCTTTGCTATTACCAGGCGATCGAATTCGCCATCGCCCACGGGCTGGCGCGCGTCGAGGCCGGGGCCCAGGGCGAGCATAAGATCCAACGCGGCTATCTGCCCCAGGCGACCTACAGCGCCCATTACATCCGGGATTCCGGTTTCCGCGACGCGGTGGCGCGCTTCCTGGCCGAGGAGTCGCGGAGCGTGGCCGCCGAGATGGCGGCGCTCTCCGGGCTTTCGCCGTTCAAGACATAACCGAAACCGGGCGCGAGCCTGCCTGGAACGGCCGCAACGGTTGTGCCATCATCGGCAAATCGGGTTTTTGGACGCGGGAACAAGACATGAAACATTCGCCGCGCATGGCGCAGCGCGCCGGCGTCGTCTTCGCGGCGCTGCTCGGCTTGGGTCTTTCCCTCCGGCCGGCGCTCGCCCAGCAGGACAAGGTGCTGAGCGACGGGCGGCTCGAATACGAGGAGAACTGCACCAATTGCCACGGCCTGGTGGGCCGGGGCGACGGGCGGGTCGCCGACATCCTGATCGTCAGGCCGCCGGACCTCACGCAAATCGCCAAGCGCAACGGCGGCGTGTTCCCGTTCTGGAAGGTTTACGACATGATCGGCGGCCAAAAGCCGGTGCGGGCGCATGAATTCTCGGGAATGCCGCACTGGGCCGACCGTTTTCGCGCCGAGGAGCAGACCCGCTATCTGCCGCCCGCGGAAGTGCGCATTCTTTTGCTGACCCATTATCTGGAATCGATACAGGAGAAATAGCCATGGCGGCGACGGCCAAGCGGCTCCATCGGATTGCGTTTCTCTCTTTTGCGGCCGCACTGGCGCTGGGCGCGGCGCCGGCGCTCGCCCAGCAGGAAAAAGTGCTGAACGACGGCAAGATCGAATATGAGGAAAACTGCGCCTCCTGCCACGGGCCCTCGGGCATGGGCGAAGGGCGCTTGGCCAACATGCTGACAATGAAGCCGCCGGATTTGACGCGGATCGCGAAGCGCAACGGCGGCGCGTTCCCGTTCTGGAAGGTCTACGCCATCATCGGCGGCGAGACGCCGGTGCGGGCGCACGAACTGTCGCCGATGCCGATCTGGGCGAGCCGCTTCCGCGCCGAAGAGCAGACGCATTGGTACGCGCCCGCGCATGTGCGCATCCTGCTGCTCACCCACTATCTCGAATCGATTCAGGAAAAGTAGCGCGAGCCGCATCGGCCGGGGATTGAATTCCGGGCGGCATTTCTGCCATCATCGCATTTCCATTCGCCATGTGCGAGGTGAGAAGAAATGACACAGACGATAATTAGAATCGTTTTCGGTCTCGGTTTTTCCACCGTTATTTCGCTGGCCGCGATACCGGCCCACGCAACGCAGGATGAAGTCATCGCAGCAGGCAAGGAGGAATATCAGGAGAACTGCACCGCCTGCCACGGGGATGCCGGCAAGGGCGACGGCCGGTTGGCCGAGATTCTGATCATCAAGCCGACCGATCTCACCCAAATTTCAAAACGGAACAACGGGACGTTCCCGTTCTGGCAGATTTACGGAGTTGTCGAGGGCACCGTGCCCGTTAAGGGCCATGTGTACATGCCCAACTGGCGGAGCCGTTTCAAGGCGGACGAACCGAAGCCGGGATACGAATACGCATACATGCGCATCCTGCTGCTCACCCACTATCTGGAATCGATTCAGGAAAAGTAGCGCGGGCGGCGCAAGGCCGGCCCCGCGCGGCCGCCGGCTCAGCGCTTCTCGACCAGCTCCGGGACCTTCGGCGCGTCCGGGCCGGGCGGCGGGAACTCGAACGCCAATTTGTTGCCGGCGACGGTGATCTTGACCAAGCCGCCGTTCGCCAGCCTTCCGAACAGCAATTCTTCCGAGAGCGGCTTCTTCACGCTCTCCTGGATGAGGCGCGCCAAGGGACGCGCGCCGAACTTCTGGTCGTAGCCTTTCTCCGCGAGCCAGCCGCGCGCGGCATCGTCCAGCACGATCGTCACGTTGCGGTCGGCCAGCTGCTCTTCGAGCTGTATGACGAACTTGTCCACCACCTGGCTGACGACATCGGGCGTCAGCTGCTTGAAGCCGATGATGGCGTCGAGCCGGTTGCGGAACTCGGGCGTGAACATGCGGTTGATCGCCTCTTCGTCCTCGCCCATGCGCTCGGTGCGCTCGAAGCCGATGGCGGGCTTGGCGAGCTCGGCCGCGCCCGCGTTGGTCGTCATGATGAGGATGACGTTGCGGAAATCGATGGTCTTGCCGTTGTGGTCGGTGAGCTTCCCGTAATCCATCACCTGCAAGAGGATGTTGAAAAGGTCGGGATGGGCCTTCTCGATCTCGTCCAGCAGCAGCACGGCATGGGGATGCTGATCGATGGCGTCGGTGAGCAACCCGCCCTGATCGAAGCCGACATAGCCCGGCGGCGCGCCCAACAAACGCGAAACGCTATGGCGCTCCATGTATTCCGACATGTCGAAGCGGATGAGCTCGATGGCCATGATGCGGGCGAGCTGGCGCGCGACTTCGGTCTTGCCCACGCCGGTGGGGCCGGAGAACAGGTAGGAGCCGATCGGTTTTTCGGGCTCGCGCAGGCCGGCGCGCGCCAGCTTGATGGCGCTGGAAAGCGCGGCGATGGCCTGGTCCTGGCCGAACACCATGGTCTTGAGGTCGCGCTCCAGGGTCGCGAGCTGCTCCTTGTCGTCGCGCGAGACGCGCTTGGGCGGTATGCGGGCGATCTTGGCCACCACCGCCTCGACGTCTTTGACCGTGATGGTTTTCTTGCGCCTGCTGGGCGGCAGCAGCATCTGCGCCGCGCCCACCTCGTCCAGCACGTCGATGGCCTTGTCGGGGAGCTTGCGGTCGTTGATGTAGCGCGACGACAGCTCGACGGCGGTGCGCAGCGCTTCGCTGGTATAGCGGACGTTGTGGTGCGATTCGTAATAGGGCTTGAGGCCGCGCAGAATCTTCACCGTATCTTCCAGCGACGGCTCGTTGATGTCGATCTTCTGGAAGCGGCGCACCAGCGCGCGGTCCTTCTCGAAGTAGTTGCGGAATTCCTTGTAGGTCGTGGAGCCGATGCAGCGCAGGGTGCCTGCCGCGAGCGTGGGCTTGAGGATGTTCGAGGCGTCCATCGAGCCGCCGCTGGTGGCGCCGGCGCCGATCACGGTGTGAATCTCGTCGATGAACAGGATGGCGGCGCCTTCCTGCGACTCGAGCTCGGAGATGACGGCCTTGAGCCGTTCCTCGAAATCCCCGCGGTAGCGCGTGCCGGCGAGCAACGCGCCCATGTCGAGCGCGTAGATGGTGACGCCCTGGAGAACCTCGGGCACGTCGTCGTGGACGATGCGCCGCGCCAGGCCTTCGGCGATGGCGGTCTTGCCGACGCCGGGATCGCCGACAAAGAGCGGGTTGTTCTTGGTGCGGCGGCAGAGAATTTGAATGGTCCGCTCGACCTCCGCCTCGCGGCCGATCAAGGGGTCGATCTTGCCCTTGGCCGCCTTCTCGTTGAGGTCGACGCAGTAGGCGTCGAGCGCGTCGTGGCCCTTCTTGACCACCCGCTCGCCGGCCAGATCCTCATCCGCGCCGTGGACCGCCTGCTGCTGGTTGAGGCCGGGGACCTTGGCGATGCCGTGGGAGATGTAATTGACGGCGTCGAGGCGCGACATCTCCTGCTGGTGCAGGAAGTAGACGGCGTGGGATTCGCGCTCCGAGAACAGCGCCACCAGCACGTTCGCGCCCGTGACCTCCTCGCGTCCGGATGACTGGACGTGGATGGCGGCGCGCTGCAGAACCCGTTGGAATCCGGCGGTGGGCTTGGCGTCTTCGCCGCCGCTGGTGACCAGCCCGGCGAGCTCGCGGTCGAGATAGCGCACCAGTTCCTGGCGCAGCTTATCCACCTTCACGCCGCAAGCACGCATCACCGCGACCGCGTCCTGATCCTCGGCCAGCGCCAGAAGCAGGTGTTCGAGAGTCGCAAATTCGTGCCGCCGCTCGTTTGCAAAAGCGAGCGCCCGGTGAAGGCTTTGCTCGAGGTTATGCGACAGCATGATCGGCTCTTGCCTTGGTTATTGTCCCGTCACTCTTTTTCCAATGTGCATTGCAACGGATGTTGGTGGCGCCGAGCGAATTCCACAACCTGATGAACCTTAGTCTCAGCCACCTCGTAAGTGAAGACCCCGCAAATTCCCACCCCGCGGCGGTGCACATGGAGCATGATTTGGGTCGCCTCCTCGTGGCTTTTCTGAAAAAAGCGCTCCAGGACATGGACGACGAACTCCATCGGCGTGTAGTCGTCGTTGAGCAGGACGACCCTGTACATCGACGGCTTCTTGGTTTTGGGCCTGCTCTTGACAACGACCTTGGTGGCCGGCGTGTCGAGGCCGTTTCCATGATCGCTCATCGTCTGATCCGCGGTACCTCGCCAAAAAAATCCGGAAGAAACCGGCTCCCAATCATATTGGATCGCCGCCTCGCGGCGAAAGGCCCTAGTTAACGAAATTAACATGGCGAGGGTTTATGGCCGATTAAAGGCGCGAAGCCGCAGGCGCAGCGCGGTTTTGCGGCCCGGCGGCCGCAACAGAAACGGCCCGGCGGTCTCCCGCCGGGCCGTCGCCCGCTTTACGGAGGAGTTCGGCGTTCCGTCAGCGGGCGAATGTCTTGATGAAGCGGTCGGCGGCGGCGTCCACCTCGTCGGCGAACGGCTCGCACACC
>DATDPM010000054.1:0-8119 GCA_035292745.1 Alphaproteobacteria bacterium | reverse complement strand
AATCTGGAGATCGCGGCCGCAAGCGCTCCCGGCCCAGCCGCAATCCATCGGCGGCGATATGGCGGCATGCGCCGGCCCGGGAACCAGCGGGGTGACATTGTCAATGAACGGCAAATTGACGAGGGCCGGAACAAACAGGAGAAGAACGTAGGCTTTGAAATTTCTCGGATCTCTTGCCATCGCACTCCGTCCCGGGCCGGCTCACCCGATGCTAGAAGTAACTTTCGAGACCGACGAAAACATGATTGACGTCGAAATCTTGGGAACCGGCGCTCGAGCGCATGTGCTCGAAATGATATTCGGCCTTGAGCGCGAGCTGTTCGGTGAACTCGTACGCCAGCAACGCCGCCGTCGTCGTCAGCCTGTCGTCGCGGTCGATTCCCTCGAACTCCCTGACGCCATGGGCCGCCCGCAGGACGGCATAAAAACGTTCGCTGAAGTCGTGCCGAACCCGGGCGCCACCCGATGTATTAAGTGCGGCGGAAGCGCCACCGATGGTCGTTTCGTCAACCGTGCGGTCAACGAAGAAACGCACCGAGGTTTCCGGCGATGCCGACCAATGCAATTGCCCGCCAAAAGCCGGCCCCTCTACATCGGGTAAAGCCCGCGAATCGTAATCCTGGCGCAAGTACCCCGCGAATACCTCCCCATGCAGGTTTGATGCGAAGGCGGCTTCGGTGCCGGCGATGATCCGATAGCCGAGGGAGTCGCGATCGAAGCCGTTGTCGTCCGGTGTATGGAGATAGCCGCGCCGGTCGATCCCCGCCTGCAAGAAAGGCGTGATGACTGAATTCAGGCGGTAACCCGCGCGGGCGCCTCCGGTCACAACCGTCCGGTCGCGGTCGTCTTCGTTGATTTCGCCGCCGCCAGCAGCTTTAACGTCGTTAAAATCCAACTTATCGAAGCGTCCGCCCGCGCGCAGAAAGAACCGGCCGAAGCTTTCGGAATAGCCTCCGAATGTCCTCAGATCGTAATACGTGATGGGCTCCGCTCCGAATACGTCGTCGGGAGATTCCCGGTCTTCGTGATCGCGCCCGAACCAAACCCCGCCGAACAGATTCCCGCCCCCGTCCAGGTCGTAGCGCCCTTTGGTCTGGAGATTGAAGTCCTGGTAATCCTCGCCGCCGTGATGCTTGTAATAAGCCAGATGCGAGCTGCCCTGGAATTTGAGCTCGTGCCGGCCCCAATCGGAAACGGCATGGATCCTCGGAGCTACGATCGTTATGAAATCGGACGCCGGGTTATTCCGCGTGGCGAAGATGTTGTCGTCATATGACTCCGCGACGGCAAAATTCAGATGAACGAGGAACGAGCCGACCCGCCGCGCCTCCTTTCTCGCGCGTAATTCCGCATCGTGCCCTTCGGGCACCTCCGCATCGTGAAAGGCGAGCTGCACGCCGCGCCCGGCATTTCCGTTTTCTGGGGTTTGAACCGCAGCCGCCGCGTCTTGGACCCGCGGGGATTCCTCCGCCAAAGCGGGGATCGGGAGATTGCCGAAAAAAGAAGGGAAAAATAACGCAAGAAGCCATCGCCCGCGCCGCGGGCGAATCCGTAGCGATCCGGGAACCCTTACCATGTCGAATACCTCGTCTTCCGACGAGCTTGCGAAATTCTAGAACAGCGCTGGCTGACGTCAATAAAATACACCAGTTTATCTACGCATTAGTGTTTACGACCGGGCCGAACTTTATGTTCCCGGCCCGGCAACATGGCCCCGGAAACGTGCCGCCCGAGCCGGGCTTCGCCCGGGCGCACGGAATTAGGCTTCGGATATCTCAGCGGACCGCCGGTTTTCCGCACGCGGCACGCGTGAGGCGCGCGATCTCTTTCCCGCCGATCCGGCCGTCGTGCAAGGCGCTGGCGACCAGCGCGCCGGAAACGCCCAATCCGGAAAGCCGCCGCAGATCGGCGGCGTTGCGCACCCCGCCCGCGGCGAACATCTCGCGCCCCGCGGCGCGCTTGGCAATCGACGACAGGCGCGCGATGTCCGGGCCGAGCCCGCCGCCGACGCGCGCGAGCGACATGACGATGACTTGTTGCGGCCACAGCGCCGGATCGTCGGCGAGCGCGGCGGGCCCAAGAAACTTCCGGCCGCGGAAATCGAGCGACAAAATCGCGCCATCTTGCGCGCGCGCCATGATTTTGCGCCATTCGGCCAGACTCGCGACGCTTTCGCTGCCCACCACCGCGGACCCCAAGCGCAACGCCTGCCAGGATTCGAAACCGGCCAGCGCCGCGACACCTGAATCCACCCAAAGCTCGAGGCCGGGGAAGCGTTTCCGGATTTTGGCGAGCGCCGCGCGGTTGCTGCCGGCGCCTTCGATGGCGTCCAAATCGGCGACATAGACCGTTTGGAACGGATGCAAGCGCAGGAAAGCTTCGATAACCTCGACCGGCGAGCTTCCGGCGCACAGGCGCGAGCGGACCGGCAGGTAGCGCGCGCGCCGCCCGCCTTTGGCGTGGACCACGGTGCCGGACTTCAGGTCTATGACGGGAACGAGGCGCAAGGGCGATTTCGGTGCGAGTGCTGGCGTTGGAATATATCACCGGTGGCGGGCTGATCGACCAGGACCTGCCCCCGGGCCTCGCCCGCGAGGGCGATTTGATGCTCGGGACGCTGCTGCGCGAGCTCGCCGCCCTGCCCTCGGTTACCGCGATTTCCACGCGCGACCCGCGCCTGGCGCCGCCCGCGGCCGGGGCCGCGTTCCTGGCTGCCTCGGCGGGCGAGGATATCTGGGACTTGTGGGCGCGCGCGGCCGACGAGGCGGACGCGGTCTGGCCGATCGCGCCCGAGACCGGCGGCGTGCTGGAGCGGATGTCGCGGCTGGCCACGGCGCGCGGAAAAACGCTTCTCGGCAGCGCGCCCGAGGCGGTCGCGATCGCGGGCTCCAAGCGCGCGACCTGCGACTTGCTGGCGCGCCACCGCGTTGCCGCCGTCGAGACGCGCACCCGGGAATCGGGGCTTCCGGCGTCCCGCTCGGGCTGGGTGGCGAAGCCCGACGACGGCGCGGGCGCCGAGGACATCTGGATATTCGAGGACGCCACGGCGCTGACGGATTGGCTGGCACGGAAAGAACGCGGGAATAGCGTCGTGCAGCCCTTCCTTGCGGGAGAGGCGGCCAGCATCTCCGCGCTGTTCCGCGACGGGCAAGCCTGGGTGCTCGCCTGCAACCGGCAGGACGTTGCCTGCGAGAACGGGAAATTCCGTTACCGCGGATTCAGCGTGGCGGGGCGCGAGGACGCGCGCCCGGCCTTCACCGATATCGCCGGCAAGGTCGCGCGGGCATTGCCAGGCCTTTTCGGATATGCCGGAATCGATCTGGTCATGACCGGAGACGGGCCCATCGTGCTGGAAATCAATCCGCGGCTTACGACCAGTTACGCCGGGCTCGGCGCGGCGTTGGGGTGCAACGTGGCGGGACTCGTGCTCGACCTCGCGGCGGGGCGGGAAATCCCCCAACTCCGGCCCAAGCAGACCGTGCGGGTGGACGTGGAGGGCGCGGATGGCTGAGGCGCTGTTGGGCTGGGACATCGGCGGCGCGCATCTGAAGGCGGCGCGGGTCGAATCCGGGCGGCTCACCGGGGCGGTTCAAATCCCCTGCCCGCTGTGGCGCGGCCTCGATGAACTCGACGCGGCGATGAACTTCGCGCTCGCGCGTCTCGGGAAGGCGCCGCGCCACGCCATCACCATGACCGGCGAGATGGTGGATTTGTTCGCGTCGCGGCAGCAAGGCGTGCGCGCGCTGGTGGCCGCCGCGGGAGACAGGCTGGGGAACGCGAAGCTTCGCGTGTTCGCCGGCGAGGGCGGATTCGTCGCCCCCGAGCAGGCGCAGAAACGCTGGCGCGAGATCGCATCCGCCAATTGGCTGGCGAGCGCGATGCTGACCGCGGCGGCGCTTCCCGAAGCGCTGCTCGTCGACATCGGCAGCACCACCACCGATGTGGTGCCGGTGGCCAAGGGAAAAGTATTGGCGGAAGGCCGCTCGGATTCCCAAAGGCTGGCGCGCGACGAGCTGGTCTATACCGGGATCGTGCGCACGCCGATCATGGCGGTCGCATCCGAAGCGACGTTCGACGGCGAAACCCAAGGCGTGATGGCGGAGCTGTTCGCCACCATGGCGGATGCCTACCGCGTGGCGCGGATTCTGCCCGAGGATGCCGATGATTTTCCCGCACCCGACCAGGCGGGCAAGACCGCGCGGGACAGCGCGCGCAGGCTGGCGAGAATGCTGGGGCGGGATGTCGAATCCGCGCCCATCGCCGCGTGGCGGCGCTTCGCCAACGAGCTGATCGAAATCCAGACGACCCGCATCGAGGCGGCCTGCAGGCGGGTGCTAAAAGGCAAACGTCTCGGCGCCAAGGCGCCGCTGGTGGCGGCAGGATGCGGAAGGTTTCTGGTGAACACGCTGGCGCGCCGGCTCAAGCGGCCGTGTTACGATTTCGCCGATCTGGTGCCGACGGAAAAAGGCGCGCGTCACTCGGCGGGCACTTGCGCCCCGGCGGTCGCCGTCGCCATTCTCGCCTTCGGCAGCTGAGCGCGATTGCCTGCGGCGTCGAGCGCGGCGCGCACCTCCGCCACTTTCTGCGCATCGATCGCGCCGGCGCGCTCGTATCCCGCGCACAGGGCGCGGCGAAAGCCGAGGAAATCCGGAGCGGCGGCCAAGAGCGGCGCAACATCGTCCCGTTTCAGCGATCCCGCGAGTCCGGTGTAAAGGCCGAGCGCGCGCGCGGCCGAAATGAAACCGGCAACGGTCCGGTCGTCCATACGGTCGCGGAGCGAGCCCGCGCGTTTATCGGCGGTATCGAGCATCGCGCCGAAGAAGCCGCAACGCGCGAGCGCGGGCAACAGCGAAAAATCGGGATCGGAGTCGGCAAAAAGCACGGCGACGAGGCGCGTCTTTCGCGCGAGCCCGGCGAGCGCCGCGATGCATTCCGCGCGCCGCCCTTCGAACAGGCCGATCTTGACGATATCGACGCCCGCGTTGGCGACCGGCGCCGCCGCGGCGAACAAGAGACCGGGTTCCATCGGCAGATCGCCCACCGTGGCGCTGACGAGGCGACGGCCGCGAAGCCGCGCGGCGGCTTGTTCGATATCGGCAATCGCCCACGCGCCGAGCGCGCCCTGGCTCGGATCCTTGAGGTCGACGATGTCGGCCCCGCCGGACAGCGCGGCGCCGATTTCACCGGCCGAGGCGATGCTGGCAAGCAGCGCCGTCATTCCTTCCCCCTTCCCCGCCGCTTCGTCATCCCGCCGCCTTGGCCCCAGCCTTATAGTCCGCGATGCGCTCCATAAGCCAGCCCCAAGCCTCGCGCTCGCGCGGACCCGCCGTCTTGTCGACGGCGATTTCGAGATAGGCGATCTCGCGCTCGATCTTCTCCGGCGGCAGCATATGGAGGCGGCTCACCAGGATCGCCGCCTCGACCACGGCGGCCTGGGCGCGGTTGAAGCCGCGAAACGGCGCATGGGTTTCCTCATGCACCACGGACAGGCGGAACCGCGGGCGCGCGGGATCGTCCTCGCGCGAGGCGACGCGGACCTCGACATGCGCCAACGCCCCTTCGAGCACGCGGCCCGGCACGACCGTGGCGGGACGCGTCGGCCAGTCGCGCTTGCCGGTGAGACAGCCGGCGAACACCCGCACGTCGTCGGTGAGGTTGATGACCGCACAACCCGTGGCCTCGAGATTGTCCAGGGTGGTGGACGGGCGGAACGGCGCGATCACCGGCCCGGATTCTTCCTGCGTGATGCCGAAAGGCGCGATGTGGACCGCGCCGTCGGCGCTCATGGTGGTGACGATCGTTTCCAAAATCATCGCTTCGCCTTGCGCTTGCCGGCGCGCGATTTTTTTTCGCGCTTCGCCGCCGCCTTGTTCTTTTTGACGGCGAGCGTGTGGCCGGCCGCCTGATAATCGTCCTTCGATTCCTCTTTTCTCACCTTATCCGCAGCCACGCCCCAGTCCAGCTCCTCATCCTGGCTGTAAGCCTTGCCGAGCTGCCAGGCGGTTTGCGCGCGGGCCAGTTCCACGCCGATGTAGAAGGCGTGGGCGCCGTCGTCCTCCAGCCCGAGCAGGGGAAAGAGGGCGAAGGGGTCGACGCCCTTATGACTGCCGTCGCGATTGAAGATATGGATGCCGTCCGTGCTGATCTGGATGCGGAAGCTGGGGTCGCGGATTTGCGCGGCCAGCTCGGCAACCTCGGCCGGGGAATAGGAAAACGGCTTGCGGTCGTGCAGGCACAGCAAGGCCTCGCTGTGGCCGATGGGAAGCGCGTCGTCCTCGCGCGCGCGGTACATGATGCGGCGCGCGACATCGAGCTCCTTCACCGCGCGCCGCGCGTGGGGACTGACCTGCACCACCAGCATGTTCCGAATGGCAAGCTCGGAGGCGACGCCCATCAATGTTGCCGTGATGCCGACGGTGTCGGCGCCGGTAAGCTCGGTCAGGTTGCCGAGGCCCATCAATATCCCGGCATCGGGGTGGCGGCGGCGCAGCTCGTGATAGCGCACCAAGCTATCGGTGAAGCCGAAGTGGATGGGATCGAGAATGGGATCGGCCAGGAACGGCTTTTTTTTCGCGCGCATGACCTTGATCGCGCGATCGAGCGAATCGAGATCGCCCGGCGTCGACGGGATCAGGACCGGAACGGCGGGCACCTCGTCGGCCAGCGCAACCGTCTTCTCGTCGAGGCTGAGCAGGAAATCCGCGCCCGCCTTTCCGCCGCGCCGCAATTCATCCGCGTCGGCGGAATCGACGCTGACGGAAAATCCCTCCGCCTTCAAGGCGGCCACGGCCTTCTCCAATTTCGGAAACGGGGTATCGGGCAGGCAGCCCAAATCGATGACGTCGGCGCCGTCGCCCCGGTAGGCCCGGGCGCGTTCCAGAATGCCGGGAATGTCGAGGGTCGGCGCGTCCACGATCTCGGCGAAGATGCGCACGTCGTATTTGCCGAGGTCCGGCGGTTTCCCGCCGCGGCCGAAATATTCCGGCAGGTCCTTGAGGTCGTCGGGGCCGCGGACCACCGGCACGCGGTAGCGCGCGGCGAGTTTTTCGAGATCGCCGCGGCAGCGCCCCGGGACCATGATTCTGTCGGCGCCCATCGGATCGGGCACGCGGCGCTCGATCAATTGCGCGGTCATGAGGGCGGCGACGGAAATGCCGATTTGCTGGACCTTGTAGCCGAACTCGGTCGGCTGCATCGAGTCGAGCACCCGGTGCAATTGCTTCTCGGCGAGCCGGCCGGTCAGGAAGAGGATGCGCTCAGCCATTCCCGTCGTTCCGCGATGGCCTTCTCGAGATCGGCCATGCCTTCCACGACCGTGGTCCTCTCGAACTCGCGCAGCTTCGCGACGTTCTCGAGGTCGATGCGGCGCGGATAGACCTTGACGAGCCCCTTGGGCGCCATCGTCTCGAGCTCCGGCGCGGTGTCGCAGGCGAACACGATTGCCGGCACGCGGCATTTCCCCGCCTGGGCGAACACGTTGGTGGCGAGATTATCGGAGATGCCGTAGGCGCATTTGGCGACCGTGTTCGAGGAAACCGGCGCCATGACCAGCGTGTGATAATAGCCTTTGTAGAATTGCCCGACGGGTGCGGCGCTTGCCGTGGTGTCGCGATAGACCGTGATGCCTTCGCGGAAGATGCGGCCGCGGTGGCGGTACATGCGCAGCACCTCTTCCGCGGCCTTGCTCAAGAACACGTCGCAATCGTCGAGCGTTCCCATGATGTCCAGGGACTCGTCGAAGAAATGCCCGGAGCCGGTCAGCACCCAGGCCCATTTCTGTTGTTCGCGTTTGCGCGGCGTATCGTCCATCGGAGCGGCGGATCAACCCTGACATCGGCTGGGGTCGGAAAAAAGCAAGGCTCGTTCATGGCCTTGGCCGTGTCAACGACGCTATGGCGCCACCGCAACGCCGGGCGGCACGCCCTCCGCGAGGCCGCGGATCAACGCCTCGCGGTCGCGGGGGCCGAGAATCCGCACGGTAACCGGACGGCCCCGGAGCATGGCGGGAAAGGCGGCGTCCACCAGCACCAGGCGCGCCAGCTGCTCCGCGGATATGGGTTTCGCCGCGCGCGGCGGCTCGGCGGATTTGACGAGAAGCAGCGTGTCCGCACCCAAGGCC
>DATDPM010000053.1:0-5910 GCA_035292745.1 Alphaproteobacteria bacterium | reverse complement strand
GCCGCGACGCCTGCCGTGCGGGAAGGTCGGAACCGGGCCGGCGTGAACCTCGATTTTTGGCGGAAAACGAGGGTTGACGGCGCTTTTCTGTCTTGACGTTCATCTGTTGAACGCCGTAAGGTTCACGGCGTGAACGCGAGGGGAAGGGCCTTTGGTTAGTCAGGGAACCGGATCAGAGACGCGGGCCGGCGGAGTGCTCGATTCCGAAGTCGAGATCACGCTCGGGGTTCTCAACGCCGTCCACGAAAACAGTACCCTCACGCAACGCTCGGTCGCGCGCGAACTCGGGATCGCCCTCGGGCTCGCCAACGCCTATCTGAAACGCTGCGTGAAGAAGGGCCTGATCAAAGTCTCGCAGGTCCCGACGAACCGTTACGCCTATTACCTGACCCCAAAGGGCTTCGCCGAGAAGAGCCGCCTCACGGCCGAATATCTCTCGTCCTCATTCGGATTCTTCCGCGCCGCCCGTCGCCAGTGCACGGATATGTTGATCGAATGCACGGAACAGGGCTGGCGGCGCGTCGCTTTGGCCGGCACCGGCGATTTGTGCGAGATCGCGACGCTGTGCGCCCTGGAAGTTCCGATAACGCTCGTCGGCATCGTCGATCCCGCCGTCGCAAGCGGCGACCGGGATTTTGCCGGTCTCAAAGTTGCGGCTTCGCTTGCCGATTTCGGGCCGGTGGACGCCGTGGTGATCACCGATCTACGCGCGCCCCAGGAAACCTTCGACGGACTGGTCGTGCAATTGCCCGCGGAGCGCGTGCTCGTCCCAAGTTTCCTTCGCGTTTCCCGCAAACGCCCGACACTGGCCGAGGATTAACGTGCGTCACTGGTATGTCGTGCATACCCACCCGCAGGGTGAAACGCGTGCCATGGCCAATTTGAAGCGCCAGGGTTACGAGGCGTATCTGCCTCGTTGCCGCAAATGGCGCCGCCATGCGCGCAAGTCCGAACTTGTCGCGGCGCCGCTGTTTCCCCGCTACCTCTTTATAAGCCTCGACATCGAAAATGAGCGGTGGCGGTCCGTGCTGTCCACCTTTGGCGTTTGCGGGCTGGTGTTACGCGGGGGCATGCCGGCTTCGGTTCCGCACGGAATCGTCGAGGGCATCAAGGGCCATGAGGATGCCAATTCCTTCGTCGATTTGACCCGCCAGGCCGCGCTGCGGCCCGGCGACCGCGTGCGCGTCGTGGCCGGGCCGTTTGCAGACCATATCGCGCGATTCGAAGGCTTGAGCGATGCGCAGCGGGTGATCCTGCTGCTCGAGCTTCTCGGCCGGCAGCTTCGGGTTCTCGTGCCGTCCGAAGCCATTACTGCCTGCGCCTGAGCGCGGGCGTTTTTCTAGATTCTGCGGTCCGGGCGGTTTCACCCGGACTGCGGTAGCGTGCCAAAATTCCGGCCCTTCATCGCGGAAGAGACAGAGGCAACGAACCTGTCATGACCGACAAATCCAAGACTTTGCCCGGCATCGACCTCAACGACGCCGCCATTCTGGTGACTGGAGGGACCGGCTCCTTCGGCCGGCGTTTCGTCAAGACCGTGCTGGAACGCTTCAAGCCGCATCGTCTCATCGTGTTCTCCCGCGACGAGATGAAGCAGTACGAAATGGCGCAGGAGATCGGGAACGTGCGCTGCATGCGTTATTTCATCGGCGACGTGCGCGACTGCGACCGGCTGGAGCTCGCCATGCGCGAGGTCGATTACGTGGTGCACGCGGCGGCCCTCAAACAGGTGCCGACCGCCGAATACAATCCGTTCGAATGCATCCACACCAACGTGCTGGGGGCCGAGAACGTGGTGCGCGCGGCGTTGCGCAACGCCACGAAAAAAGTGGTGGCGCTTTCCACCGACAAGGCGGCGAGCCCGATCAACCTTTACGGCGCGAGCAAGCTCGCCTCCGACAAGATCTTCGTCGCCGCCAACAATCTGAGCGGCTCGCTCAATTCGCGCTTTTCGGTGGTGCGTTACGGAAACGTCCTGGGTTCGCGCGGCAGCGTCGTGCCGCTGTTCCAGCGGCTTATCGACAAGCGAGCGGACCATCTTCCCATCACCGACGCGCGCATGACGCGGTTCTGGATCACGTTGCAGCAGGGCGTGGATTTCGTTCTCTCCTGCCTGGGGACGATGCAGGGCGGAGAGATTTTCGTGCCCAAGATCCCCAGCATGAAGATCGTGGACCTCGCCTTGGCGATGGCGCCCGAGCTGCCGCATAAGATCGTCGGCATACGGCCGGGCGAGAAACTGCACGAGGTGATGGTGACCGAAGACGACGCCCGCAACACTTTCGACATCGGCGACCGCTACGTGATCGAGCCCGCCTTCGCTTTCGGGATGGACGAGCGGTCCGTCCCCAATGGCTCCACGCCCGTGCCGGAGGGCTTTCGTTACGCGAGCGAGACCAATTCCGAATGGCTCGATACCGAGGCGCTGCGGGAAATTCTCGCACGCGGCATGCTCTGAGCCGGTGACCGCGCCCCTTCTTCCCTACGGGCGGCAATCCATCGGCGAGGACGATGTCGCCGCCGTGGCGGCCGTGCTGCGCAGCGATTTTCTTACCACCGGGCCGACGGCGGCGCGCTTCGAGGAGGAGGTCGCCAAGCGGGTGGGGGCGAAGTTCGCCGCGATCTGCTCGAGCGGAACGGCGGCGCTGCATCTGGCGGCACTCGCCTTGGGCCTGGGCAAGGGCGACCGGGTGGTGGTGCCGACACTCACCTTTCTCGCCACGGCCAATGCCGCGCGCTACGTGGACGCGGAAGTGGTCTTCGCCGACGTCGATCCCGAAACCGGATTGATGACCGACGAAACTTTGACGGAAGCGTTGGAACGGGCGGGCGGGGCGGCTGCCGTCTTCCCTGTCCATCTCAACGGCCAGTGCGCGGACATGGCGGCAATCGAAGAGATCGCCCGCCGCGAACGGCTTAAAATCGTCGAGGACGCCTCCCACGCGCTGGGGACGACGGACGAATCGTCCGGCGCGCCGGTCCCGGTCGGAAGCTGCAAACATTCCGAGCTGACGATCTTTTCGTTTCATCCCGTGAAGACCATCGCCATGGGTGAGGGCGGGGCGGTCACGACCAACGACGCGCGGCTTCACGAGAGGCTTGCGCGCTTCCGCAACCACGGCATCCTTCGCGACGAAGCGCGGATGGCGAACGGCGAGCTCGCCTTCGATGCGGAAGGCGCGCTCAACCCTTGGTACTACGAGATGCCGGAGCCGGGCTTCAATTACCGCGCCAGCGACATCCATTGCGCGTTGGGGTTGAGCCAGCTGGGCAAGCTTGGCGCCTTCGTCGCACGCAGGCGCCAGTTGGCCGCGCATTACGATGCCGCGCTTGAACCATTGGCGCCGATCGTGCGGCCCGTGGCGCGGGTCTCGGACTGCACGCCCGCCTGGCACCTTTATGCCGCGCGCATCGATTTCGCCGGCGCCGGCGTGACGCGGGCGCAAGTCATGGCGCGGCTCAAGGCGGAAGGGATCGGAAGCCAGGTGCATTATCTCCCCGTTCATCTCCAGCCCTATTACGCGCGGCGCTATGGGGCGAGCGAGCTTCCGGGCGCCCGGGCCTATTACGAGCGCGCGCTGTCGCTGCCGCTCTTTCCCGCCATGGCGGATGCGGATGTCGCGCGCGTTGTCGGCGCGCTCAAACGCGCGCTGGGGGTCTGACGATGACGGCGGCGCTCGGCCTCGGCACCGCGCAGTTCGGGATGGACTACGGCATCTCGAACAGAAGCGGGCGGACGCCCGAAAGCGACGTTTCCGCGATCCTGAGCCGCGCGTGGGAAAAAGGCGTCCGGGTTCTGGATACGGCCGCAGCCTATGGCGAGAGCGAGGAGGTCTTGGGCCGGGCGATGCCGGAGAGCGCCGCGTTCCGCGTTGTCACCAAGACGCCGCCTTTGTTGGGCCTGAATGGCGCGCCGAACATCGGCCAAGCCTTTGCGGAGCAGCTATCGCGGTTGCGGCACAAGCGCATCTACGGCCTGCTCGTTCATCGTGCGGACGATCTTCTGGGACCTTGGGGCGACGCGATATTTGCCGAGCTTCGTAATCTCAAAAAAATGGGCGTCGTCGAGCGAATTGGCGCATCCGTTTATTCCGAAACGGAAATCGAGGCGCTGCTGGGGCGCTTCGATCTCGATCTGGTGCAGCTGCCGGTGAACGTGTTCGACCAGCGGCTCATCGGGAACGGCGTATTGGAGCGTCTCAAGGAGAGAGGCGTCGAAATCCACGCCCGCTCCGCGCTTCTTCAGGGACTGCTGTTGATGGCGCCGGACGCGGTGCCTCCATTCCTGCGCGGCTTGCGAAAGCCCATCGCAGATTTCCGCGCGGCGGCGCGCGAGCGGGGATTGAGCCCGCTTCGGGCGGCGCTCTCCTTCGTCAAGAATTTGGCGGCGGTGGACGTCGTGATCGTCGGCGTGACGAGCCTGCCGGAGCTCGAGGAAGTGCTGCGCGCCTTCGAGGGCGATGCGCGGTTCGACGCGAGCGCGCTCGCCTGCGCCGATGCCCGCCTCGTCAACCCCGCCCTGTGGCGGCAATGACGGCGCTTAAATTCGGCGTCATCGGCATGAGCGAAGGGAACGGCCACCCCTATTCCTGGTCGGCCATCTTCAACGGCTATGACGCGGACGCGATGCGCGATTGCCCGTTTCCGGCGATCCCCGAATATCTCGCGCGCCGGCGTTTCCCCGGCGATGCGATCGCGGGCGCACACGTGACGGAAGTGTGGGCGGAGGACCGCGGGCAGGCCGAGCATATCGCGCGGGCCGCGAAGATCGATCGGGTCGTCGACGATTTTCGCGAGATGATCGGTCGCGTGGACGGCGTGCTTTTGGCGCGCGACGACGCCGAAAATCACGCCCGATTCGCCGCGCCGTTTTTGGAGGCCGGGGTTCCCGTCTATATCGACAAGCCGCTGGCGCTTTCGGTCGCGGCGGCGCTGGAATTGCTGGCGCGGCAGAAGTTTCCGGGGCAGATCTTTACCTGCTCGGCGCTTCGCTACGCCCGCGAATTCGAGCTCAGCGAGGGAGCCAAGCGCGAACTCGGCGTCATCCGCTTCGTTCAAGGGACGGTGCCGAAAGACTGGGACCGTTACGCCATTCACGTGATCGAGCCGGCGCTGAATGTTTTGGGCCGCCAGGGAGCGATCGTCGAATCCGACGGTTTTCATGCGGGCGATGTACACGTTGCGAATATCGTGTGGGAAAGTGGCGTCATCGCGACCTTTTCGGCGCTGGGAAAGACCGCAGCACCCATCGCGCTCCGGTTCGTCGGCACCCTGGGGCATCGCGATATGGTATTCGCGGATTCCTTTTCCGCGTTCAAATCGGCGCTCATGGCTTTTGTGAAGAGCGTAACGGAGCGGCGCGCGCAAATTCCGCCGGACGTCGTGCTGGACGCGGTGGCCGTCATCGAAGCCGGCCGCAAGGCGCACTGAATGGCGGCGCAGGTGAAGGGACCGGTTCTGATTACGGGCGCCGGGGGCAAGCTCGGCCGCGCCTTCGTGCGTCATTTCCTGCAAGGCGGATGCGACGTGATCGCGGCGGTGCTTCGCCCGCAAAGCCTCGAGGGGCTGCTCGCAGATTTCGATACGGCGGCACGCGAAGGCCGCCTGCATGCGGTCGCCGCGGATCTTGCGGCGGAGCCGGGCGTGGCGGCGCTCGTCGAATTTCTCGAGCGCAACGCATTGCGCCCCGCCGGGCTCGTCAACAACGCGCGCAGTCTCGAGCACTTGAAACTGGAGAACGAGGGCATGCCCGCCCGCGCCAATTTCCTGGGCGAGCTGACGCTTGCGGTGGTCGTGCCCTGTGAGCTGACGCTGGCGCTGGCCGGGCAAAAAGGCTCGGAGCTTGCTTCGGTCGTGAACGTCGGTTCCATTTATGGCGTGGTCGCGGCGAACCCGGCGCTTTACGAGGAG
>DATDPM010000052.1:0-11768 GCA_035292745.1 Alphaproteobacteria bacterium | reverse complement strand
GTTCGGCAACGTCCAGCACGTCGGCTTCCTCGGCGTCTCGGGCGGCAGCCGCCAGTTCGTCCGCCACGGCATCGTGAAGGCCGCGGTCCGGGCGGTCGAAGAGACCTATTCCCTATCGGCGACCACCCTCTCGGCCGTCGGACAGATGATCTCCGGAACCCGCACGGTGGACGACCTCGGCGGGCCGCTTCGCATCGCCCAGATGTCGGGCGAGGTCGCGCAGATTGGGTTCGTGTCGGTGGTCTGGTTCCTCGCCGTGCTGTCGATAAACCTTGGACTCGTCAATCTTTTCCCGGTTCCGGTGCTCGATGGCGGCCATCTCCTTTTCTATGCCGCCGAAGCCATTCGTGGTAAACCACTTGGGCCCAAGGCGCAGGAGATGGGGTTCCGGATCGGGCTTGCCTTGGTCGTGGGTCTCATGGTCTTTGCGACCTGGAACGACTTGATGCATCTGAAGGTATTCGAGTTCCTAAAGCGACTCGTGACCTAAGGGCGTTTTTTGGAGGGGGGGTTGAGCGGAGCGGTTCGAGCCGTAACGTGGGGTGTGCTCGTCGCCCTGCTCATGGCCTTGTCCCTTCCAGCTGAGGCGCAGGATGTTCCTGAGGGGAATGCTCCCCCGGGGAACGTTCCCGCGGCGCCGGCTGCTGCGCCCAGTGCCCCCGAAGGGATGGTGATCCGCGACATTCGGATCGAGGGCAACCAGCGGGTCGAGAACGGGACGATCCTCTCTTACATGGTGATCAAGCCGGGCGACCCCTATGATCCCGCCCGCGTCGACCGGTCGCTCAAGGCGCTTTACGGCACCGGCCTGTTCGCCGACGTGACGATCCATACCGAGGGCGACATCCTGATCGTGCACGTCGTCGAAAATCCCATCATCAACCGCCTCGCCTTCGAAGGTAACAGCCGGATCTCGGACGAAACCTTGCAACAGGAAATTCAATCGCGGCCGCGCGTCGTCTATTCGCGCGCGAGGGTGGAGCGGGACGTGACCCGAATCCTCGAGCTCTACCGCCGCAGCGGCCGCTTCGCCGCCACCGTTCAACCGAAGGTGATCCAGTTGCCGGAGAACCGCGTCGATCTCGTGTTCGAGATCAACGAAGGCGGGGTCACCTTGATCGAAAAGATCAATTTCGTCGGCAATCACGCCTTCGGCGACGATACGTTGAAAGGCGTGATCATTACGAAAGAGACGCGGTGGTACCGGTTCTTTTCCACCGACGACACCTATGATCCGGATCGTCTCTCGTTCGACCGCGAATTGCTGCGCCGGTATTATCTGAAGAACGGTTATGCCGATTTCCGCGTCGTTTCGGCGGTGGCGGAGCTCGCCCCGAACCGGGATCGTTTCTTCGTCACCTTCACCGTGGACGAGGGCAAGCGGTACAGGTTCGGCAAGGTGGCCGTCGAAACCCATTTGCGCGACCTCGACGTGAACGAGTTGCGCAAGCTCGTCACGACCAAGGAAGGGAAATGGTACAACGCCGAGGCCGTAGAGTCGGTTATCGACGATATGACCGACTTCGCCGGGCGGTACGGTTACGCCTTCGTGGACATTCAGCCTGACGTGAAGCGCAACGCCGAGGCCGGCACGATCGATCTCACCTATGTCGTCAATGAAGGCCGCCGCGTTTACGTGGAAAAAATCGATATCAACGGCAACACGCGAACCCTCGACAAGATCATCCGCCGCGAGATGCGCCTCATCGAAGGCGACGCCTTCAACACGGCGCGGCTGCGTCTGTCGCAACAGAAAATCCGCAACCTCGGCTTTTTCGAGAAGGTGGAGGTGGACAACGTTCCAGGAAGCGCCCCCGATCGGACGGTGGTCAAGGTCAACGTCGAGGAAAAATCGACGGGCGAACTGCAAATCGGGGCCGGGTATTCGACCACGGAAGGCGTGCTCGGCAATTTCTCGGTTCGCGAGCGCAATTTCCTCGGCCGCGGCCAGGACGTGAATTTGACCCTGATGTTGTCGCAGCGGACGCAACAGATCGATCTCGCCTTCACCGAGCCCTATTTCCTCGACCGGAACATTTCGGCCGGGTTCGACATCTTCGACATCAATCGCAACAACCAAACGCAAAGCTCGTACGATCAGGATTCGCTGGGCGTCACTCTCCATGCGGGGTATCTGATCACCGAGAACCTGCGCCACACCTGGCATTACACGGTCCGGCGCGACAACATCACGAATATCGACGCAAATGCCTCGGTATTCATCAAGGACCAGGCGGGCCAGACCTTAACCTCGGAAATCGGCCAGCAGCTGCTTTACGACAAGCGAAACGACCGGTTCGATCCGACCGACGGCTATTACATTCAGTTCGGAACCGACTATGCCGGAATCGGCGGCGACGTCGACTACACGCGCGCCACGGCCCAGATCGGATATTTTTATCCCTTTGCCGCCGATTGGACGGGAAACATCACGGGGCGGGCGGGAAAGATCATCGGCCTCAACGGCCAGCCGGTGCGAATTGCGGACCGGTTCTTCCTCGGCCAGGAATCCTTGCGCGGGTTCGCGCTTTCTGGTATTGGCCCGCGCGATTCGTCCACCAGCGATGCGCTCGGCGGCAATGAATTCTACGACGCCTCGTTCGAACTGGGGTTCCCGATCGGTCTGCCCAAAGCTTTCGGCATCACGGGCCATGCCTTCCTCGACGCCGGCACGGTCACGGGGGTCGACGAATCCGGGCCGACGATCCTTGACACCGGCACGATTCGCGCGTCGGTTGGCGGCGGTATATCGTGGCGGTCGCCCTTTGGGCCGGTTCGAGTCGACCTCGGATTCCCCATCAAGAAAGAGCCGTTCGACAAAACGGAAATCATCCGCTTCAACTTCGGAACAAAATTCTAAAACTCCGGGATAAGGTTTTAAAGAATGCTCTCACGCATCAAGCAACTGACCATCGTCTTCCTCTTCGCGCTCATGGCGGCGCCGTTTGTCGCCCACGCCGCGGACGCGCCCGCGCCGGCGCCCGCGTCGAAGCTCAATCCGCCCATCACCGCGGTCATCGACATTCAAAAAATCCTGCGCGAATCGACGGCGGCGCAAAGCGTTCGCACGCAGCTCGACGAACGGCGTGGAAAGCTTCGCGATGAATTCGCCAAGCTTGAAAATGAATTGCGCGGCGCGGAACAGGAACTGGAACGGCAGCGTACCGTCCTTTCAGCCGAGGCGTTCGACGAGAAGCGCCAGGCATACGAGCGGCGCGTCGGCGACGCGCAGCGCAAGGCCGACAGCAGCCGCCGCCAACTCGACGACGCCTTCCAAGAGGCGCTGAAGCAGATCCAAGCCGCCATGCTCGAAGTGGCGGAGGGAATCGCCCAGCAGATGAACCTCGATCTGGTGCTGCCGCGCTCGCAGGTCATCTTCGTCAGTCAGGATCTCGACATCACCGAACCGGTGCTGAAGGGACTGAACGCGAAGCTTCCGTCCGTGAAACTCACGGAGGGCAAGGTGCCGGCCCAGCAGCCGGACCAGGGTGGCACGGATTTGGGTGCCGGACCGGCGCCGAAAATGAGCAAGCCCGCGGCCCCGGCCCCTGCTACGGCGCCCGCGCCGAAGCAGTAGCGGTGGCGAGCAGGGGGAAATGGCGGACCCGCGGTTCTACTTGGTTCACGGCCCCTTCCCTCTGGCCGAACTTGCGCGGATATCGGACGCCCGGCTGGCGCCCGGGGCGGACGGAAATATCGTGTTCCGCGACGTGGCCCCGCTCGAATCGGCCGGCGCCGAGGACGTAAGTTTCCTCGACAACCGGCGCTATGTGTCCGCGTTCGAGAAAACCCGCGCCGGCGCCTGTATCGTCGTCCCTGAGTTGGCGGAAAAGGCGCCGCCGTCCATGGCTCTCCTGATTTCAGATGAGCCGTACCGGGCCTATGCCCGCATCGCGGCCGCGTTTTATCCAGCCGCGGGAGAGGTGGAGGTCGGCGACCCGGCGCATCCCATCCATCCTACGGCGAAGCTCGGCGCCGGAACCCGGTTTGGACCGGGTGTCGTGATCGGACCAAAGGCCGAGATCGGCCAGCGCTGCCGGATCGGCGCCAACGCCGTGATCGGCGCCGGGGTCGTCATCGGCGACGACGGCGTCATCGGCCCTGGCGCGTCGCTGAGCCACTGCCTCATCGGCGCGCGCGTGACGATCGAAGCCGGCGCCCGTATCGGCCAGGAGGGATTTGGCTTCGCCGCCGACGATCAAGCCTTTGTGAAAGTGCCGCAGCTGGGGCGCGCGATCGTGCATGACGACGCCATGATCGGGGCCAACACCACGGTAGACCGCGGCAGTGGCCCGGACACCGTCATCGGCCCCGGCTGCATGATTGATAATCTTGTACAAATCGCGCATAACGTCCAATTGGGGCGCGGCTGCGTCATTGCCGCCCAGGTGGGCTTTTCCGGAAGCACGAAACTCGATGATTATGTCATGGTCGGAGGCCAAGCCGGGTTCGCCGGCCATCTTCGTGTTGGGCGCGGCGCCCGCATCGCGGCCAAGAGCGGCGTGATGCGGGACATCCCGGCAGGCGCCACGTATGGGGGCTTTCCGGCCATGCCGATTCGGCAATGGCACCGCCAGAGCGTGGCGTTGTCCCGTCTGGCGGAAAGCAAGCTCAAGGACGGATAGAGCATGGTCATGGACACGACGGCCATAAAAAGCAACGCGGTCTCCATCGACACCGAGGGGATCATGCGAATGATCCCGCATCGCTATCCGTTCCTGATGATCGACCGCGTGGTGGACCTGGTGCCGGGCGTCGGCGCCATCGGCGTCAAGAACGTCTCGATCAACGAGCCGTATTTCCAGGGTCATTTCCCGTCCAAGCCGGTGATGCCGGGGGTGTTGCTGATCGAGGCGATGGCGCAGACCGCGGCCGTCGTCGTGGTCTATACGTTGGGCGAGGGATCCCGGGGCAAGCTCGTCTATTTCATGTCCGTGGAGAACGCGCGTTTCCGCAAGCCGGTATTTCCGGGCGACACCTTGCAGGTTCACGTCACCCGGCAGCACAACCGCTCCAATGTCTGGAAATTTTCGGGTGAGGCGAAGGTCGACGGCGTCCTGGTCGCGGAAGCGATCTACACCGCGATGATCCTGGACGACTGATTTGGCGAACATCCATCCGACGGCGATCGTCGAACCGGGGGCTTCGATCGGCGCCGATGTCGTCATCGGTCCTTATTGCTGCATCGGTTCCGAGGTCGAGCTGGGCGATCGCGTCCGGCTTCATTCGCATATCGTGGTGACGGGGCGCACGAAGGTCGGCGCCGACACGCAAATTTACCCTTTCGCTTCCATCGGCCACCCGCCCCAGGATTTGAAATACAAGGGCGAGCCCTCGGCGCTCGAGATCGGGCGCAACAACGTGATCCGCGAGCACGTCACCATGAACCCGGGCACGGAAGGCGGCGGCATGGTGACGCGCGTGGGCGACGAATGTCTGTTCATGGTCGGCTGCCATGTCGCCCATGATTGCCGCATTGGCCATCATGTCATCTTGGCCAACAACGCCACGCTCGGCGGCCATGTCGCGATCGGCGATTACGCGATCCTGGGCGGGCTTTCGGCGGTTCACCAGTTCGTGCGCATCGGCCCTCATGCCATGATCGGCGGCATGTCGGGCGTCGAGCAGGACGTGATTCCCTACGGCTCGGTCATGGGGGATCGCGCGCGGCTTTCCGGGCTCAATATCATCGGCCTGAAGCGCCGCGGATTTTCCCGCGACAATATCCACGCGCTGCGCACCGCCTACCGGCTCCTGTTCGCCCAGGAGGGCGCGATCACCGAGCGTCTCGACGACGTGACCGAGATGTTCGCAGGCAACGAGACGGTCATGGAGATCGTATCGTTCATGCGCGCCGAGTCGGCGCGCGGCGTGTGCCAGCCGAAATCGGGGAATGCCGTCTAAGCTGGGCATCATCGCGGGCCAGGGCGAGCTCCCGGCCCGCATCATCGAAGCGTGCCGCGAATCGGGCCGCGACTTCTTCGTGGTCGCCATCGAAGGCCAGGCCGATCCCGAATGCATCGCGGGAACGCCGCACATCTGGTCGCGGTTGGGCGCGGCGGACACCGCCTTCGCCAAGCTGCGCGAGGTGGCGGCGGAGGAGGTCGTGCTGGCAGGCGCGGTGCGGCGGCCGTCGCTGGGCGCGCTGCGCCCCGATCTGCGTACCGCGCGGTTTCTGGCAAGGCTTGTGAGCGCGGCCTTGGGCGACGACGGTCTGCTTTCGGCGGTGGTCAGGGAATTCGAGGAGGCCGGATTTCGCGTCGTGGGTCCCGACGAGATTCTGGGCTCGATGGTGGCGGCGCCCCGCCTCTACGGCAAAATAGAACCGGATGCGCAGGCCAGATCCGACATCGAAACCGGGTTTCGCGTCGCCCGTGCGCTGGGCGCGCTCGATATCGGTCAGGCCGTGGTGGTGCAGCAGGGCGTCGTCTTGGGTGTCGAGGCGATCGAAGGGACGGACGCGCTGATCGCGCGCTGCGGCGAGTTGCGGCGCGAAGGCGCGGGCGGCGTCTTGGTCAAGCTCAAGAAGCCGGGGCAGGAGCGCCGGGTCGACCTTCCCACCATCGGCGTGCGCACGGTGGCGGCCGCCGCCGCCGCAAGCCTTCGCGGCATCGCGGTCGAGGCCGGCGGCTCGCTCATTCTCGATGCCGCGGCGGTGGCGGCAAAGGCCGACGAGACGGGGCTGTTTGTCCTCGGCCTCGAGGTGGCGGAGTGAGCCGCGGGATTGCGGACGGAATTTCGGTTTTCCTGATCGCCGGCGAGCCCTCGGGCGATGCGCTCGGCGCCCATCTCATGGCAGCGTTGAAGGAACGGACCGGCGGCCGGGTGCGATTTTCCGGTATCGGCGGACCGGCGATGGCGCGGGAAGGGCTCGCCAGCCTTTTTCCGATGACCGAGCTTTCGGTCATGGGCCTGGTGGAAGTCCTGCCGCGCATCCCAAGGCTGCTGCGCCGCATCGGCGAGACCGTGGCGGCGATCCGCGATATCCGCGCCGACGCGGTCATCACGATAGATGCCCCCGGATTCTGTTTGCGCGTCGCCTCGCGCCTGAAAAAATCGGCGCGCGCGGGCGGGCCCGATATCCCGATCATCCACTACGTGGCGCCGCAGGTCTGGGCCTGGCGCGGGGGCCGCGCCAAAAAATTGACGGGGCTGGTCGATCATCTTCTCGTGCTGCTGCCGTTCGAGCCGCCGTATTTTGAAAAATTCGGGCTGGCTTGCACCTTCGTCGGCCACCCGGCGCTCGAATCCGGCGCCGGCTGCGGCGACGGGGCCGGCTTCCGGGCAAGGCTGAAGCTTGCGCCCGGCGATCCGGTTCTTTGCCTGCTTCCCGGAAGCCGCGCCGGCGAGGTCGCGCGTTTGCTGCCGGTCTACCGCGAGACGGTGGCGCGGATGGTCCGCGACGTGCCGCGGCTTCGCGTGGTGTGCGCCGTGGCCCAGGCGGTTGCGGCCCGCGTCAAATCCGAGGTTGCAACCTGGCCGGTCCCCGTCCACATCGCCGAACAGGAGGCGCGTTTCGACGCGATGGCGGCGAGCACGGTGGCGCTCGCCGCTTCCGGCACGGTGACGTTGGAACTCGCGGCGGCCGGCGTGCCGATGGTCGTGGCCTATCGCATGAATCCGGTCACCGCCTGGGTGGCGCGCCGCGTGGTGCATGTGCAATATGCCAATCTGGTGAATTTGGTGCTCGGCCGCGGCGCGATACCGGAGTTGTTGCTCGAAGACTGCTACCCTGAAGCGCTGGCGGGCGCCTTGCTGCGGCTGCTGCGCGATGAAGGGGCAAGGAAGGCGCAACAGGCGGCAATGGCCGAAGCGCTGAACCGTTTGGGCCGCGGCGGCCCGAGACCGAGCCTTCAGGCGGCCAAGGCCGTGCTGGGCGTGATCGCTACGCGGCAGGCGCGGGAAGAAAAACGGACGAAAGACTGAGGAGGCGAAGAATGGCGACCGCACCGGCGAAACAGAACTTCCGGCTTCTCCACACCATGCTGCGGGTCGGCAATCTCGACACGTCGCTCAAATTCTATTGCGATCTTCTCGGCATGAAGCTGCTGCGCCGCCAGGAATACCCGGACGGCAAGTTCACGCTCGCCTTCGTCGGCTACGGCGGCGAGGACGACCACACGGTTCTGGAGCTCACCTACAATTGGGATCAGGACAAGTATGACATCGGCAGCGCCTACGGCCACATCGCCATCGGCGTTCCCGACATCTACAAGGCCTGTCAGGAGCTCGAGGAGAACGGCGTGAAGATCACGCGGCCGCCGGGCCCGATGAAGCACGGCACCACGGTCATCGCCTTCGTCGAAGACCCAAACGGATACAAGGTGGAATTGATCGAGCGTTCCTGAGCGATTCGGCTCGGGCGCGGAAACCGGATTCTTTAGCCCCGTTCGTGCAGCGGCACGTACGGACGGGCGGTGTGCCCGGTATATAGCTGCCGCGGGCGGCCGATCTTCCGGCCCGGGTCCTGCATCATCTCCAGCCATTGCGAGAGCCAGCCCACGGTCCGGGACACCGCGAACATCACGGTGAACATGTAGGTGGGAAGGCCCAGCGCCTGGAGGATGATCCCCGAATAGAAATCGACGTTGGGGAACAGCTTGCGCTCGACGAAATAATCGTCTTCCAGCGCGATGCGCTCCAGCTCCATCGCCAGCTGCAACAGCGGCTCGTTCTCGAGGCCGAGCTCGTGCAAAACCTCGTGGCAGGTCTTGCGCATGACGGAGGCGCGCGGATCGTAGTTCTTATAGACGCGATGGCCGAAGCCCATCAGGCGGAAGGCGTCGTTCTTGTCCTTCGCGCGTTTGAGGAACTCGGGGATTCGCTCCTTGGTGCCGATTTCGCGCAGCATCATGAGAACCGCCTCGTTGGCGCCGCCGTGGGCCGGGCCCCACAATGAGGCGATGCCCGCCGCAAGGCAGGCGAACGGATTGGCGCCCGACGAGCCGGCGAGCCGCACCGTCGAGGTGGACGCGTTCTGCTCGTGGTCGGCGTGGAGGATGAAGATGCGGTCGATGGCGCGGGCGAGTACCGGGTTGACCTTGAATTCCTCGGTCGGGACCGCGAACGTCATGTGAAGGAAGTTTTCCGCGAATTTGTAATCGTTGCGCGGATACACGAACGGCTGGCCGATCGAATATTTGTAGGCCTGCGCGGCGATCGTCGGCATCTTCGCGATCAGGCGGTAAGAAGCGACCATCCGCTGGTGCGGATCGGTGATATCGGAGCTGTCGGGATAGAATGCCGAGAGCGCGCCCACAACGCCCACCATGACGGCCATGGGATGCGCGTCGCGCCGGAACCCGCGGAAGAAATAGTTGATCTGTTCGTGCAACATCGTGTGCTGACTGATGTCGCGCTCGAATTTGACTTTCTCCTCGGCGGTCGGGAGCTCGCCGAACAGGAGCAGATAGCACACCTCCATGAAGTCGCTTTTTTCCGCCAGCTCCTCGATCGAGTAGCCGCGGTGCATGAGGATGCCGGCGTCGCCGTCGATGTAGGTGATCTTGGACTCGCAGCTTCCGGTCGACGTGAATCCGGGGTCGTAAGTGAAGAATCCGGTCTCGTCGTAGAGTTTGCGGATGTCGATCACCGACGGGCCGGTGCTGCCGGTTAGGACAGGAAGATCGACCCGCGCATTCGTGCGGTTGTCGATCAGGGTGACGGAGTTGGCGGATGCTCCCGCAGCTTTCGCCGAAGCCTTGTCAGGCATGTCTCAGCTCCCTTGCCATGCTATCCGGAGGATAGCAATGAAGCGCGCGTCACAGATACCGGTTTCAAGCCACTGATATGGCCGTAACCCGGGCGAAATGCAAACCACTTGGGCGGATCGGGCGCCGCCGTCACGTTTCCGAAACATCGTCGAGGCGCCCCAGCACCTCGTCCCGGCCGAGGGTCGCCATGATCTCGAAGATGCCTGGCGATACTTTCAGCCCCGTTAACGCCGCCCGCAACGGCTGCGCGACTTGGCCGAGCCCCACGTTCTCCGCTTCGGCAAAAGCGCGGATCTCGGCCTCGAGCGCGGCCTCGCGCCAATCCCCGAACCCGGAAAGCCGCTGCCGCAAACGCCCCAATATCTGCCGCGCCGCGCCGTCGAGAAGCTTCGCGGCCTTTTCCTCGATCGGGATCGGGCGTTCGCGCGCATAAAATAACCCGCTTTCCGCAAGCTCCACCAAAGTGTTCGCGCGCTGTTTCAGGCCCGGCATGCCGGCGCACAAGCGCCGCCGCTGTTCCGGCGACGGCTCGTGGCCGAGAAGCGCGGCGATGAACGGAATCACGAGCTCCACCAGCTTCGCGTTGTCCGCCGCACGCAGGTAATGGCCGTTCAAGTTGGTCAGCCGCGTCAGGTCGAAGCGCGCCGCGGAACGTCCCACCGCATCGAGATCGAACCAGGCGATCGCCTCCTCGGTCGAAATGATTTCGGCATCGCCGTGGCTCCAGCCCAGCCGCAGCAGGTAGTTGCGCAAGGCTTCGGGCAGGAAACCCATGTCGCGATACGCCTCGACCGACAGCGCGCCGTGGCGCTTGGAAAGTTTTGCGCCGTCGGCGCCGTGGATGAGCGGGATATGGGCGAACCGGGGCATCGGCCAATCGGCGGCGAGATAAAGCTGTGCCTGCCGGAAGGCGTTGGTCAAATGATCGTCGCCTCTGATGACATGGGTGATTCCCATGTCGTGGTCGTCCACCACCACCGAGAGCATGTAGGTGGGCGTTCCGTCGGCGCGCAGCAGCACCATGTCGTCGATCTGGTCGTTGGCGACGCGCACTTCGCCCTGAACCAGATCGTTGATGATGGTCTCGCCGGTCTGCGGCGCCTTGAGGCGGAGGGCGGGGGCGACGCCCTTTGGGGCCTCGGCCGGATCGCGGCCGCGCCAGCGCCCGTCGTAGCGCAGCGGGCGGCCTTCGGCGCGCGCCTTTTCCCGCATCTCGGCCAGCTCTTCGGGGGTGCAGTAGCAGTGATAGGCGCGGCCCGCGGCCAAAAGTGCGTGCGCCACCTGGGCATGGCGCGGCGCATTGGCCGACTGGTAGACGACGTCGCCGTCGTGATCGAGCCCCAGCCAGGCCAAACCGTTCAATATGGCGTCGATCGCCTCTTTGGTGGAACGCGCCCGGTCGGTATCCTCGATCCTGAGGCGGTAGCTGCCGCCGTGGTGGCGGGCGTAAAGCCAGTTGAACAGCGCGGTGCGCGCGCCGCCGACGTGGAGGAACCCGGTAGGCGAGGGGGCGAAGCGGGTGACGACCGTCATGGGTTCGCATCAATTGGGGGAAGATCGGCGCGGGTCTGGCCGGGCGGTGCTATTTACCACAATCGCGCCGAGACGGGCAAAGGCTGAGCCGTGACCGAAGCGGCATATCCGGCCTCGTTTCCCGGGGCGGCGCTGGTCCGCCGCTGGCGGCGCGCTTGGACCTGGCTGCGCGACGAGGTCGCGGCCGAGCGCGAGCGCTGGCCGCTGTTCGCGCCGGTCGCGATCGGGGCGGGCGTGGGCCTCTATTTCGCCTTGCCAGCGGAGCCGCCGCTCTGGCCCCTGTTGGGCGCCGCGCTTGCCGGGGCGGCGCTGGTGCTGTTCGGATTGTTGGGCGCGCGCGGCCGTGCGGCGGCCATCGGCCCCGATCTCGTGCTGCTCGGGTTGGCGCTCGGCCTGGCTGGCGGCGGGCTCGCCGCGGCCAAGATTCGCGTCGAATTCGTCGCCGCCCCGGTGCTGGAGAAACGGGTCGGCCCGGTGGCGGTTTCGGGCCGCATCGAGTCGGTCGAGGACCGGGCCGCGGGG
>DATDPM010000051.1:0-30224 GCA_035292745.1 Alphaproteobacteria bacterium | reverse complement strand
GCGCGGCGAAATCGTTGACCACCTCGATCCGCGCCAGGCCGAAACGGCGGCGCAGGGCATTCACGGAGAATTGCCACGGCCCATTCGTCAGCGCGACGCGATCGCCGCCGGCCGTGGCCGCAACCGCGAGCGCGGCGGAATCGGGCCTTGCGTCGCGCCGCCCCGCGAGAAACGCCGCGATGGCTTGTTCGATGCCGGGAAAATCGGCAACGGCGAAGCTTTGCGGCCGCGCCGGCGCCTGGCCGGCGCGCTGCAGCGCGAATCGCGCCTGCGTGCCGCCGATGTCGGCGAGCAGCCGCACCCCGGCCGGAGGGCGGCGGCCTCGGCGCGGCCGCGCCCGTTCGGCTGCGCCGGCCGTGCGTGCCGTGCGTGCCGGCTTGGTTTTTCGGGATCGCTTTGCCATATCCGCCCGCGTGACGACCGGATGCGACTTTAGGAAAGATGCGGGGCCGCCGAAAGGAAGGATTCGCGGGAACGTATCGCCTGCCGGGCGGCGGGACTCAGGAAGGATCGCGCTTGGCCGCGCGCCGCGCCTCTTCCGCCGCGGCGCGGCGTTCGAGATAGGCCTCGATCACTTCCTGGCGCTTCTTCTCGGCGTCGCGGCGGCGCACCTCGGCCCAAAGGCGATAGACCTTGCTCCGGTAAGGCGCGCTGAATTCCCGCGAGGTCGAATGATAGAACGCGACCGCCTGCGACCACGACCGCGTCTCGTCCCGCAGTTCCGTGAGGAAGCGCGCGGCGTAGGCGACGTTGGTTTCGGGATCGAAAGCGGCATCGAGGGAGGCGAAGGCGTCCGCGTGGTGGTGCAGATTGACCTGCATGCAGCCGACATCGATGCTGGTGACGCCGCGCGCCTGGAGCTTCTTGACGGCGGCGATGGCATCCTTTTTCGTCGCAAAAAACCGGCCCGCGCCCTCGGCATTGATGGACCAGGGCCAGGCAATAATTTCCCGGCGGTCCGCGTCGTATCGCCCCGATTCGGCGAGCGAGATCGCCGTCAGCAGACGGCGCGGAATCCCTTCGGTCTTTTCCGCCGTGGCGATGATCGCGGCGCACGGGCTTGGCGCGGCGGCGAAATCGGCCGGATCGCCGGAGTTTTCCGCGGCATCGGCCGCGCGCGCGCCGCCGCCGCCGCCGAGAAGGGCGAGAAACAGTGCCGCTGCGAGGATGCGAGGCGAAGTCCCGATGTTCATTCCCGTCACCCATGGGAGCCGTTGAGTCCTGCCCCTTTCGAAGCAAGCGACGTGCCACATGCGACGGATTCGGGAAGGGGCGAAAAAGCCTATGCCGCGGCGCAAAAATTCACTTTAATGAATGCTGAAATATTATTTTATTTGAATAAAATGTCACGAGTATTTTAATTAAATCAATTAGTTATAAAATCCTATTGATCCCTACCGAACGATTGCCCATATTGTGCATTGCGGCATGGGCGTCTCTCTTCCCCCCTTACAGACCCCATGTCGCAGGCACCTTATGGTGCATCCTCCCTAAACTCGGGCCGTGTTCGCACGGCCCTTTTTTTTGGCCGCGGCGCGGGGCGTGTCACGAGCCCATGAGCGCGGGCGCGTCGATGCCGGCCATCTCGGCGACGAAGTCGCTGAGCCGCGCGGCGAGGGCGGAAAATCCGGCGGCCTTGGCGAAGCTGTCCTGATCCATGTAGAGGCCGCGGTTGACCTCGACCTGGAGGGCATGAACCGCCTGGCGCGGGCGGCCGTAGTGGCGGGTGGTGAATCCGCCGGAATAGGGGGCGTTGCGCCGCACCGAATAGCCCAGGGCGACGAGCGCGCGCTCGGCCCCGGCGGTCACGGCGGCGGCGCAGGATTCGCCGAAACAGTCGCCCAGCACGAAGTCGGCGCGGGGGCGCCCGGCGTCGGATTCCGTCGGCCCGCCCACCGACGGCATGGAATGGCAGTCGAGCAGGATGCAGAAGCCGAATTTCACCACCGTTGCGTCAACCAGGCGCCGCAGCGTCGCGTGGTACGGCCGGTAGCAGGAATCGATGCGCTGCAGCGCCTCGGCGAACCGCAGCTTTTCCCGGTAAATGTCCTCGCCCCCGGCGGCAAGGCGCGCGATCGTGCCGAGTCCGGCCGCAACCCTGGGCGAGCTTGCGTTGACGAAATCGGGCACCTTGTCTTCGAACATGCGCGGATCCAGCTCGAACGGCTCGCGGTTCGGATCGACGTAAATGCGCGGGAAATGCGCCCGCAGCAGCGGCGCCCCCAGCGCCGGGCCTGCGGCGAAAAGCTCGTCGACGTAGGAATCCTCGGACTTGCGCAAGGCGCGCGGGTCGAGCGGGGATTGGGCCAGAAACTCGGGCAGGTAACCATGGCCGCTGTGGGGCGAGGCGATGACCAGCGGCAGCGTCTGCCCGTCCGCGAGGACGACCTCGCAGGGCTCCGACGCGCCGGCGCCGGGGCCCGGATCGGGGCGCTCGCGATTCACGCGGCCGCCCGTGGAAATCGGCCTGTTTCCGGGTTTTGCGGCGATGCGCCGCAGCCGCAACGGGCCGCCCCCAAGGGCTGTTTACCAATTTGCAATGCCATCCGGCCGATGATGGCCCTATACGTGTAAAAGCGGCGCGCGAAAATGGTTTGCGCGCCGTAATATTGCCGTTGCGGGAGCTTCCCGCGCGGGCCGCTTGAGGATCGAGAGACGGGCATGGCGACTATTCTTCTCGCCGAGGACGATCAGTCAATGCGCCGATTCTTGAAACGCGCCCTGGAGAAGGCCGGGCACGAGGTGCTGGCCGTGGGCGACGGGCTCGAGGCGCTGGAGGCATTCGAGCCGGGCCGGTTCAATCTTCTGCTTGCCGACATCGTCATGCCGGGCATGGACGGGATCGAACTCGCGCGCCGCGCCCGCGACACCTGCCCCGAGCTTCCGGTGATGTTCATCACCGGCTTCGCCGCGGTGGCGCTGCGCGCCCGCAAGACGCTGCCCGGCGAAACCCGGGTGCTGGCGAAGCCTTTCCATTTGCGCGATCTGGTGGCCGAGATCGAGAAACTTCTCGCGGCGTGACGCCGGCGATCGCGGCCGTTTCGGCCCCGTTCCGGCCGGCCCCGGGACTTGCAAATCGGGCGGGGATGTTTATTAATCCGCGGGCGGTCCTCGGGCCGCATCCCCTAACAGGGCGGTTAGCTCAGCGGGAGAGCACATCCTTGACATGGATGGGGTCACAGGTTCAATCCCTGTACCGCCCACCATTTTTCAATCGACGCCTTAAGCCGAATATCCCCGTTCCGTTTTCCCGCCGTTTTGGCGCGTCATTGGCGCGCGTCGGGTAGCGCCGAGCCGTCAACTCGAACAACCGAAGAGCGGCGCGCGGGGCAAGTTCCCTGCGCCGTTTCGTTTTTTTAAAGCCGATTCGATTGCCGCATGGATCGGCGTCTGCGCCTATGCATGTCAGGCGAAGAACAGGCAACTCGAAATCAATGTCGCCCGCGGAATAGTCAGCCTTGGCTAATCGCGGCCGCCCTCGATGAACAGAGCCTCCGCCCGCCAGCGGAGCATGCCGCCCGCGAGGCTGGCAAACTTCTCGAAACCGGCGCGCTGCAAAATGACGGTCGCCTGCGCCGAGCGGCCGCCGCCGCGGCACACGGTTATGATCGGCTTGTCCCGCGCAAGTTCGGCCGCCGCCTCCGCCAGGGTGCCAAGCGGGATCGATCGTGCCCCCGGAATGTGTCCGAGGGGACCGTGGAATTCCTCGGGCTGGCGCACGTCGACGATCTGCACATCGCCCAAATGCTCTTCAACCCACCGCGGTTGGATTTCCCAGATTCCGGCGAACGTCACAATCGCCGGTCCCCAGGAAGGCTCGGCGCCTGCTGCTCCCTCGCGGCGGCCGCATTTCAAATTGGCCGGAACGGCAATATCCATCTGCTTGGGGTGCGGGAGACCGAGATTGCCCACGTATCCCACGAAATCGTCCTCGCTCAACTGACCGCCGAGGCGCGGATTGAAACGCCGTTCCTCACCGACGCTCGTGACCGTGAGCCCGCGATAATCGTGGGCCGGATAGAGAAGGCACGCATCGGGTAAAGAAAAAATCTGCGCATGGACGGAGCGGTAGAGGGCCCGCGGGTTTCCCTGCTGAAAATCGGTCCGCCCGCAGCCGCGTATCAGCAGGCAATCGCCGGTGAACGCCATGCTTTCGTTGTCGAGCACATAGGTGAGGCAGCCGTTGGTATGCCCCGGGGTCGCGCGGACCTCGAGATATCTCTGGCCGAAGGCGACCCGGTCGCGATCCTTGAGATACTGGTCCGCGCCTTCCGCCCCGCTGTCGGCTGCCAAGGCAATGCGGCTGGAGAGCCGCTCTTTCAGTAACCATGCGCCGGTCACATGATCGGCGTGCACATGCGTCTCCAAGGTCCAGGAAAGCTTCAGGCCGAGCTCGCGGACCAGCGCGGTGTCGCGTGGCGCCTGCTCGAACACCGGGTCGATGAAAACCGCATCGCCGGTCTCGCCATCCGCCAAAAGATAGGAGAACGTCGAAGACGGCGGATCGAACAACTGTCGAAAGATTAACATCGTCTCGGGTTTCCAATAGGGCCGCGGCGTCAATTCTCCGGGCAAGGCCAAAGATATTGGAAAGCCTCCAATTGGAGGCGATTGTTGTCGGCGTCGGCAAGGCCGGGGTTTTCGAGTACGCGGCGATGCATGTAGTCCAGCCAGGGAGTAATCGGCGTATTGACGTCGATGCGCGGCGGACACGCCAACTTGCCCTCGTACACGGCTTGCAATCCGGCCACGAATTCTGTGCGGCAATCGGCATCGAAACGATCGCACCGAGCAAGGAATTCCCCCGCCGTCATTCGATCGTCGGCGCGAAGCGGTGTCGGCGGCGCGAGCCACAACGCCGCCGAGGCCAATAAAAGAACGGTCTTGAACCCGGGAAGATTCAACACGGAGCGCGCTGCCGAAACCGTCCTCGACCGATGACCCGATATTTGCCGCATCGAATTTCCCATTCGGTTGTGTCCGGCCCGAGGGTAAGCATATCGCCTTGTGCCGTGGCTTTCGTCCCGGCGGCGAAATCGGGCGGGGGCCTTGCGGCGCCCCGCCCGTGCCGGAACGGCCTTCGCCGCGGCTATTGTATCACGAGGAAGATCATGGCCCCGTCCCGCAACAGGTTCATGGTGACGACCCCGCCCTTGGCCTTGGCCAGCGCCGCCTTGAGCTCGTCGATCGATTTGACCTTCTCGCGGTTCACGGCGGTGACGACATCGCCTTCGCGCAAGCCGTGGCGCCAGGCGGGGCTGCCATGCGCCGATTGCACCACCGCCACGCCTTCGGCATGGCCGTGTTCGGGCATGCCGGGCTCGATGTTGCGGAACATCGCGCCGTCGAGCTGGGGCACGGCTTGGCCTTCGCCGGCGCCCTCGCCGCCGGCGATCGCCTCCGGGGCCTCGGTCTTGCCGACTTGCGCGCGGATGGTCTTGCGCTCGCCGTCGCGCACCAGCTTCAGCTCCACGTCCTGGCCGACGCGCATCAGGCCGACGCGGTTGCGCAAATCCGACGCGCTGTGGACCGGGGTGCCGTCGAGCTCGACGATCACGTCGCCGGCGCGGATGCCGGCTTTCTCCGCAGGCGAGCCCGGCTCGACCTGGGAAACGATGGCGCCCTCGTCGCTGCCGACCTTCATCGCCTGGGCGACGTCGGGGGTCAGGTCCTGCACCAGGATGCCGAGACGGCCGCGCTGCACCTTGCCGTAGCGGATCAGCTGTTCCATGACGGCGTGCACCATGTTGCTCGGCACGGCGAAGCCGATGCCGACGTTGCCGCCGTTGGGCCCGATGATCGCCGTGTTCATGCCGACCAGATCGCCTTTGAGATTGACGAGCGCGCCGCCGGAATTGCCCGGATTGATCGACGCATCCGTCTGAATGAAATCTTCGTAGCCTTCGATATTCAGGCCGCTGCGCCCCACCGCGCTGACGATGCCCGAGGTCACCGTCTGCCCCAGGGCGAAGGGATTGCCGATCGCGACCACGTAATCGCCGACGCGCAGCGAATCGGAATTGCCGAACGAAAGCGCCGACAAATGATCGGCATCGATCTTGAGCAGCGCAACGTCGGTGCCGGAATCGCTGCCGACGAGCTTCGCCTTGAATTTGCGGCGGTCCTTGAGCGTAACCGTGATCTCGTCGGCGTTGGCGACGACGTGATGATTGGTGATCACATAGCCTTGCTGGGCGTCGACGATCACGCCCGAGCCGGCCGCCATCTGGGGCCGGGCCTGCGGCATGTTGGGAAGATTGAAGAATTTGCGGAAGAACGGGTCCCGCATGAACGGGTTTTCCTCGGCCGGGGCCTTGGACTCGACCGCGATATTGACGACCGCCGGGGTTATCTTCTCCACCAGCGGCGCCAGCGTCGGCATGGGCGAGGAGTCGGCCTGGGTTTGGGCGTCGGCGGGGGGCTGCGCGATGGCGGCGGGAGCCGCGGCAACAAAAGCGGCGGCAACCAGTATCGGCGCGAGCCGCCGCGTCATGACGTGCAACATGTCATTACTCCGGGATTCGTTGCGGATGGATCGGTTGCGCGGATTCGACCAAGGAATTGGGCCGAAATTGGGCCGAAACTTTGGCGAAACTAGGGACTTTTACGGAACAAAAAGGCGGAAGCGGTCAGCGGCAATAGTAGGGGTCGCTGCCTTCCAGCCAATATTCCTGGTTCGAGTCGCCGTAGCTCTTAAGGACGCCGCTGACTTCGACGCCTTGGCCCACGCCACATTGCGGCGGCTCCTCGGTCGCGAAGTGAACGACGCATCCGACGTTCGTATCGCGGACGCCGACGTCGTAGCCCATGAAAAAATCCTCCTCGACGGAGGTGACCGTTCCGGTGACGGTCATAGTCTGGCCGACCAGCCCGGTGCACGGATCGTCGGCCTTGGCCGGAGCCGGCTGGCCCAACGCCGTTATCGAGACGACGGCTCCCGCCGCCACCAGCATTCGCATTGTCATGCCGCCCCCAAGCGCGCAGATGCGCCGATCCCCCATGTTATTTCGCCCCGGGGCCGCAAGCAACGGGCCATCGCGGCCCGTGCCGGCCCTGCGCCGCGATGGGCGCCGCCGCTTCGAACTGACAAGATCATGCTCTAGGGCGCGGGACGCAACACCAATCCTGCAAGGCGCCGCATCACGTCGCGGGCGTCATAGGCATTGGGGTTGTCGTTCGGCCGCTCGCCCGGATAGACGGCGATCATGGCATAGGCCCGGTATTTTTCGATCGGCTGCAACGTGACCTCGGCGTAACCGCCGTAAAACGGATCGTAGAAGGGATCGTAAAAAAGGCCGAGGCCGTGGCCGTACGGATAAGGGCCGAAATACGAGCCATAGAAATAGCCGCCGGGCGGAATATCGACGGTGCTGCGATAGGTCACGTCGCGCTCGACGTCGTGCTGCAGCAGAATGAAATAGTCGTTTCCGGTCGCCAGCGTGATCTCGGCGGCCCGGTACAGCATGTAGTTGTCGACCACGTTGCGCGCCGTCACCGAGTTTCCGGAAAACGTCACGCGATATCGGCTGTCGGCGATTTGCTGGTCGCTATAGCCCTCGCCGTCAACGGCCGGCTGGTAATAAGTCGGGCTCATGCATGCCGCGAGGGTGAGCGGGGCAAGCACGGCCAGGGCGAATGTCAGGGAGTTGCGCAGGCGCATGACTCGTCTCCGATGCGCGGCGAAGAGTGCGGCCGTATATGCCGCGCTGTCCTTAATATTGGATCGGAATGGGCCGGCGGCAATCGGCGCGGTGAAGCGGCGCCGGGCGGTTGTCCGGCGCGGCCGCGGCGATCACTTCTGGTGCACGTAAATGCCCGGCGCGTCGCCGACCGGCGGATAACCGGCCTTGGCGTTGCCGAGCGTCGGCGGAGCCACATGCTCGCCGGAGCGCTGGGAGAGCCAAGCCTCCCATTCCGGCCACCAGCTGCCCTCGCGACGGGGCATCGCGGCGGCCCAGGTGTCCGGATCGATGTAGTTGGAATCGTCCGTCTTGCTCGCGATCTGATAGCTGCGGCGGGGATGGCCCGGCTCGCTCACGATCCCGGCGTTGTGGCCGCCGGAGGTCAGGACGAACGTCACGCCGGTGTCGGTCAAAAGATTGATCTTGTAAACCGAGCGCCAGGGCGAGACGTGATCCTTGACCGTGCCGACGGCGAAAATGGGCACGCGAACGTCGGTGAGCGCCACCGGCCGGCCGCCGACCAGATAGCGGCCTTCGGCGAGATCGTTGTCGAGGAACAGGCTGCGCAGATATTGCGAGTGCATGCGATAGGGCAGGCGGGTGGCGTCGGCGTTCCAGGCCATCAGGTCGATCATCGGCTGGCGCTCGCCCATGAAATATTCGCGCACCGCGCGCGACCAGATGAGGTCGTTGGAGCGCAGCATCTGGAACGCACCCGCCATTTGCCGGGTATCGAGATAGCCCTGCTCCCACATGATGTCCTCGAGAAAGGAGATGGCGCTTTCATCGATGAACAGCATCAGCTCGCCTGCGTCGGTAAAGTCGGTTTGCGCGGCGAGCAGCGTGAGCGATTTGAGATAATCCTTGCGGTCCCGCACCAGCGCCGCAGCGGCAATCGAGAACAGCGTCCCGCCCAAACAATAGCCGACGCCGTGGATTTGCCTCTCGGGCACGATCTCGCGCACCGCCGCGATCGCCTCCATGATGCCGGATTGGAGATAGTCCTCCATTCCCAGGTCGCGGTCCTCCGCGTCCGGATTGCGCCACGAGACCATGAACACGGTGTGGCCGCGCTCGACCAGAAATCGCACCAGCGAATTGTGGGGCGAAAGATCGAGGATGTAGTATTTCATGATCCAGGCCGGGACGATCAGGACCGGCTCGGCATAGACCGAATCGCCGGCAGGCGCGTATTGGATGAGCTCCATCAGGCGGTTGCGGAATACGACCTTGCCGGGCGTTACGGCGACCGTCTTTCCCGGCACGAAGGCTTCGACGCCGACGGGCTCCCGGCCCGCGACCGCCCGTTCCCAGTCCTCGATCGCATTCAGCATGCCCCGGTACAGATTTTGCCCGCCTTGGGCCAGAGTCGTCTGGAGAATTTCCGGGTTCGTGAGCAGGAAATTCGACGGCGATACGACGTCGAGCAATTGGCGGGCCACGAACCACGCCACGTCCTCGTGATGGCGCGAAACGCCCGGCACGCCGGTGGTGGCGTTGAACCACCATTGCTGGGTGAGCAGGAACGATTGGTAGATCAGATTGAAGGGCGCGTTCTGCCATTCCGGAGAATCGAAGCGGCGGTCTTGCGGCAGTGGCTCGATGCAGCAGGGCGTTTGGCTGTCGCCCGCGCGGCGCATGGCAAAGGTCCAGAACCGGACCGCCTTGCGCGCGGCCTTCTGCAGGAGTTCCGCTTGCTTGCCCGGAGCGAGCGCCAGGTGGGACGCCCAGTCGGAACCGGCCTGCATCAGGGAGGCCGGCGAAATTCCGAGCGTGGCGCGGCCCATCGCCGCATGCATCAGGCGATCGAAGGTGGTGCTCGAAGCCGGCGCGGAGATTTCTTGCGCCTCGTCCGACGTGCCGGCCGCGCACGGTGCGCCGCGGGCGGCTCCCGCGTAGCAAGGCGCATCGGCCGGCCCGACCACGCGCAGGGGCGTCGTGCCGGCGGCGGGGCGGGCTTCCGGGTTCTCGGCTGTCTTTCGGGTATTGAGACCGGCTTTTTCGGTCATGACCGCGGCTCCTCGGTCGCTGCCGCCGGCTGGGGTGGGGCGCTACGCCGGCGGGTGGGGCCTCGGTGTCCGGCGTCCGGCTGAACCGGCCGGCGCGGGACGCTGCATTGCAACGAATGGAGACCCGCAAGAAAGTAATAATACAACAAAAGATTGTTGCATTGCAACATGAAAGGCAGCGGCCTCGTCTCAGAATCGGTTGGATTTGCTGGCAAAGCCGCCAGATCACCAAGGCGCGGACCGGGCCGCCGGGTTGGCGTTATCGCGCCCACGGATTGGGCAACCCCGACAAAGGGTTAACGCTGATTTAAGCAATTCCTGCAAAGGTACGCAGGTGAAACTTCGGGTTCGTTTGGCTGCCCAATTTTGGGGCGGCTGCAATTGTGCCCGAATTCGGCATCCGGTTGGGAACATGTCGGCGCAGATGGAAGTCACGGTCCCGTTCCGCGATCGATTCGCGGCTTGGTGGGAAGGCACGGAGCCTGTCCCGCGCGCCGCCGCGTCCGACGACGCCAAGGCGGCGAACGGAAACGGGAAAGACATCCCGGCCGACTCCAAGCTATCGCTGCGCGAGCGGTTCATGGCCTGGTGGGAAGGCAGCGAGATCAAACCGAAAGAAGAAGAACTGGCGGGGCCGCGATCGCGCGTCGCCAAAGACGCGCCCCCGATAGAGGAAATTCACGAGCGGCCGAAGGAAGTTTGGACGCCGGCGCGAATCAAGGTCGCCGAGCGGATTTGGGGCGCCGGCTATGTCTCGCCCGGCGGCACCGAACACATCATGAAGCTGATCAAGCCCATCGGCCTCAATCCGAAAATGAGCTTCGCCGACCTCAACGCCGGGGCGGGCGGTGCGGGACGGGCGATTTCCGAGACCTTCGGCATGTGGGTGACGGCGATGGAACCCAACCCCGTGCTGGCCGCCCACGGCATGGAAGAATCGACGATGGCGGGAATGGCCAAGAAGGTTCCGGTGGTCTCCTACGACCCCGAGTCGGCGGAGCTTCGGCCCAACGGCTTCGATTGCGTGTTCGTGAAGGAGATGTTCTACACCATCGTCAACAAGCGCCATCTGTTCGCGGCCATCTCCAAGTCGCTCAAGAAACACGGCCAGCTGCTGTTCACCGATTACGTCCTCGCCAAGACCGATCACATGGAGGAGGCGACGCTGAATTGGGCCGCCCACGAGCCGATACGCCCCGAGATGTGGAGCATCAAACAGATCCGCGACTATCTGGAAAAACAGGGCCTCGAAATCCGCATCGAGGACGACATGACCGAGGAGATGTGCGATCTCATCCTCGAGGGCTGGCACGAAGCATTGCAGAATTTCCGGCCCGGCCATTTCGAGCCGGAACTGGGCGAAGCCCTGCTGGCCGAGGCCGAGCTTTGGGCCCGGCGCCTGGGCGTCCTGCAAAGCGGCGACGTGCGGCTCTACCGCGTTCACGCCCTGAAGAAATAGGCCCGGAAACCCGCAGTTTCCTTGGGCGGACGTGCCGTTGACAGGGGGCCTTCGACCCCCTATGGTCGCGCCCCTGCAGCGGCCGGAAATTCCACGAGGCACCCCATGAAGGTCTTGCGTTCCCTCAAGTCGGCGAAAACACGGCACAAGGACTGCCGGGTCGTGCGCCGCCGCGGCCGCGTCTACATCATCAACAAGACCAATCCGCGCTTCAAGGCGCGCCAGGGCTGAGCCCGGCCGCCGTCCTCCTGTGTCTTCCGGCGTGGCGCGGGTGCGATTGACGCTCCCGGCCCAGGGTCATACCATTTCGCCGCAACAGCCGAATCGGGCGCGCGGTCGCTGCCGGCGGTCTTCGCAGAGGCGATGACCGGGCAATAGACGCAACTGAGGAGCGGCGGGAATGCGGATGCCAGTACCGGACCCGCGTGTGCTCGCCCGGCGCCATGAAATCGCCGCCAAACTGCGCGCCATCCTTCCCGGCGACTGCGTCATCACCGACAGCGACGGCATGCGGGTCTATGAGACCGATGCGCTGACCGCCTACCGCCAGATGCCCATGGTGGTCGTGTTGCCGCGCACCACCGCGGAAGTCTCTGCCGTTTTGGCGCTGTGCCGCGAGGAAGGGGTGAAGGTCGTGCCGCGCGGCGCGGGAACGTCGCTTTCGGGCGGCGCGCTGCCGCTCGAGGACGGCGTGCTTCTCTCGCTCGGCAAGTTCAATCGCATCCTGGACATCGATTTCGACAACCGCTGCGTCACCGCGCAGCCGGGCGTCACCAATCTCGCCATCACCAAGGCCGTGGAGCACGCGGGTTTCTATTACGCGCCCGATCCGTCCAGCCAGATCGCCTGCTCGATCGGCGGCAACGTGGCCGAGAATTCGGGCGGCGTTCATTGCCTCAAATACGGGCTCACCACCAACAATGTGCTGGGCCTCGAAGTGGTGCTGATGAACGGCGAGACCGTGCGCATGGGCGGCAAGCACCTCGATGCCGAAGGCTACGATCTCATGGGCGTCATGACCGGCTCCGAAGGACTGCTCGGCGTCATCACCGAGGTGACGGTCCGCATCCTGCGGGCGCCCGAATCGGTGCGCGCCATGCTCGTCGGTTTTTCCAGCGTCGAGGCGGCCGGCGATTGCGTGGCGGCGGTGATCGCGGGCGGCATCATTCCCGCCGGGCTGGAGATGATGGACCGCGCCGCGGTGCACGCGGCCGAAGCCTTCGTCCACGCGGGCTACCCGATGGATGTCGAGGCGCTCCTGATCGTCGAACTCGACGGGCCCGAGGCCGAGGTCGCGGACATGACGGCGCGGGTGCGAAGCGTGGCCGGCCAAAGCGGCGCCGAGCTCGTCCGCATCAGCACCAGCGATGCCGAGAGGCTCCGCTTCTGGGCGGGACGCAAGGCGGCGTTTCCCGCGGTCGCGCGCATCGCGCCGGATTATTACTGCATGGACGGAACGATCCCGCGAAAGCGGCTTTCCGAGGTGCTGCGGGGCATCGGCGAGCTGTCGAAACGCTACGGATTGGGCGTGGTCAACGTGTTCCATGCCGGCGACGGAAATTTGCACCCGCTCATCCTTTACGATGCCAATCGTCCGGGCGATCTCGAGCGGGTCGAATCCTTCGGCGCCGATATCCTGAAGCTGTGCGTCGCGGTGGGCGGCGTGCTGACCGGCGAGCACGGCGTGGGGGTGGAGAAGCGCGATCTCATGCCCGTCATGTTCAACGAGGTGGACCTTCGCGTTCAGCAGCGGATCAAATGCGCCTTCGATCCCGAGTCGCTGCTCAATCCCGGCAAGATGTTCCCCGAGCTTCACCGCTGCGCCGAGCTGGGGCGCATGCACGTTCACGGGGGACGCATCCCGTTCCCCGATATCCCAAGATTTTAGATGCCGCAACTGCTGCGACCTGCCGACGCCGGCGAGTTGCGTGAGGCGGTCGCCTCCGCCGCGGCCGCGGGCGTGCCGCTGGCCGTTGCGGGCGGGAATACCAAGGCCGCGTTGGGGCGCCCCGTTGCCTGCGACCACGTCCTCGATCTCTCGCGGCTTTCGGGAATTGCGTTTTACGAGCCCGAGGAGCTGGTGATCTCCGCCGCCGCGGGAACGCCGGTTTCGGTGGTGGAGGAAACGCTGAAGGCGGGCGGCCAGGAAATGTGCTTCGAGCCCGCCGATTACGGCCCGCTTTTGGGCGCGCCCGCGGGCGGCGGCACGATCGGCGGCGTGTTCGCGTGCAACATCTCGGGGCCGCGCCGGGTGAAGTCGGGCGCGGCGCGCGACTTTCTGTTGGGTGCCAAGGCGGTGAATGGGCGGGGCGAAGCCTTCAAATGCGGCGGCCGGGTGATGAAAAACGTCACCGGCTACGACGTGTGCAAGCTCTTGGTTGGTTCCTTCGGGACGCTCGCGGTGATGAGCGAAGTGACGTTCAAGGTTCTGCCGCTGCCCTCCCTGATCCACACCGTCCTGGTTCTCGGGCTCGACGACGCGGCCGCGGTCGCGGCGCTGACCGCGGCGCTCAAGAGCCCCCATGAGGTCTATGGAACCGCCCATCTTCCCGCCGCCGTGGCCGCAAGATCGGCGGTCCCGGCCGTGCGCACTGCCGGCAAGGCGGTGACGGCGGTGCGGGTCGAGGGACCGGAGCCTTCGATCCGCTATTGTTGCGGCAAGCTGGCGGAGATGTTTCGCGGCCGCGGCGCGCTGGCCGAATTGGGCGATGCGGATTCGGCCGCGCTGTGGCGCGAGATTCGCGACGTGGCGGCCTTCGTGCCGCTGCGCGACCGGGTCGTCTGGCGGCTGTCGGTGACGCCGTCGAAGGGCGCGGAGGTGGTGCGCGACATCCACAACGCTTGCGATTCGGAAGTTCTCTACGACTGGGCGGGCGGCCTGATCTGGCTGGCGGTCGCCGCAGGCGGCGAGGGGCCGGACGCGGTCGCCGCGCAGGAGCGTGCCATCCGCCACGCCGTGGCGAAGGCCGGCGGGCACGCCCTTCTCATGCGGGCGAGCGAGGCCGCGCGCGCCAGGCTCCCGGTCTTTCAGCCGCAACGCGCCGCCGCCGCGGCGCTCACCCTTCGCCTGAAGGAGAGCTTCGATCCGAACCGGATTTTGAATCCCGGGCGCATGTACGAAGGCGTGTGAGCGCAATGCAGACGAGATTCACGCTCCAACAGCTTCAGGACCCGGACCTTCGCGAGGCGGAGAAGATTCTTCGCGCCTGCGTCCATTGCGGTTTCTGTCTCGCCACCTGTCCCACCTATCTCGAATTGGGGGACGAGCTCGATTCGCCCAGAGGCCGCATCTATCTCATCAAGGACATGCTGGAGAACGGCAAGCCGGCCTCGTCCCAGGTCGCCCGGCACGTCGATCGCTGCCTGTCGTGTCTGGGGTGCATGACGACCTGTCCGTCCGGCGTCAATTACATGCATCTCGTCGATTACGCCCGCGTGCGGATCGAGGAAACCCGCCGCCGCCCGTGGACGGAGCGGGCGCTCCGCGCGATGCTCGCCCTCGTGCTGCCGCGGCCGGTCCTGTTCCGCCCGGCGGTCAGGCTCGCGCGTTTCGCCCGGCCGCTTGCGCGCCTGTTGCCGGCCCGCCTCAAGGCGCTTGTCGCACTTGCGCCCGCGGCGCTCCCGCCGCCCGCGCCGGGCAACCGGCCGCAACGCTTTCCCGCGCAGGGTTCGCGCAAGATGCGGGTGGCGCTGTTGCCGGGCTGCGTGCAGACCGTATTGGCCCCGCAGATCAACGCCGCGACCGTGCGCGTGCTCACGCGCCACGGCGTCGAGGTGGTGGTGCCCGAAGGTGTGGGGTGCTGCGGCGCGCTGGTCCATCACCTGGGCCGCCGCGACGCGGCGCTGGGAAACGCGCGCGCCAATGTCGCGGCGTGGAGCCGGCTCGTCGAACAGGAAGGGATCGAGGCCATCGTCGTCAACGCCGCCGGTTGCGGCACGATGGTCAAGGATTACGGATATCTGCTGCGCGACGATCCCGTGTTCGCCGACCGGGCGGCGCGCATCTCGGAGCTCGCCTGCGACGTGGCCGAAATCGCCGGCAAAATCGGCATCGGCGCCGCCAAGCCGCCCCGGCCGCTCACGGTCGCCTATCACTCCGCCTGCTCGCTCCAGCACGGGCAAAAACTGCATGACGTTGGCAAGAATCTCTTGGCCGCCGCGGGTTTCGAAACCCGCGACATTCCCGACGGACACCTGTGCTGCGGCTCGGCCGGCACCTACAATTTGCTGGAGCCGGAGATGGCGGCGGTCCTTGCCGCGCGCAAGGCGGCGGCGATCGAAAGCGTCGCCCCCGACGTCGTCGCCACGGGCAACATCGGCTGCATCGTCCAGATCGGCCGGGCGCTGACGAGGCCCGTCGTCCATACGGTGGAGCTTCTCGATTGGGCGACAGGCGGCCCGTGCCCGCCGGCTCTCAGCAGGGAAAAGGACCGCATTGCCCGGTAATGGAGAACTTGATGACGCAGAAAATCATTTGCGCAAGACGCGCATCGCTAAGGACCGTGATGGGTGCGTGGGTGTGGGCGCTGGTGACGGCAGGCTGCCTGGTTATGGCGTCTCCGGCAAACGCCGAGGAGCGCCCAAAGCTGGCCGTCATGGATACGGTTCTTATCGATTACCAGGTAACCGACACGGGTTCGCCGCTATCCACTCCTGAAGACGAGGAGCGCGTAAGGTCCGTCGTTTCCGACGTCCTGCGAAAAAAAATGGCCGAGTTGGGGACGTATCAAGTTCTCCCGAGAACATCCGGCGACGCGCAAGTTCAGCAGCCGGTGGATCTCAGCTGTGCCTACTGTGTTTACGACTGGGCAAAGGCGGAGGGCGCCGACTTCGTCCTGACCAGCGCCGTGATGAGGATCAGCAACATCATCCTGTACCTGAGGCTGGGGCTCGACAACGTCGCCACGGCCAAGGCGGTCAAGATGGGGGATGTGCAAATCAAAGGTTTCGGCGAGAAGGAACTCCGTGGGGGCGCGCTCTATGCGGTGGATAAAGTCTTTGGCGCCGCCCAAACGGAGGACAAAGGGGCCTCTCCCGAAGGCCCGTCCAACGGCCGCTGACGCATCCGTTTGGATTTGAACGCCCGCTCTCAACCCGGGCCAGGACCAACATGACCCGCATCCATGGTCGCGGCCCGCGTCCGCTGGCGCTCGGAAGCGTTATGGACCGCGCCGCGTTTTAGTCGCCGGCGATCGCCTCGCCGCCGCCCTCGCCGATGGTGGCGATGCGGAGAATGTTCGTGGTTCCGGCGCGTCCGAACGGAACGCCGGCGGTGATCACCACGCGGTCGCCCGGTTTGGCGAATTCTTCCGCCAGCGCGATGCGGCTCGCCTTGGCCACCATATCGGTGAAGCTTTGGATGTCGGTGGTGTGCACGCAGTGCACGCCCCACACCACCGAAAGCTGGCGCGCCGTGGTGCGCTCGGCGGTCAGCCCCAGAATGGGCACGTCGGGCCGCTCGCGCGCCGCGCGCCGGGCGGTCGCCCCCGAGCGCGAATAGGTGACGATCGCCGCGGCCGAAATCGTGTGCGCGACCTGGGCGGCGGCGGCGCTGATGGCGTCCGCCGTGGTCGCCTCGGGCTCCGGATGGTTGGCGTCCATGATCTTGCGGTAGGCCGGGTCTTGTTCGACCCGCGTGATGATGCGGTCCATCATCTTGACCGACGCCACCGGATAGGCGCCGACCGCGGTTTCCGCGGAAAGCATCAAGGCGTCGGCCCCGTCGTAAACCGCGGTTGCGACGTCGGATGCCTCGGCCCTCGTGGGCGTGGGCGAATGCACCATGGAATCGAGCATCTGGGTCGCGACGATCACCGGCTTTCCCGCCTTGCGGCCGGCGCGGATGATCTGCTTCTGCAGGATCGGCACCTGTTCGGCGGGCATCTCGACGCCGAGATCGCCGCGCGCCACCATCACCGCATCCGACAGCTCGACGATCTCGTCCAGCCGCTCGATCGCGTGCGGCTTCTCCAGCTTGGTCAAAATCGCCGCGTCGCCCTGCACCATCTCCCTGACCTCGATGATGTCCTCGGGCCGCTGGACGAAGGAAAGCGCGAGCCAGTCCACGCCCATGTCGAGGCCGAACTCGATGTCGCGCCGGTCCTTGTCGGTGACGGCCGACAGGCGCAGCACCGTCTCGGGAAGATTGACGCCCTTGCGGTCGGAAAGCTCGCCGCCCGTCACCACCTCGGTTTCGGCGAAGCCCTTGCCGCAGCGGCGCACGCGCAGTCGTATGCGCCCGTCGTCGAGCAGCACGCTCGTTCCCGGCGCCAGCGATTCGAACACTTCCGGATGCGGCAACGGCGCACGGCGTTTGGTGCCGCGCTCCGACGACATGTCGAGGCGGAACAGATCGCCGGGCTCGAGCATGATCTTGTCGCCTTCGAACTGCCCGATGCGAAGCTTCGGCCCCTGAAGATCCATCAACACGCCGATCGGGCGCCCCGACACCCGCTCGAGCTCGCGGATGTAATAAAGCCGCTTGCGGTGCTCTTCGTGGACGCCGTGGCTGAAATTGAGCCGGAATACGTCGGCGCCCGCCTCGAACAGCGTGCGGATCGCGTCCGGGCTCGAACTCGCCGGACCGAGGGTGGCGATGATTTTGGGATTTCTGTTGCGGCGCATGTGGTGAGGCCAGATTAGTCCGCGGTTTTCCTGGCCGCCAGAGGTTTTGCGCCCCCATGCCGGCTTTTCGGGTCCAGGGCGGGCAAGGAAATCGGGTAAAACAGGCTTCATGCCCGATCGCGCAGACGCCTGTCCCGGTTCCCTGCCGCCCCTGCTCGCGCCCGACGAGCCGGGCCCCATCGAGGTCGTGCATGGGGAAGGGGCGGCGCCCTTCCTCATCGTCTGCGACCACGCGAGCCGGCGGTTCCCGCGTGCGCTCGGAACTCTCGGCATCGACGGCGACGACGAGCTTCGCCATATCGCCTGGGACATCGGCGCGGCCGAGGTGGCGCGCCTCCTCGCCGCCCGGTTCAAGGCCAGGCTCGTGCTCGCGACCTACTCGCGCCTGGTGGTGGACGTAAACCGCGCGCCCAACGATCCGACCTTCATTCCCGCGATCAGCGAAGGAACCGTCGTGCCCGGAAACCGGAATCTGACTCCGGCCGCAATCGCCCAGCGGGCCGACGCCTTGTTCCACCCGTATCACGGCGCCGTGGCGGAGGCGATGGCGGCGCTGAAAAGGCGCGGGCCGCCGCCGGCCCTGGTCTCCGTCCACAGCTTCACGCCGGTGTTCAAGGGCGAATTGCGGCCATGGCACATCGGCGTGCTGTGGGACCGCGACGGGCGCCTCGCGCTGCCTTTCATGGAAGGAATGCGCGCCCGCCCCGGCATCCGCGTCGGCGACAACCAGCCCTATTCGGGCCGCGACCATTACGCCTATACGGTGGATTGCCACGCGCGCCGCCACGGTCTGCCCGATCTCTCCATCGAGATTCGCCAGGACCTGATCGAAAATGCCGAAGGTGTGGCGGAATGGGCCGCGATCGTCGGCGACGTGCTGGCGCCCGTCCTTGCCGATCCCGGTCTTTACCGCGTGGCGAAAAGTCCATGACCGCGGGCGAGCCGAAATTCACCGTCGGGATCGAGGAGGAATACCTTCTGATCGATCGCGCGACCCGCGACTTGGTGAGCGAGCCGCCGCCTTCCATGATGTCGGAATGCGAATCGCGGCTGCGCGGCCAGGTGAGCCCCGAGTTCCTGCGCTCGCAAATCGAGGTCGGAACGCGCGTGTGCGGGTCGATCGCGGAGGCGCGCTCGGACCTTGCGCATCTGCGCGCGACCGTGGCCGAAGTGGCGGGACAGCACGGCTACGCGCCCATCGCTTCCTCCACCCATCCCTTCGCCCGCTGGGACGTGCAAAAGCACACCGACAAGGAGCGTTACAACACGCTGGCCCGCGACCTTCAGGCGGTGGCCCGCAGGCTGGTGATCTGCGGCATGCACGTCCATGTCGGCATCGAGGACGAAGAGCTGCGCATCGACCTCATGAATCAGGTGGCCTATTTCCTGCCGCATCTGCTGGCGCTCAGCACGTCCTCGCCGTTCTGGCGCGGCGAGGAGACCGGCCTCATGTCCTACCGCATCAGCGTGTGGGACGAATTGCCGCGCACCGGATTGCCGGAGCGCTTCGAAAGCTGGGGCGAGTACCAGCGCCACGTCAACATCCTGGTCAACACCGGCGTCATCGAGGATGCGACCAAGATCTGGTGGGATGTTCGGCCCTCGGCGCGATTCCCGACGCTCGAGATGCGGATCACCGACGTGTGCACCCGGCTCGACGATGGGGCCGCGATCGCCGCGCTCTATCTGTGCGTCCTGCGCATGCTGTATCGCCTGCGCCGCAACAACCAGCGCTGGCGAATCTATTTGCGGATGCTGGTGAACGAGAACCGCTGGCGCGCCCAGCGTTACGGGTTGGACGAAGGGCTGGTCGATTACGGCGTCGGCAAGATCGTTCCCTACAAAGACCTGCTGGAGGAGCTTTTGGCCCTGGTCGCCGAGGATGCGCAAAGCCTGGGGTGCGAGGCCGAGCTGGCCCGCACCCGCGACATCGTCGCGCGCGGCACAAGCGCCCACCGCCAGCGGCGCATCTTTTCCGAAGCGATGGCCAAAGGCGCCGGTCCGCACGAGGCCCTCACGGCGGTCGTGGATTGGCTGGCCGAGGAAACGGTCGCGGGGCTGTAACGGATCGCAACATTGAGCGCTACGGAGAAAACTTAATGGGAGAAAAACGTTACACCACGAAGCAGATGGGTGATGCTGGCGAGATGCTGGTTGCCGCCGAACTTACATTGGCTGGAATACCGGCCATGAGGGTTCCAGATAGTTGGCCGGGTTACGACGTCATCGCCCAGCCCCCGCCACCAAGTCGGCCTCAGCGTATTTCCGTGAAGGCGCGTACCTTCGCGAAAAGCGGCAACTTCGTTGGTTATGCCGTGACTGATGTGTTCGAGTGGCTCGCCATCGTGATCCTATCTGGTCCCGGGGATGACCGGCGCCGCATTTTTCTGGTGCCGCGTGAGGTCGCTGACAAGCGGTCCCATTTAGCGAGGTTTCGGAAAGGCCGCGGCTTCTTCGTTCATAAGCTCATTAAACGACCGGAGGAGGAGCCTGAAGGGCTCGCGGATTACGAGAATAATTTTTGCCTAGAAGGAATGGCACTAGGGCATAGATAACAAGGACTAGGTATTCGCCCAACCGGATCTTGGAGGACGACATGGATGATGCAACGCGCATCCAACTTGAGGCCGCGGCATTCCGCCGTCTGGTACAGCACCTGCGCGACAATCCCAAGGTCCAGAACATCGACCTCATGAATCTGGCCGGGTTCTGCCGTAACTGCCTGGCCAAATGGTATCGGGCGGCGGCCGAGGAACGCGGTCTTTCCATGACGTATGAAGGAGCCCGTGAAATCGTTTACGGAATGCCGTACGAACAGTGGAAAGCCAAGCACCAGACCGAGGCGACGCCCGATCAGAAGGCGGCGTTCGCCGAATCCTCGAAACGCGCGGAGTCTTGACCGGCCCGCCGGCCGGACATGGGGCCGGCATGGCCAAGGGAGAGCATATGACCGGCACGGTGGCGCCTGATCCCATCTTTCAGCTCGGCTTCGGCTTCTGGGGTTCCAAGGCCCTGCTGTCCGCGGTCGAGTTCGGCCTATTCAGCGAGCTCGCCAAGGGCCCGCTCGATGCGGAGCAGCTTTCCGGCCGTCTCGGGCTTCACGGGCGCGGCGCGCGCGATTTCTTCGATTCGCTCGTCGCGCTCGGCATGCTGGAGCGGGACGGGACGAAATACGCCAACACCGCCGAAACCGGCCTCTATCTCGACCGCGCCAAACCGAGTTACGTCGGCGGGATTCTCGAGATGTGCAACGCGCGGCTTTACGGTTATTGGGGCGCGCTCACCGAGGCGCTGCAAACCGGTAAGCCGCAGAACGAGATCAAGCAGGGCGGAGATCTGTTCGCCGCTCTGTCGTCCGACCCGCAACGCCTGCGGCAATTCATGCAGGCGATGACCGGCGTCAGCCTTCCGGCCGCGAAGGCGATCGCCGCAAAATTCCCCTGGCGCGACTACAAGACATTCGTCGATATCGGCTGCGCCCAGGGCGGCACGCCGGTCGAGATCGCGTTAGCCCATCCGCATCTGGCGGGCGGCGGCTTCGACATTCCGCCGGTCCGCCCCATCTTCGAGGACTATGTGGCGCGGCATCGGCTGCAGGACCGGGTGCGGTTTCATACCGGGAATTTCTTTACCGACGCGCTCCCCAAGGCCGATGTCCTCGTCATGGGGCACATCCTCCACGACTGGGACCTGGAGGAAAAACGCGGGCTTCTCACGAAAGCGTACGAGTCCCTGCCTTCCGGCGGCGCGCTCGTCGTTTACGAGGCCCTCATCGACGACCAGCGGCGTACCAATGCCTTCGGCCTGCTCATGAGCCTCAACATGCTGGTCGAAACCTCCGGCGGCTTCGACTACACCGGGGCCGATTGCCGGGGGTGGATGCAGGACGCGGGGTTCCGCGAGAGCCGGGTCGAGCATTTGGTCGGCCCCGATTCCATGGTCATCGGCATCAAATAGGGCGGCGCAACCGCGAACGCGCCGGCGCCCCGAGGTGCGAAGCGCCGGCCGGGGATTTTTAGGGCTTGCTGGCTCCGTCGCGGCCCGGTGTCGCGCCCGGCGCCACGATCACACCCGGCTCGGCCGCATCGGCCGAGACGGACATGTGAATCCACATTCCGGACTGCGCATGGCCCGGCGCGCCGCACAGGAAATAGTACTCGCCGGGGGCGCCGGCCGTGAATCGGAAGCCGTCGGTCTCGCCCGCGGCGATTCCGGCGGCCGGACTACGCGTGTAGGCGCGCGGAATGGCAACCTTGTTTGAGCCGGCGGTTTCGGGCATGTCGGCTTTGGCGAATGGTTTGGTGACCAGGAGGCTGTGCGGCAGATAGCCGTCGTTATTGCCGAATTTGACCTCGGCGCTCCAACCGACGGGGATGACCACCGTCGCATCGCCGTCATAGTAGCCGTTGAAATTGAGGACGCCGTTATTGCTGTTCCATCCCGCCATGACGTCGAGCGTAACCTTCTTGTTCGCGGCATCGATCGTCATCCAAGACGGTTTCTCGGGCTGAGTTTCACCGGCCGCCGCGCCCGCCACCGCGATCGCCGCCATCGCCATGGCGACGATAGCCGCCATGCCTCGCGCCACGCGGCGGGCCGGAAACGTCTCACTCAACATGGCATTCTTTTCCCTTCACGTTGCAATTGGGTTGCGGCGGAGGTTTATCAACGACCGGGTAAATCAAAAAAATCGGGCCGAAGCGGCCCGTATGTCTGAAAACCCGCCGATTGGAACAATGGTGCCGGGCCGTACCGGCCCGGCACCATGCTCGAAGCCAGTTACTCGAGGCCGAACACCAGGACGGCGTCGCCCAGCTTGAAGTTCAGCTGGAAGTTGCCGCCTGCCGCGACGGCGACATACTGCTTGCCGTCGACTTGGAACGACATCGGCGCGGAGTTCACGCCGGCGCCGCCTTGGAACGACCACAGCACGTCGCCGGTCTTGGCGTCATAGGCCTTGAACAGCCCATTACCCTCACCGGTGAAAACCAGCCCGCCCTTGGTCGAGAGGGCGCCGCCGATCATCGGCTGGTCGGTCTTCTTCTGCCACGCGATGGCCCCGGTATCGACGTTCACGGCGGAGACGTTGCCCGACTGCACTTCGCCCGGGATGGCCTTGAACGCACCGCCCAGCCACAGCTTGCCCTTCTCCCAAGGCACGCTCTTCACCTCGTAATACATCGGCTGGTGCAGGTTGACGTAATAGACCATGTGGGTGTCGGGGTTGTATGCGCCGGGAGACCATTCGACGCCGCCGTTGGCCCCGGGAAGCATCCGCGTTCCCTGGCCCTCGGTCGGCAGGGCGAACAGGTTCTCTTGCGGAACCATTGACTTGGACCGGCGAATCAACTTGCCGGTCTTCCGGTCATGCACATAGACCCATCCGGTCTTGCCGCCGTGAATCACGACCGGGACGGTCTTGCCGCTGTCATCCTTGGCGTCGGCCAGGATCGGCGGGGACACCGAATCGAGATCCCAGACGTCGTGGGGGACGTACTGATAGGCCCAGACGATCTTTCCCGTCTCGCCGTCGAGCGCGAGCATCGAATCGGACCAGCGGTTGTCGCCGGGCCGCAACGAGCCGTCCAAATCCGGCGAGGGGTTGCCGGCGGTGGCGAAGATCATGCCGGTCTTGGGATCGACCGCATTCGTCATCCAGTTGCCGGCGCCGCCGTACTTCCACGCCTCCTTGGCCTTGCCGGAACCGACCGCGGCCTTTTCCGCCGCGACGTCACGGTGAAGGTCATCGATGCCGTCGGCCTTGGTTACGAACATGCCTTCCCAGCCCTTCGCGCCGTCCGCTGCGGCTTCGTCCGGCGTCGGAATCGTATGCGTGCGCCAAACGAGCTTTCCGCTGGCCGAGTCATAGGCGCTGATGAATCCGCGGATGCCGTATTCGCCGCCGGAAATGCCGATGATGATCTTGTCCTTGTAGATCGTCGGCGCTTCGGTCTCGGAGTAGCCGAACTCGGGGTCGGCGATCTGCGTCTCCCATGCGACCTTGCCGGTCTTCTTGTCGAGCGCAACCAGCATGGCGTCGAGCGTGGCGAAGATCACATTCTTGTCTGTCACTGCGACGCCCCGGTTATTGGGCCCGCAACAGATAATCGTCGTGCCGAGCTTGTGCTCGTAATGCCAGAGCTGCGTCCCGGTCTTGGCGTCGACGGCGAAGACATGGTTGTAGGGGGTGGTCACATACATCACGCCGTTTTCGACGATCGGCGTGTTTTCAAACGAACCCAGAACCCCGGTCTGGAAAATCCATTTGAGGTGAAGCCCCTTGACGTTTTTGGTGTTGATCTGATCGTTCGGCGAATGCCGCATTTGCCCCAGGTCGCCGCCGTAAACCAGCCAGTTGTTGCCCTGACTGCCGGCGTTGACGAGGTCGTCCCAGGACGCCGCCGATGCCCCATGGGCCATGCCCAGAAGCACGACGGTGGCCAGTAAAGCCTTCCCGCGCATTGATGATCCTCCCCATTTTTTAGGTGGCGCGGACGTCATGACCGAATCGTCGCGACGTCCGTGCGATGACAAGCAACCGTCACGAATGAACTAATACAAAAGGACGACGGGGCTTGGTATACCGAAATTCTATCACATCGAACGCGCGTCGCGTCCAGCGAAACCTTACGAAAATCGCCGCGAAGTCAACTTGCTAACGCGCTCGTAAAAGATATTCTTATTTCAATGAATTCAATTCGGTATGGAGCTGGTCAGTCAGCAGCCGCAGCTTTTTCTCGACGTAACCGAGGCGATAACACATGAAATCGGTCTCCTCCTCGGCATCGTCCTTGCCGCGAAAGTTGAACCGGCGGGCGGCCGTTATCGAAGCACGGTCCTGTTCGGCGTCTTCGGGCAGCTTGGCCAAGGCGTCGTCGTTCTCTTTCACCGCGTCGCCGAGTATGACCGCCCGCACCTTGAAGTCCCGGATGCCGGCAATGATGGCGTCGCGAAGAATGTTCGTCTCCTCGACCATTCCCTTGAACGCCAATGCGATTCCTCGCTCCTTGTCCGGCCCCATCTTGCGGGCGAAGTCGGTGATCGCCTCCTTGCCGCTCGCCGGGCTGTTCTCGGGGTTGGTCGCGAAGGTGACAAGCTTGCGCACCGGTTCGTCCTGATGCCAGTCGCCATCGGCGGCGGGCATCGCGCCGTCCCATACGTCTTGCGCCGCGAGTGCATCCCGATAGGGATTCTTGCATGGCCAATTCTCGATCTCGGTCGCCGCGGCCGTCACAGACCCCGCCGCGATCGCGGCGATCGCGGCCGCAGCCGCGGCAATGCGGGTCACGGAGAAGCGCGCCATGTCGTCGTCCCCTGTATGTTTAACGTTGTATTGCGGGCCTTGGCCTGGAATAGGGCGATGATGGGGGAGGGCAAGCCCCGAGTCAAACGGCGCCGCGCCATCCGTTGGTACAGGTCGCCCCGCCGGCGCCGGGCGCGGATGGCCCGGGCGTGGCGCGGCGCTTCGCGTTTCGCCGCGCCGGCACCGTAACGCGTGATTTGGCGCGGCGGGCGCGGTATATGAGGGCGCCATGATTTGCGGACGGGGCGTTCTCTTACCCGATCCGGAAGGGGACAACCGGTGAATTCGACCCTGAGCGGCGAGGGCGCATGACCATACTCGTGACCGGCGCCGCCGGGTTCATCGGCCTTCACGTCGCGCAAGGTTTGCTCGCGCGCGGCGATTCCGTCATCGGCGTGGACGATCTCAACGACTACTACGACGTGCGTCTGAAGCAGGCGCGGCTCGAACGGTTGGAGAAGCAGCGCAACTTCGCCTTCCACCGCCTGGATGTCGCCGACCGCGACGCGGTGATGAAACTGGTCGCCGCGAATCCCGGCATCGACCGGATCGTGCATCTCGCCGCTCAGGCGGGCGTGCGCTATTCGCTCACCAACCCGTACGCCTATACCCACAGCAACGTCGAGGGGCAGCTGGTCATGCTCGAGGCCGCGCGCAAGCTGCCGGCGCTGCGCCACTTCGTTTATGCCAGCTCCTCGTCGGTTTACGGCGGCAACACCAAGCTGCCGTTCTCCGTGGACGACCGGGTGGACAACCCGGTCTCGATCTACGCGGCGACCAAGAAGGCGGCCGAGCTCATGGCCCATTCCTACGCGCATCTGTTCGCAATCCCGGCGACGGGCTTGCGCTTCTTCACCGTCTACGGGCCGTGGGGCCGGCCCGACATGTCGGCCTTCATCTTCGCCCGCAGCATCCTGGCGGGCGAGCCGATCCGCGTGTTCAACCGCGGCGACATGAAGCGCGACTTCACCTATATCGACGACATCGCGGTCGGCGTGCTGTCCTGCCTGGACCGTCCGCCTCCGGCGTCCGCGACGCCGCGGCACCGGCTTTACAACCTCGGCAATCACCGGCCCGAGCCGCTCATGCGCTTCATCGCGGTGCTGGAACAGGCGCTGGGGGTGAAGGCGAAGCTCTCGCTTGAGCCGATGCAGCCGGGCGACGTCAAGGAAACCTACGCCGACATCGATTCCAGCCGGCGCGATTTCGGCTTCGAGCCCAAGACCGGCATCGACGAGGGAATTCCCCGCTTCGTCGCCTGGTACCGCGACTATCACCGGGTGTAAGAGGATTTAGAGCAGAATATGTTTCGGCGGGATCGTTCCTCCCCCCTTGCGGGGGAGGAAGCGAAAACCTGGCTTTGCGACCTGCCTTGCCGAAGCCCCAACGGAGCGAAGGCAGGAGCAAAGCCTTGGTTTTCGCAAGGCGGGGGGCCCCCCTCCTGACCTCCCCCACAAGGGGGGAGGGATGCTTTTATCGAATCGGATTCGCCTCACCCCGCTCCGTAAAGCGCCTCGAGGCGCGCGCCGTAAAGCTCGCGGATCTTGTAACGGCGCAGCTTGAGGGTGGGCGTGAGCAGCCCGTTCTCGATGGTGAAAGGCTCCGGCGCGACGACGAAGCGCCGCACGTGTTCGATCGGCGAAAGCGAGTCGTTGGCCCGCTGCACCGCGGCCGCCAAGGCGCGATGGAACGCGGCGTCTGCGGCGAACGCGGCCCAGTCCTCGCCTTGGCCGTGGCTTCGCCCCCAGCTGCGGGCGAAATCGGCGTCGGGAACGATGACGGCGACGAGATGCGGCTTGCGGTCGCCGAACACCATGGCCTGGCCGATCTCGGGCTCGAGCGTCAAACGGCCCTCGACCCGCAGCGGCGAGACGTTGTCGCCGCCGGAATTCACGATGATGTCCTTCTTGCGGTCGGTGATGGTGATGGTGCCGTGGTCGTCGATCGTGCCGATGTCGCCGGTGTAAAGCCAGCCTTCCCTAATCGCCGCCGCGGTCGCCGGTTCGTCGCGCCAATATCCCTGCATGACCAGCTCGCCCTGGACCAGGATTTCGCCGTCCTCGGCCAGCGCCACCTCGACATCCAGCAACGGCGCGCCCACGGTGCCGATGCGGTTGCGCGCCGGCGCGTTGCAGGAAATGACCGGCGCCGATTCGGTCTGGCCGTAACCCTGAAGCAGCCGCACGCCGAGCGCGGTGAAGAACAACCCGATGTCGTAGGCCAGCGGCGCGCCGCCCGATACGAATGCCTTCAATCGCCCGCCGAAGCGCTTGCGCAGCTTGCGCCGCACCAGAACATCGAGCGCGAGATCGGCGAGCCGCTCCCGGATCGAAAGGCTGCCGGGCGCCTCATAGGCGCGCTTGCCCAGCGCCACCGCCGCATTGAACAGGTATCGCGACAGCGGGCCCGCCCGTTCGACATTGGCGAGAATCCGCCGGTGCAGGGATTCGTAAAGCCGCGGCACCGAGGTCATGAGGGTGGGCCGCGCCTCCACCATGTTCTTGCCCAGGCTCTCGACCCCTTCGGCGTAGCAGATGCACGCGCCGATCGAGAGCGGGAAGAACTGCCCCGCCGTGTGCTCGTAGGAATGGGACAGCGGGAGGAAGGACAAAAACACTTCGTCGTCCAGCCCGAGCTCGAACAGAAGGTCGTAGGCGCCCATGCAATTGGAGAGGATCGCGCCGTGGCTCAGCATCACGCCCTTGGGCACGCCCCCGGTGCCGGATGTGTAGATGATGCAGGCCGTGTCCCGGCGGTCGAGCGCGGCAACCCAGGCCGCGACGTCGCCCGCATCCGCGGCGGCGCTTTCCAAAAAATCGGCCCAGGACAGCACGTCCACGGCGCTCGTCTGCCCGCGCAGCCACGGCTCGATCGCGATCAGGCTGCGGCACGCCGCCGTCATTTGCGCGGCCGCCAGCACCCTTTCCGCCAGCGGCCGGGTCGAGACGATCGCGGCGCACGCCCCGCTGTTCTCGAGGACGTAGAGATGGTCCTGCACCGTGTTGGTGACGTAGGCGGGAACCGTGATCGCGCCCGCCGCCATGATGCCGAGGTCGGCGATGGCGAATTCCGGCCGGTTCTCGGACACCAGAACCACGCGGTCGCCGGGGGCGATCCCGAGTTTCCGCAAGGCGCGGGCCAGCGCGCGCACCTGTCCCGCCGCCTGCCGCCACGAGACCGGCTCGAACCGCCCGCCGCGTTTGGCCGCGAACACCGCCTTGTCGCCGAGCAGCAGCGCCTGGTCGAAGAACATTTCGGGCAGGCTCCGCCATTGGCGGTAGCGCCGGATCATGTGGTCGTAATTCACGCCCGCTCCCCGTTGCCGCTCCGAATTCCGCGTTGCGCCGCCTTGGCGGCCCTGCGGGAAACACTAGCGCCGAATCCGCCGACGTGGAATCGTTCCTCCCCCCTTGCGGGGCCGCCACTTTTCAAATTCCTCCCCCCTTGCGGGCCTCCACTTTTCAAATTCCCCCCTTGCGGGGCCGCCACTTTTCAAGTTCCTCTCCCCTTGCGGGCCTCCACTCTTCAAGTTCCTCCCCCTTGCGGGGCCGCCACTTTTCAAGTTCCTCCCCCTTGCGGGGCCGCCACTTTTCAAGTTCCCCCCCCTTGCGGGGCCTCCACTTTTCAAATTCCTCCCCCCTTGCGGGGGAGGTTAGGAGGGGGGTCGCCCCCACCCGAGTTTGACAAAACGCGCATTCAGGCGCGTTTTGTTCAAACTCCCTCCCCCGTAAGTGGGGAGGGAAAAATTTTTGCGCACTGCACTAATATAAACCGCGACAAAGCGGGAAACGGCGATGGACGACAAAACGGCGCAGGACGAAGCAGGGCAAAGCGCAGGGCAAAGTCAGGAACCGCTTCCGGTCTGGAACCTGGCCGATCTCTACCCCGGCCCGGAGTCGCCGGAACTCGCGGCCGATTTTTCGTCCGCCGAGGCCGAATCCCGCGATTTCGAGCAGGCCTATAAGGACAAGCTCGCCGACCTTGCGGGCCCGACGTTCGGCCGGGCCATCGCCGCCTATGAGCGGATCGACGAGAAGCTGGCGCGGGCGGGCAGCTACGCGCAGCTTCTGTTCGCCTGCGACATGGCGACGCCCGAGACCGCGCGCTTCTACCAATCGGTGCAGGAGCGCGTGACCGACATCTCCACGCGCACGCTGTTCTTCACCCTCGAGATCAACCGCCTGGACGATTCGGTTCTGGCCGCGCTCCTGAAGGCGCCCGAGGCCGCCCGCTACGCCGCGTGGATCCGCGACATCCGCCTCTACCGCCCGCACCAGCTTTCCGACGAGGCCGAGAAGCTGCTGCATGAAAAGCAGGTCGCCGGCCGCGCGGCCTGGACGCGGCTGTTCGATGAGACGATGGCCGCCTTGCGCTTCCCGGTGGACGGCAAGGAATTGATCGAAACCGAGGTTCTGCATCTTTTGTCCGACAAAGACGAAGCGACGCGCAAGAAGGCGGCGCTGTCGCTGGGCCATGTGCTGGGCGGGAACGCGCGCATCTTCGCCCTCGTCACCAATACGCTGGCCAAGGACAAGGAGATCGAGGACCGCTGGCGCCGCTTTCCCGATCCGGTGGCGAGCCGCAACCTGAGCAACCGCGTGGAGGACGAGGTGGTAACCGCGCTCGTTTCCGCGGTGAAATCCGCCTATCCCCGGCTCTCGCACCGCTATTACGCGCTGAAGGCCCGCTGGTTCGGCAAGGACGCGCTCGAATACTGGGACCGCAACGCGCCGCTTCCCGAAGACGACGACCGCCGCGTTCCCTGGGACGAGGCCAAGGCAACCGTGCTCGGCGCCTACGCCGGGTTCTCGCCCGACATGGCCGGCATCGGCCAAAATTTCTTCGAGCGCGCCTGGATCGACGCCGGGCCCCGGCCCGGCAAGGCGTCCGGCGCCTTCTCGCACCCGACCGTCCCCTCCGCGCATCCTTATATCCTGCTCAATTACCAGGGCAAGACGCGCGACGTCATGACGCTGGCCCACGAGCTCGGCCACGGCGTCCATCAGGTGCTGGCCGGCCCCCAAGGCCATCTGCTCGCCGACACGCCGCTCACGCTTGCGGAAACCGCCAGCGTCTTCGGCGAGATGCTGACCTTCCGCGCCATCCTTGCCGAGACCACCGACCCGGTGCAGCGGAAGGCGATGCTC
>DATDPM010000050.1:0-26268 GCA_035292745.1 Alphaproteobacteria bacterium | reverse complement strand
GGCTCGCGGTCAACCACAAACCCCGGCCCGGCAGGCGTTCGTTGATATCGGGAACGACCGTGCCGTCGGGCGCGAGCACGAAGCGCACCAGTTCCGCCTTGGGGCGCAGCGTGCCGGTCGCCAGACAACGGCGCACCGGCGCCCCGTCATCGGCGTCCGCCACAGCGCTCTCCATGACCTGCTCCATCGCCTGCGCCACGAAGTTTCCTTAGCTCTCCGGCGACGCCGCCTCGCCGCTTTCGGGCGGGGCGGATTCGGCGGCGGGCGCGGGCGCCGGCGCGGCCGGGAACCAATGGGCGCGCGCCGCCATGATGATGGCGTCCGCCTCCTCGGAACTCAGCTTGACGTCGCCCAGCAGCTCGCGCAGTTCATCGCTGGCAAGATCGGCCAGATCGTCCAAAGTCTTGACGCCTTTCTCGCCGAGCTTGACCGCAATCGCGGGCGTGACACCGGGCACCGCCGCCATGTCTTCGGCGACCCCCAGTTCCTTCCAGCGTTTGGTGAGCCGTTCCTGTTCTTCGGCGAGATAGGCCCGGGCCCGGGCGCGCAGCTCTTCGGCCACGTCCTGGTCGAAGCCCTCGATCTCGGTCAAATCCTCGACCGGCACGAAGGCGACTTCCTCGATCGCGGTGAAGCCCTCGGAGACCAGCAAGTGGGCGATCACGTCGTCCACGTCCAGCGCGTCGATGAACATCTGCGAGCGCGAGCGGAATTCTTCCGAGCGGCGCTCCGATTCCTCGGCCTCGGTCAGAATATCGATGTCCCAGCCGATGAGCTGCGAGGCGAGGCGCACGTTCTGGCCGCGCCGGCCGATGGCGAGGCTCAACTGCTCGTCGGGCACGATCACTTCGATACGGTGGGCGTCCTCGTCCACCACCACTTTGGTCACTTCGGCGGGGGCCAGCGCGTTGACGCAGAACGTGGCGACATTCGGCGACCAGGGGATGATGTCGATCTTCTCGCCCTGGAGTTCGCTCACCACCGCCTGGACGCGGCTGCCCCTCATGCCGACGCAGGCGCCGACGGGGTCGATGCTCGAATCCTTGGAATAGACCGCGATCTTGGCGCGGCTGCCGGGGTCGCGCGCGACCGCCTTGATCTCGATGATGCTGTCGTAGACCTCGGGCACTTCCTGGGCGAACAGCTTGGCCATGAATTTCGGATGCGCGCGCGACAGGAAGACCTGCGGCCCGCGCGCCTCTTCGCGCACGTCGTAGATGTAGGCGCGCACGCGGTCGCCGCGGTGGTAGGTCTCGCGCGCCAAGAGCTCGTCGCGGCGGATGATGGCTTCCGAGCGGCCGAGATCGACGATGACGTTGCCGAATTCGACACGCTTGACGATGCCGTTCACGATCTCGCCGACGCGGTCCTTATATTCCTTGTACTGGCGCTTGCGCTCGGCCTCGCGAACGTTCTGGACGATCACCTGCTTGGCGGTCTGCGCGGCGATGCGGCCGAAGTCGATGGGCGGCAGCGGCTCGATGATGAAATCGCCGATCTGGGCGTCGGGATTGCGCTCCTTGGCCTCGGCGAGCGGGATCTGGGTCGCCTCGTTCTCCACCGGGTCCGCAACCTGGAGGAAACGGCGCAGATCGATCTCGCCGGTCTCGCGATTGATCTCGGCGCGGATGTCGTATTCGTGGCCGTATTTCGAGCGGCCCGCCTTCTGGATGGCGAGCTCCATCGCATTCAGAACTTCTTCGCGCTCGATGCCTTTCTCGCGCGCGACCGCATCCGCAACCTGCAGCATCTCGATCCGCGCGTGTCCCGTCGTTTCCATGTTCGTACCTACCCTTTGCGTCGCTTGGCGCCCCGCTTCGCGGCCGCCGGCATCGCGTTTTCGGAAATAAGTTTCGCCTTTTGAATCTCGGCGAACGGCAACTCGGCCGGTCCTTCCTCCGTCATGATCCTGACCCCTTCCGGGGACAGCCCTTCGAGCCTTCCGCGGAAGCGCCGCCGCCCGGCGATGGGCCGTTTGGTCTCGATCCGCGCCTCATGGCCGGCGAAGCGCTCGAAGTCGCGCTCCTTGACCAGCGGCCGGTCGATGCCGGGCGAGGAAACCTCGAGGGTGTAGGCCCCCGGGACGGGATCTTCCACATCAAGGAGCGCCGAAATCGCCCGGCTGATCCCGGCGCAATCGTCAACCGTCATCGGGATTCCGTCCCGCCGCTCGGCCATCACCTGAAGCACGCCGCGGGGGCCGCCCGTCAGCAACACCCGCACCACGTCATAGCCCATGGCATCGAGCGCCGGCGCGATCATCCGCTCAACCCGCTCCGGCAGGTCGGAATTGCTTGCCTGCCCCATGGCGATGCCTCGCGCAGGAAACAAAAAAGTGGGCCAAAGGCCCACCCCCAAAACCCGCCTGGATTTACGAGAATGACGTTCCGAATGTAAACATTTGTCAGCATTCTTCAAGGGGTTTCATGGGGCTGGGGCCCCGGATTCCGCCCCTCGCGGGCGCCTCTTGAAGCGCAGGAAATAGCAGGCCCGGCCCGCCTTCCCGGCCTTTTCCTCGTAGCGGGTTTGGGGCCAGCCGGCGGGGCGTTCCCGCCAGTCGCGGGCGCAACGGGCGAGCCACTCGAACGCGCCGTGATTGATGACATGCGTTAACATCCAGCGCACATAGGAGGCGTCGTCGCTGGCGATGCGCAGCTCGGCATCGTCTCTCAAGACATGGGCCAGGAGGTCGAGGGTGGCGGGCGCGACGATGCGGCGCTTGTGGTGCCGTTTCTTCGGCCAGGGATCGGGAAACAGGATGAAGGCGCGCGCGATACTGGCCGCCGGCAGCGCCGCCAGCAGCAGCCGCGCGTCGTCGTCGAACACCCGAATATTGGAAAGGCGCCGCTCGCGGATGCGGGCGAACAGGCCGACCAAGCCGTTCACGAACGGCTCGCAGCCGATGAACCCGGTGTCGGGGTGGGCGGCCGCCTGCCAGGCCAGATGCTCGCCGCCGCCGAAGCCGATTTCGAGCCAGAGGTCGCGTTTGGCCGGAGAAAAGAGATAGGCCGGATCGAGACCGGCGCCCGGCGCCGGCAATTCGAGCCGAAGCGCCGGAAGCATGTGGTCGTAAAGCGCCTGCTGGCCGGGGCGCAGCTTGCGTCCCCTTTTCCGGCCGTAGAGCAAGCGCGAAACTTCGCTCACGGCCTCGCGCATGGCGGAACGGTCAGGACGCGCCGAACTCGGCCGCCAGCTGCTTGACGAGATCGAGCCGCTCCCAGGAGAACCCGCCGTCGGGTTCGGGCGAGCGGCCGAAATGGCCGTAGGCGGCGGTGCGCGCGTAGATCGGGCGGTTGAGGCCGAGATGCTCGCGGATGCCGCGGGGCGAAAGATCCATCAGCTCGCCCAGCACGGTCGCGAGCTTGTCCTCGTCCGTGCGCCCGGTTCCGTAGGTGTCGATATAGACCGAGATCGGGTGCGACACGCCGATCGCATAAGAAAGCTGGATGAGGCAGCGGTCGGCCAGCCCCGCCGCCACCGCGTTCTTGGCCAGATAGCGCGCCGCATAGGCCGCCGAGCGGTCCACTTTGGTCGGGTCCTTGCCGGAAAACGCGCCGCCGCCGTGGGGCGCGGCACCCCCATAGGTGTCGACGATGATCTTGCGGCCCGTGAGCCCGCAGTCGCCGTCCGGGCCGCCGATGACGAAACGCCCCGTGGGATTGACGTAGAAATCCTCCTCGCGGCACATCCACCCCTCCGGGAGCACGTTGACGACATGGGGCCGCACGATTTCGCGCACCGTATCCTGTTCCACGTCGGCGCCGTGCTGGGTCGAGACGACGATGGCGGTCGCGCACTCGGGCTTGCCGTTCACGTAATGGAGCGTCACCTGGCTCTTGGCGTCGGGGCCGAGCTGGGGCGCCGCGCCCGAATGGCGCGCTTCGGCGAGCGAGCGCAGGATGCCGTGGGCGTAGAAAATGGGCGCCGGCATGAACGCCTCCGTCTCACGGCAGGCGTAGCCGAACATGATGCCCTGGTCGCCCGCGCCTTCGTCCTTGTTGCCGCTCGCGTCCACGCCGCGCGCGATGTCCAGGGACTGCGCATGGACCAGGATTTCGACCTTGGCCTTTTTCCAGTGGAAACCTTCCTGCTCGTAGCCGATTTCGCGCACGGCGCTGCGCGCGACGCTCTCGATCTCGTGGTTGGTCATGGAATCGGGTCCGCGCACTTCGCCCGCCAGCACGATGTGGTTGGTGGTGCACAGCGTCTCGACGGCGACGCGGGAAAACGGATCGGCCGCCAGGTAAGCGTCGACGATGGCATCCGAGATGCGGTCGCAGACCTTGTCGGGATGGCCTTCGGAGACCGATTCGCTCGTAAAAACGTAATCGCGCATGGGAAGGCCGATGCCTCCGTGAAATTTCGTGGGGGACGGAACGGATGCGGGCGAACCCTGCCGTTACCGGCCGGGGCTGCGCCGCGGGCTCATGTTGCCGTCTTCGACGGGAGAATCAAGGGCTTTCGGCATGGCCGGCCGTGACGCCGGCGGCCAAGCCGTCAGCGCCGGTGCGACGCGGTGTTCCGCTGCGGTGTCGGGCGCTCGCTGTCCCCGTCCGTCGCGGCCATCGTCTTGACGAGATCGGCCACCTTCTTGCGAACGCTGGCGTCGGTGATGCGGTAATAGGCGCGCACCAGCTCCAGCGTCTCGCGCTTGGCGAGCGCATCGGCCTCGAAAGGGGCCTGGCCCGAATCCGACATTCCCCCCGCATGGGGCGCCCGGCGCCCCGAAACTTCCGGCGACATGTCGTCGAAAAAGAACGACACCGGCACATCCAGCACGCGGCTCAACTCGAACAAACGGCTGGCGCCGATGCGGTTCGCGCCGCGCTCGTATTTCTGGACCTGCTGGAAGGTCAGCCCGATCGCATTGGCGAGCTTTTCCTGACTGAACCCCAGGAGCGTGCGACGCAACCGCACGCGGCTACCGACATGGATGTCGATGGGATTGGGCTTGCCGCCGCGCGCGCGGCCGGTGTGTTTGCGGTGAGACACGTTGTCGCTCATTGGCCACCAGTCGTCAGGGAACGGTTTACCGCTTTCGCCCGTGCCGTCCCGTCGCGCGGCAATTACATCCGGGGATACATACGGCTGTATGCCTATACAAGTGTTCTATACGGCAGCGCGAGCCGGAGCGCAACGGCCCCGAGGCCCGCTGCGTGAGGCCAAACGCCGCAGGGACCGTGGTTAACGCGGGCGGCGCGCGGCGGCGGCGAATGCGACGGCCGCCAGCATCAAGGGAAGCAGCGTGAGGTCGCCGAATCGCGCATAGAGCGGCGGTTCCGCGAGGGCCCGCGGTAGCGGGCTATCGAAGGATCCTTCTTGGTTGAGGCCGAGGCGGGCAACGACGCGGCCGTAGGCGTCGATCACGCCGGAGATGCCGGTGTTGGCGGCGCGCGCCACCGGGATCCCTTCCTCCACCGCCCGCATCCGCGCGCTTTCGAAGTGCTGATAGGGGCCGGACGAGGTTCCGAACCAGGCATCATTCGTGACGTTGACGAACAGGCCGGGCCGGTCGTCGCGATCCGCAACCGCGTCGGGAAAAATAATCTCGTAGCAGATGAGCGGGCCGATCGGCGGCAGTCCCGGCAGATGGAGCGTGCGCGGTCCCGGCCCGGCCGAGAAATCCGTCGCGCCGGGCGTCAACTTCGCCAGGCCAAGCCACGACGGAATGACCGAGCGCAGCGGCAAATATTCGCCGAAGGGTACGAGGTGGAACTTATCGTAGTGGCCGATGACCGCGCCCTTGGCGTTCACGGCGACGACGCCGTTCCACACCTCGAAGGGCTCGACATCGGGCGGCGTCGCGCGGGGCGCGCCGGTGATGACGAGGCCGCGCGGCGGCACGACCGAGGCGATCGCCTCGCGCACCGTCGCATCCTGGTCGACGAGAAAGGGAACGGCGGTTTCCGGCCAGATGACGAACACCGCGTCATCGCTTCGCGATGCGCCGATCGCCGCCTGATCCGTGAGTTCGAGGTCGCGCTTCAAATGCGCGATCCGCAGCTCGTCGCGCCATTTTTCGGTCTGGGCGACGTCGGGCTGCACGATGCGCAGCATCGTATCCGGCACCATGGGCTGCGCCGCAACGGGCCCGGCCGCCGCGAGTCTGGCCGTTCCTCCCGCCCAAATGACGGCGAGAAGCAGGTAAGCGGCCGCGACCGGGAGCCACGCGCGTTTCGCCGAAACCCGTTCTTCGCCCAGCACCGCGGGCATCGCCGCGGCGATGACGGTGATGAAGCCGAGGCCATATGCGCCGCACAGCGACGCAACCTGCATCATGGCGTCGGAAATGTTCCAGGCGGAGGCGACGAGATTCCACGGGAAGCCGGTCAGCAAATGGCCGCGCAGCCACTCCGCAACGCTCCAGGCGATGGCCAAGGCGATGACGCGCCCGGCGCCGCCGGCGGCGAGAGGCACGCGTTCCGCGAACTTCGCGAGCGCGGCTGCCCCCGCCGGATAGATGGCGAGAAAGGCCCCGAGTCCGAGCGGCGCGAAGGGCGCCATCAGCCCGTAGCGCTCGGGGTCGGTGAGCAACGCCAACGCCACCCAGTAGATCCCGCTGGTGAAATGGCCGAGCCCGAACCACCACCCGAGCGTTGCCGCTTGGCGCAACGACGTTGCGCCCTCAATGAGCCACAGCAATCCCGTGAAGGCGACAACCAGCAGCGGAAGCGCGAAGACGGGGGGCAGCGCCGCGGTCGCGGCGAGCCCGAGCAGGATCGCCGCGAGCGCCCGGCGCCATCCGGAAAAACCGGCGAGCGCCGCGCGGATTCGCCGAAGCGCCACGCGCGCCGGCGCAACGGCAGAGCGATTGCGGCCGTACGCGCGGGCCGGAACGCTCATTCCGCTGCGGCCCCGCTCGACCCGTCGGGGGCTGGAAGATTGCGGATGCGCAAGCGGCGGATCCGGCGCGGGTCGCCTTCGAGCACCTCGAATTCGAGCCCCGAGGCATGGCGCACCAATTCGCCCCGCAACGGCACGCGGCCCGCGATCGAGAACACGAGCCCGCCCAGCGTGTCGATGTCGTCGCGCTCCTCGGGCGCGAGGATCTCGCCGAACCGGCTTTCGAAATCCTCGACGGGCGTGCGCGCGCTCGCCTCCACCGATCCGTCGGGACGCTCGATCATGATGGGAACTTCGAGCTTGTCGTGTTCGTCCTCGATTTCGCCCACGATCTCCTCGACCAAATCCTCGATCGTGACCAATCCGTCCACCCCGCCGTATTCATCGACGACAAGCGCCACGTGCACGCGCGTCATGCGCATCTCGAGCAGAAGGTCCAGCATCGGCATCGAAGGCGCCACGAACAGCACCTTGCGCAAAAGATTGGCGAGCGTGAACGCCTTCTTGTTGGCCGCCGCGGCCCAGCCCAGCACGTCCTTGATATGGACCATGCCGGCCACGTCATCCAGCGTGTCGCGATACACGGGAATGCGCGAATGCGGCTGCGCGCCGATGAATTGCACGAGCTCGTCGAGGGATATGCCGATCTCGACCGCGACGATGTCGGCGCGCGGCACCATGACGTCGTCGACCGTGACGTCACGGAGGTTGAGCACGTTGGCGATGAGCGCCTTTTCGTCGGAGCGGATCGTCGCCGCCTCGTCGGCGCTCTCCTCCATCAGATCTTCGATCGCGGCGCGCAGCGAGTCTTCGGCGACCTTGCCCCGAAGCAGGGCGCGCAGCCGGTTTTTGATCCGTTCGATGAACGAGGCGCCCGGTTCGCTCCCGGGAAGCCTATCGGGATCGTTCATGACCGTTCCCTGCGAGGACGGCCGCTCATGCGACCTCGGCGGATTTCGTCTCGCGGTAGGGATCGGAGATGCCCAAGCCGCGAAGGATTTCGATTTCCAACCCCTCCATGCGCGCCGCGTCCTTTTCCTTCTCGTGATCATGGCCCACCAGATGCAGCACGCCGTGCACCACGAGATGCGCGAGATGATGGGCCAGCGTCTTGCCCGCGGCCTTGGCTTCGCGCCGCGTGGTTTCGAAGGCGATCACCACGTCGCCCAAGGGGTATGCGCCCTGGGGCGTTTCATCCGTTCCCGCGCGGAACGACAGCACGTTGGTCGGCTCCGTTTTGCCGCGGTAGTCGCGATTGAGTTTCGCAACAAACGCGTCGCTTGCGAGCACGATGCAGAGTTCGCCGCCCCGCGCGCGCAACCGCTTGCCCCAACCGGCGCCGCCCCGCGCCGTGGCCCGATCAAGAGCCGCCCGCGCCGCGCGCCGGCACAAAGCGGCGGCGCCCGGCACGGCGGTGCGCCACGAAGCGACGCGCACGATCACGGCGATCTCGATGCCGGCTTGCGCCGTTTTTCCCAATGCCGGCCTCATGGCTTGGCCGGCGGGGGAACCGGGGCGGCCGGTTCCTCGTTTCCGGTCTCGCCCGGCGGCTTGCGGCTGCGGTCAAGGGCGTCATAGGCGCGCACGATTTGCGTGACCAGCGGATGGCGCACGACATCGACGTCGGTGAAATGCATGAAGGCCACGCCCTCGACGCCCCGCAGCACCTCGGCCGCCTCGCGCAAGCCGGAGCGGATTCCCGGCGGCAAATCCACCTGGCTCAAATCGCCGGTCACCACCATGCGCGAATTCTCGCCCATGCGGGTCAGGAACATCTTCATCTGGCCGGCGGTGGTGTTCTGCGCCTCGTCCAAAATGATGAACGCATTGAACAGCGTGCGGCCGCGCATGAAGGCGAGCGGCGCCACCTCGATGTCGCCGTCGGCCATGCGCTTGATGACGGTGTTACCCGGCATCATGTCGTGCAGCGCGTCGTAGAGCGGGCGCAAATACGGGTCCACCTTCTCGCGCAAATCGCCGGGCAGGAAGCCGAGGCGTTCGCCCGCCTCCACCGCCGGCCGGGAAAGAATGATCCGGTCCACCTCGCCGTTCACCAGCATGGAAACGGCGGTTGCGACCGCGAGATACGTCTTCCCCGTGCCCGCCGGACCCAGCGCGAACACGAGGGCGTGTTCCTGCATCGCCCGCACATAGGCGGCTTGGCGCGGCGAGCGGGCGACGATGTCCCGTTTGCGGGTGTGGATGACCAGGGATTCGGAGCCGGGCGCTTCGGCCGCGACCTCGATGTTGTCCCTGCGCGCCGACACGGCGGCGTTGCGGGTCGCCGCGTAGACCTCGCCGGGATCGATGATCTGGCCGCGGCGCGCGCGGTCGTAAAGGCTTTCCAATGCGGCGCGGGCCGCCGCCACGGCGTCGCGCCGCCCCGAAATCGCCAGCACATTGCCGCGCGGAACCAGCGATACCGCGAGCTCCTGCTCGATCCGCGCCAGATTCTGATCGTGCTCTCCGTAGAGAAACGGCAGCAGGCGGTTGTCGTCGAATTCGATGCGGATCATGTCCTGGCCGGGTTTGGGCTTGGCGCGCGTCACGCCGCCGCCCCTTCGGCCCGGTCCGCTTCCGCCGCCGATGCCATGAGCCGGCCGGTGAGACTGTTCCCGGCGGCGGTGTCGATCTCGACATCGAGAATTTCGCCGTAGCAAGAGTCGGGAGCGGTCACGTGGACCGCCTGCATATGCGGGCTGCGCCCCGCGAGCTGGCCGGATTTGCGCCCCTTCCGATCGAACAGCACCGGCACCCTGCTCCCCACGAAGCGCGCGTTGAACCGCAACTGCATCTCGTCGATCGCGGCTTGGAGCTCGGCAAGCCGCGATGCTTTCTCGTCCTCGCCGACTTCACCCTCCATGACGGCGGCCGGCGTTCCGGGGCGGGGGCTGAACATGAAAGAATAGCTTTGCGCGAATCCGATTTCGCGCACCAGCGCGAGCGTCTCGTCGAAATCGGCCCGCGTTTCGCCGGGGAAGCCGACGATGAAATCGGAGGCGAGCGCCATGTCGGACCGCGCGGCGCGAAGTTTCTCCGCGATGCGCCGGTAGTCGTCCGGCCCGTAGCGGCGGTTCATGGCCGCCAACACGCGCGCCGACCCGGATTGGACCGGAACATGCAGGAACGGCATGAGGGAGGGAACCTCGCCGTGGGCCGCAATCAATTCCGCGTCCATGTCGCAAGGATGCGACGTCGTATAGCGGATGCGCGCGAGCCCCTCGATATCGGCGAGCCCGCGGATGAGCCGCCCCAGTCCCCATTCGCGCGATGCGCCCGCGCGAAGCCCGGGGGCGGCGCCGTGGTAAGCATTGACGTTCTGCCCCAGCAGCACGATTTCGCGCGCGCCCTGGCCCACGAGATGCCGCGCTTCGCTCATGACGTCGGCGGCCGGCCTGGAATATTCCGCGCCCCGCGTGTACGGCACGACGCAGAAGGTGCAGAACTTGTCGCAGCCCTCCTGCACGGACAGAAATGCCGAGGGCCCGCTCACGCCCGGTTCGGGGAGAAAATCGAATTTGGGTTGCGGCGGAAATTCGGTGTCGATCACGCCGCGCCCGGGCTTGCCGCCGCCGTCCACGGCGCGCGTCGCGCGCGCGATCATCTCGGGCAAGCGGTGATAGGTCTGGGGGCCAAGCACGATGTCTACATAGGGCGCGCGCTTGACGATTTCATCGCCTTCGGCCTGGGCGACGCACCCCGCCACCGCCAGCACCATCGAACCGCCGGAGCGGCTCTTGCACTCCTTCAAATGGCGCAGCCGCCCCAGCTCGGAAAATACTTTCTCGGCCGCCTTCTCGCGGATGTGACAGGTGTTGAGGATCACCATGTCGGCGTCGGCGGGGGCCGAAACCTGGCAATAGCCGAGCGTCGCCAGGACGTCCGCCATGCGGGCGGAGTCGTAGACGTTCATCTGGCAGCCGTATGTCTTGATGAAGAGTTTCTTCGCCAATTCCGTGCCTTGCCGGACATTGCGTCCGGCGCCTGCCGGCCGTCCTTTCAAGGCCGAAACGCGGCGGGACAAGGCAAAAAGGGTAGCACCTGTCCGCCCCGAGTCAAGGCCGGCCGGCCGCCGCCACAGGGCCAGTTTCCGGGGATTCCGGCGATTCTTCCTGAGGTTCCGGCAGAGCGCCCTCGGTCGCGCGGCCGGCCAGGGCGGTGGCGATGCCGTCCGCGATCACCCGGCGGCAGTGGTCGGAAAGCGCCTTGCGCGAGGCATATTGGGCGGCCGTGACCGGATCGTGGAAGCCGACCTCGACGGTCACGATTCCCAGCCCCAGCACCTTCCAGAGATGCGGGAACAGCACCATGTCGCCATACCAGGCGAAGAACGGCCGCAAGGCGCGGCCCATCGGCATGCCGTCCAGACGCGTATAGGCGATCGAGACCGGCTGCACGACGGGAAACCGCCCGCGTATCTGTTCTTCGGCCACGGCCAGGAGCGCGCTCTTGAACGGGAGCACGCGCGCGCCGTCGCCGCTGGTTCCTTCGGGAAATAGAATCAGATTCTCGCCGCGCATCAGGCGGCCCGCGATCTCGCTGCGTTGCGCCGCCACCTGGCGGCGGGCGCCGCGATCCACAAACACCGTGCGCTGGAGCTTGGCGAGCAGGCCGAACAGCGGCCAGCCCGCCACCTCGCGCTTGGCGACGAAGGACCCGGGGATAAGAGATCCCAGAACCGTGATGTCGAGATAGGAGCTGTGGTTGCAGACGAACAGCACGGGGCCCGGCGCCGCCATCTTGCCGCGCGCGACCACCTCCATGCCGATCAGGCGCAGACACCGGCGGTGATAAAAGACCGGAAGCCTGACGGCCAGCGGCAGGCTGAGCGCGACCGCGACGATTTGCACGGGGAGAAGCAGTCCCGTCCAGCCGAGATAGAAGAAAAGCCGCAACGCCGCGCGAAGCGATGAGCCCATGAACGTCAACTCGCCCGAACTTCGCGGGAGCCGCGCTCGTAATGCCGGAAATATTTTTCCGTGACGCGGCTCGTCTCGACCACGATGCAGACATCGGTCGTGTTGAACTGATGGTCGATCACCGCGCCGTCACCGACGTAGCCGTTGAGCCGCAGATAGCCCTTGATGAGCGGCGGCAGCACCGCGAGCGCGCGCCGGGGATCGATCTTGTCGCGCGGCAGCAGGTTCATGTCCACGAAGCGCTCGGGCAAGGCGCGGGGACGCAGGACCGGCGGCGCCAGATGATAATGGTAGAGATACGACAGCGGCACCGCGAGCGCGTTCGGGTCCGTTCCCGGCAGGCTCGCGCATCCGAACATGAGCGTGATGTCGTGCTCGAAGACATAGGCCGCGATGCCGCGCCATAGCAGTTGCATCGTGGTGCCGGTGCGATAGGCGGCGTCCACGCAGCTGCGCCCGACCTCCAGAATCTCTCCGGGGAAAGCGAGCAGCGTCGAGATGTCGTATTCCGCCGCGGAATAGAAGCGGCCATGGCGCTGGGCCGCCGAGCGCCGAAGCAAACGATACGTGCCGACCACCGAACCCGGGCCCGAGCCGCGGGCGTGATCGATCACCAGCAAATGATCGCAGGCCGGATCGAACTCGTCCCAATCGCGTTTGCGCGCGGCCATCTCCGGGCTCGGCACCGCCGCCATTTCCTCGTAGAAAACCCGATAACGCAACGCCTGCGCGGCATCCACGAACTCGGGCGAATCGGCGAGACGTACCTCAAGGTCGCCCGCGCGAAGGTCATTCACCTCGAAATCTCCCCGCGGCCGCGGCCGCGCTTATGCCTGCCGCCCGTCATGCGGTTTCCTTCCCGGCATCGCCCGTGCGGCGATCGCGATCATTCCTTGTCGGCGGCCGGCTTTTCCGCGCCCAAAGCCGCTTTGTCTTCGACACTGAGCGCGATTCCGTAAAGCTCAAGGCGATGATCCACGAGTCGGTAACCGAGTTTCTGCGCCACCTTGCTCTGCAGCTTTTCGATTTCTTCGTTGCGGAATTCGATGATGCGGCCCGATTTCAGATCGATCAAGTGATCGTGATGCGCCTTGTGCGCGTCTTCGTAGCGGGCACGGCCGTCGCCGAACTCGTGACGCTCCAGAATGTTCGCCTCCTCGAACAGCCGCACCGTGCGATAGACGGTGGCGATGCTGATATGCGGGTCGACGGCGCTCGCCCGCTGATAAAGGAGCTCGACGTCCGGGTGATCGTTCGATTGCGACAGCACGCGCGCGATCACGCGGCGCTGCTCGGTCATCTTGAGACCCTTATCGAGACACAGTTGCTCGATCCGCGAAGGCATGGCTCCGTTCCGTCTCAGCTGCGAACTGGTCTTAAAGATAATCTAAACGGGAGCCCAATCCTACGGTCTTGGGCGGGCGCGGGTTTTCCGCCTATTTCGGGCCGCGGCGCTTGCGCGCGGTGGTCCCCAGGCCGATCTGCTTGGCGAGCTCGCTGCGCTGGGCCGCGTAGTTGGGGGCGACCATGGGGTAATCCGGCGGCAGGCTCCAGCGCTCGCGGTATTCTTCGGGGGTCAGGTTATAGGCGGTCTTGAGATGCCGCTTCAGCATCTTGAGCTTGCGGCCATCCTCGAGACACACGATGTAATCCGGCGTCACGGATTTCTTGATCGGGATCGCGGGCTGCGGCCGGGACGCGGCGGGTATCTCGCGTCCGACATGGGCGAGACTGCCGTAAACCTGCTGGATGAGATGGGGCAGTTCGCTCACCACCACCGCATTCTTGGAGACATGGGCGGCGACGATTTCGGCCGTGAGGGCCAGAAGATCGGGGGTATTCGCGGGAGCAGACATGCAGTTCTCGCCTCCTCAAGAATTGGCGATTATATATAAGTTCCGTATAAATCCCAGGCAATACCGGATCCGTGGAAAGTAATATAGAAATAGCCGGCATTAAAGATTCGGGCCGATATTTCCTCGATATCACCGCCGACGTGTGCCCGCTTACCTTCGTCAAGGCCAAGCTCTTGCTGGAGCGCATGCCGAAGGGGGCGATCGCCGAAATCAGGCTGGGCGGCGCCGAACCGCTGGAAAACGTGCCGCGCGCCTTGGCCGAGGACGGGCATGAGGTGATGAGCCTCGCGCCCGAGGACGGGACGTCCGCCGTTCACCGCCTGGTGGTGAGAAAGGGCTAGGTCTTACAGATCGCGCCGCAACAGCAGCGCATCCACCGGGTCTTTGCGCGGGGTTCCGCCCGCGTAATAGCGCAGGCGGCGGCCGACCTCGCCGAAACCTTGGGACAGATAGAGCGCGCGGGCCGGCGCATTGGTTTCCGCCACCTCCAGGAACATCTGGCGCGCGCCGCGCTTGGCCGCCTCCGCGCAGGCCGCCGACAACAGGGCGCGCCCCAAGCCTTTTCGCCGCCGCTGCGGCGCCACCCCCATGGCGGCGACGTCGCAAGTTCCGGCCGCGGCCTGGCACAGGATGAAACCCAAGGGGCTGGCGATCTCTTCGCCGTCCGCGGCCTCCGCGTCCCAGACGAGCAGCGCGAAGCTTCCGGGAGAGACGAGGAAGGAGGCGATGGATTCCGCGCTCCACGCCGGCTCCAAACAGGCCGAGAGAACGGCCGCGATCACCGCGGCGGTTTCGGGGCCCGCCGCGCGGACGACCGGCTTCACTTCGCCTTCTCCCCGGCCTTCACCCCGGGCAGTTTGGCGTATGGGGGGTGCACATAAACCGGCCTGGGCAAGGTCGCCTGCGGCGTCAATGTCGCGGCCAGCGCCGCCACTTCGCCCGCGTCCGGCAGACCCGAACCGGGGGCGAAGGCGACGTTGCCGCGTCCGCCCAGGAACGGGCGCAGACGCGCGGCGCCGTTCCCGGCGATCAGGACCGGGCCGTCGGGCACTATCGCCGCGGCGACCTCCGGCGCGAGCGCCGCGATCTGGGACCGTTCCGCGAGATCGGGGCCAAAGATCTGGACGAAAAGATCGGGACGGCCGGCGTCGAGCACGGCGAGGACGGGGCGCCGATCCGACGATGCCCGCGCGGCGGCGAAGGCGACGGCCGCGAGCGTGGTCACGCCGACGAGCGGAACGCCGCAGGCCAGCGCAAGACCGCGCGCCGCGGCCAGGCCGATGCGAACGCCGGTGAAGCTCCCCGGCCCCACGGTCACCGCGATCCGCTCCAGCGCCGTGAAGGCGACGCCCGCATCCGCCATGGTGTCGCGCACCATCGGCATCAGGCTTTCGGAATGGCCGCGCTCCATCGCCAGGCTGCGATGGGCAAGCACGCGGCCGTCGCGCCACAGCGCGGCCGAACAATTGGCGAGCGCCGTATCGAGGCCGAGTATCAGCATCGCGCCCGTTCCAAGCGGCGCGGCGGAAAAAAGCCGTGCGGCGCGGTTTGGCGCGATCGGTGCGGCATGCTAGAAGGGACAGCCGCGAACTTCGTCCCTCTCGACGCCACGATTCTTGAAACCATGAAACTTGTTCCCATCACCGCCTCAGATTACGGCGTCGAGATCGATCTTGCTTACGCCCGGCCCGATAATTTCACCGGGCGGCCGGTGTACCGGCGCGCCGCCTGCTATCTTCACGAGGATGCGGCCGTGCTGCTCGGGCGCGCGGTCGAGCTCGCCGCCAGCATGGACCTGAAGATCAAGATCTTCGATGCCTTCCGCCCCACCGAGGCCCAATGGGCGCTGTGGAACCACACGCCCGATTCCAACTTCCTCGCCGACCCGAAGCGCGGCTCCCCCCATTCGCGCGGCGTGGCTGTCGACGTGACGCTCATCGATCACGCGGGCGACGAGCTCGACATGGGCACCGACTTCGACGATTTCTCGCTGCTCTCCCATCATGGCGCGGCCCGCATCTCGGCGGAGGCCCAGGGCAACCGGATGATACTCCTGGGCATCATGACCGCCGCGGGCTGGGACTATTACCGGAACGAGTGGTGGCATTACCAGATGTTCGATGCGAAGCGCTATCCGCTGGTGGGCGATTCCGAGCTTTCCGAAAGCATGATGTAGGCGCGCGGCGCATTCGCGCCTCAAACGATCTCGCAGGCCTCATCGAAGGAAAGCCGGGGCCCGCGGGGCTTGAGCTTCGCGGGGTCGCCGACGCCGAGGTTGCACAGGAAATTCGATTTGAACCGGCCGTCGGGGAAGAACGACGCATCCAGCTTCGCATTGTCGAATCCCGACATCGGCCCGCAATCGAGGCCCAGCGCGCGGGCGGCCAATATCAGATATGCGCCCTGAAGCGAGCCGTTGCGGAATGCGGTCGCCGCTGCCAGTTCGGGATCCTTCACGAACACGCTCCTCACATCGGCATACGGGAAGAGCTTCGGCATCAACTCATAGAACCGCATATCGTAGGCGATGATGGCGGTCGCGGGCGCGGCCATGGTCTGGCGCAGGTTGCCTTCGTCGAGGCAGGCTTTGAGCCTTTCTTTTGCTTCGCGGGACTTCACGAACACGACGCGCATCGGGCAGCAATTGGAGCTGGTCGGCCCCATCTTCGCGAGCTCGTAAAGGGCGCCGAGCAAGTCGTCGCTCACCTCGCCTTCGCGCCAGAAGCGGTGGGTGCGCGCCTGACGGAAGATCAAATCCATCCCGGCGTCGCTCAGGATATCGCTCATGGGCCGTCTCCCCAACTTCCCCGCCGCCCTGCGTCCCCGGGGGCGCCGGCTAGCTTCTCCCGCGCCCGGCCGCGGCGCAACGGCGAAACCCGCGCCACGAGCACCGCTCAGGCTTTGGGCGGCGCAAGCCGGCGCGCAATACGGCGATGGATTATGGGGCGCCGCGACGTTAATCATATCCGGCGATGGCTCGATCGAACGGCATGAGACCGTCTTCACCCGTGACACGCGCCGCAACCCTGGTCGCCACGATGGCGATGGCGGCATTGGCCGCCGTCGGATTCGGCGCTGCCGCGGGGGCCGCCGATTCCGCGGTCGTGATGCTCTATCACCGCTTCGGCGAAGATCAGTTCCCGACGACCAGCATCGGTCTCGATCAGTTCGAGTCCCACATCGCCGAGCTCAAGAGCGGCGGCTATACCGTATTGCCGGTGCCGGAGATCGTTGCCGCTCTGCGCGACGGCCGCCCGCTTCCCGATCTTGCGGTGGGCATCACCGTCGACGACGCCTACGAATCGATCGTGACGCAAGCATGGCCGAGGCTGAAGGCCGCGGGATTTCCGCTCACCGTGTTCGTTGCGACCGGTCCGATCGACAAGGGCTTTCGCGACTACATGACCTGGGACCAGATTCGCGCTCTGGCGAAGGACGGCGTGACCATCGGCGCGCATTCGGCCTCGCACCTCCACATGGCGGATGCGAGCGCGGAAACGAACGCCGACGAGATCGCCCGCTCCAACAAGCGGTTCGCGGAAGAGCTGGGTTTCGTCCCCGGGCTTTTCGCCTACCCCTACGGCGAGGCGAGCCTGGCGGTGCGCCGGCAGGTCCAGGACTCGGGCTACAAATTCGCCTTCGGCCAGCATTCGGGCGTGATCTACCGGGGCAGCGATTTCTTCGACCTGCCGCGCTTCGCGCTGAACGAGCATTACGGCGACATCGCAAAATTCCGCGAGCGGGCGCGGGCGTTGCCCTTGCCGCTGCAGGACTTCACGCCGGCCGACCCCCTGGTCGCCGGCAATAATCCGCCGGCGATCGGCTTTACCCTCGATCCCGCGATCCGGGACGGGGAAAAGCTCGCCTGTTACGGGTCGGAGCGCGACGGATTGACGATGAGACGTCTGGAGGGAAACCGGTTCGAGGTGAAGCTTGCCTCACCCCTGCCACCGGGGCGTTTCCGCCTGAGCTGCACGATCCCGGCGGGAAACGGACGCTTCCGTTGGTTCGGGGCGCCCTTCTACGTGCCGGCGCGCTGACCGCGCGCCAGGAACCCGCTGGTTATTTTCCCGCCGCCAGAAGCTTCCCCATCTGACCGCCGCGCAGCTTGGCGCGATCGAGCGACTCGAGGTTGTTCGCCCGCATGATGGTCTGGATGGTGTCCACGTACTCGCCGCCGCGTTCGGAATAGCCGGTCAACGAACCGGAGAGTCTGAAACCCTCGATGTCCTCGCCGCGGGCGCGCATCTGGGCGCGAACCTTGCGGAACTGGCGGTAGGCGTCATGGGTGTTGAGGTTCTGGGCGTAGGACTTCACGCCGTCCAGAAGATGGTCGTAGGTCCGCACCAGGTGACGCTTGCCGTCGTCGCGGCGCGAGGGAACCAGCCCGTCGTCTTCGCTGAAGGTGATCTGGCCGAAGGCGGCGTTGCCCTGGCGCGCGAAGCGCGAGGTTCCCCAGCCGCTCTCCTCGGCCGCTTGAGACAGTGCCAGCGAGGCCGGAACGATATCGACGCGCGAAAGCAGCTGGCCGAAGTCCGGCTTCTCCAGCCCGTAACGTTCGGCAAGATCGTTGAGCCAGCCCGCTTCCTCCGCGGTCGGCGCGCGTCCCGAAGCCGCCCGCGCGCGGAGCGCGAGCAACCGCCCACGGTCGAGCAGGATGCCTTCATTCACCTTCAGGACCAGCGGAAGCATGGTCCGGATGAAAAGTTCCTTGCGGGTGTCGATGGAAGAGACGGATTTGAAGTCGGACGGCAGGCTCGCCAGGAAGACCCGCGGCACCTGGACGTCGTTGGCCGCGGAATCGAGGCTGTAATCCATAGTGGCGAAGAGGTCCGCGAGCTTTTCGACGCTGCCGATGCGCGTGACCTGGGTCGGCTTTTCCAGCCCCCTGCCGGCGCCCGGCGCCACGGCCGCGCCATTGGCATCGGCCATGTTGTCGGACGGTATCCAAGCCGTGGCTATGCCCCGGCCCTGCTCGCCCAGAAGCTTGGGCGCCACCAGCGGCGCAAGCCGCGGCAGCGCCACCGCCAGATAGAGCGCGGCCACGCACAGCGTCAGCCCGCCCAGCGCGGCGTAAATGAAGTCCTGGTCTTCGCACCTTGCGCGCTTCCGGATCAATCGCGCGTCACCCTTTTCATGCCCTGCCACGAGTCTCGCCTCCATGGAAATTTGCAACAGCTCGTTGTCAGTCGGTTTGGGCCGGCACATCAGACTCAAAAATTTACGGATTGTTAAGTTATATTGTCGTGACAGCCGGACTTGAAACCTCTGATGGACTAGAACCAATACACTCCGGTGTGTGGTATTGGAGTCTGTCGGAAAATTGTGGCGAATTTTGGGAAAGATCCCTCGCCAGAGGTCGATCCTGAAAGCTTTGTGGCAAAACGGCAACGCGCCCGCCAAGGCGCGCCCGCCGGTTTAAAGCCGAGATATTACGAGGGCTTAGCCTCTAAAGGACGGGGCGAACCTCGACCACCTCTGGGACATAATGCCGCAGCATGTTCTCGATCCCGGTCTTCAGCGTGAGCGTCGAACTGGGGCAGCCAGAGCACGAGCCTCGCATGTTGAGGTAGACGACTCCGTTCTCGAAGCCCTGGAACGTGATGTCGCCGCCGTCGGCCGCGACCGCCGGCCGCACCCGGGTTTCGATGAGTTCCTTGATCTGGGCCACGATCTCGTCGTCATCCCCGGATCGGGCGACGGCTTGCCCGGCCTCGTCGGCCTCTTCCAGCGCCGCCGCACCGGAAACGAAGTGATCCATGAGCGCGTGGAGCACGAGCGGCTTCAGCCCGAGCCAGTCGGCATCGGCGGCCTTGGTCACGGTGACGAAATCGGCGCCGAGAAAGACGCCCGCCACCCCGGCGACCCCGAACAGGCGCTGGGCCAGCGGCGAGCGCGCCGCCGCCTCGACATTGGGGAAATCGGCCGTGCCATGGGCGAGCACGGTGCGGCCGGGGAGGAATTTCTGGGTCGCCGGATTCGGGGTCTGCTCGGTCTGGATATACATGTTTCACCTCGCCCTTACGCAGCGCGCCATCGGGCCGCCTGCCCCTGTAACATGGCACGGGGCGCGAAGCATTCAACCCTTGAAAAATAAGGGGTAATGGCGGAATCCGCCCCTGTTCGGGCGGATGCGTCAGGTGATCGCCTGGAGCTGCTCGTCGCTGAGGTTGCCGGGCACGATGGTTAACGGGATGCGGAGCTTGTTGATGAATTTCCCGGTCAGCGCCGAGATGAGGGGGCCGGGCCCGGTCGGCTGGGTCGAGGAGGCGAGCACCAGGATCGAGATGCTGGGATCCTCCTCGATCAGCTTCAGAAGCTCGTCGCGCCGGGATCCTTCGCGCAAATGCAAGATGGGCATGGTGCCGGCCCATTCGTTGACCTTGGCGGAAAGATTCTGGAGCAAGGCTTCCGCTTCCGACCGGTGCTCCTGCCTTTCGAGATCCTCGACCGCCATCCAATGCACGAAATCGGACGGCTCGATCACGTAAAGGAGCGCGACCCTGCCGCCGACCGATTTGGCGCGGAGACTCGCATAATGGAGCGCGACGCCCATCTCCTCGCTTTCGTCGACGACGACGAGGAAGACCCGCTCCGCATCCCGCTTCCGGTCCTTCGGCATGGCGTTAGATTTTCCTCAATCCGGCCGCGCCCAGCCATCCTGCCATCACGGCAATGGTGACCGCAATCAAGCCATAGACGGCCGGATTGTTATGGGCCTGGACGACCACCGCGGCGGAAAGCCCGACCTTGGTGACGAAAAAGGTTCGCTGTTCCGCGTTTTCGACCTGGCCGTCGCGCAAGTGATAAACCTCGACCGCATAGGGCCCGGTCGCGACCGTGGCGGGAAAGCTCACCGTGGTGCGGAACAGCCGTCCGCCGACGAATGTCACCTGTCCCGGGCCGGTTCCGTATAGGCCTTCGCGCTCCTTGGTGTGGATGAGCGCGGCGCGGAATGCGTCCGCATCGGCGCCCCGCGACGAACCGGACGGCGCGAATCGCAGGTGAGCGACGCCGACCTCGATGCCGGCGAATGTCGCATCCGATGCGATCGCCTCCAACGGGCGGGAACTCGCGATGTAATAGAAGGAGGGCGCCCGGTCGAATTGCATCCACTCGCGGTTGACCCAGAGTCCCGCGATGTGCTCCTTGCGCCGGACCGTAACCCTCTGCTCCGGCCCGCGTACCGCCACGACGACGTCGCCTCCGGTATCGGTCGCCCCGAACAGCAGCACCTCCGCCCCCGAGAAGCCCAAGGTGATGTCGATCCGCCGCTTGGAGAGATCGACCACCAGATCGTCCGCGCCGGCGAGCGGGACGGCGAGAATGCCGGCAACGGCCACGGCACAGAGCCAGTTGAGCCAAGACCGCCTCATGACGGCACCACGACCTGGAGCGAGTATAAGTCGTCGGGTGTGACCGTCGCGCCGATCACCAGCTTGAGCCACACGCCCACGATCAATAGCGCCAACAGAATCCGCAGCTGGTCGCCATGCAGCCGGGGGCCGATTCGCGCGCCGATCTGGGTGCCGAGAAGCCCGCCGACGAGCAGGACGATGGCCAGAAGAATGTCCACGGTTTGGGTCTGGACCGCCTGGAGAAGGGTGGAATAGGCGGCGACGAAGATGGTCTGAAAAAGCGACGTCCCCACCGCCAAGGTCGTCGGCATCCCGAGCAGGTAGATCTTCGACGGCACCAGGAAGAATCCGCCGCCCACCCCCATCATCGCGATCAAGACGCCGGTGACGAACCCGAGAACCAGGGGCAGCAGCGCGCTGATATAGAGGCGCGATTTGCGGAACCGCATCTTGAAGGGAAGACCGTGCAGCCAGTTGTGCTGGTGCAGCTTGAAGCGCGCGCCCGGCGCGCGGCGCTGGCGCAGCAGCGCCCGCAGGCTTTCCACGAGCATCAGGCTGCCGATCCCGCCCAGGAAAACGATGTACATGAGAACGATGACGAGATCGATCTGGCCGGCCCGCTGCAGCATGGCGAACAGGGTGACGCCCACCGTCGAGCCCAGGATCGTCCCGACCATCAGGACCCATCCCATCGTGAAATCGATGTTGCCGCGCCGCCAATGCGCGACGGTTCCCGAAACCGCCGCGCCCACGACCTGGTTGATCTGGGTCGCGACGGCCACCGGCGGCGGGATGCCGATGAAGATCAGGAGCGGCGTGATGAGGAATCCGCCGCCCACGCCGAACAGGCTGGAGATGAAACCGACCGCCGCGCCCATCGCCAGCAATACGAAGACATCGACCGATATCTGGGCGATGGGGAGATAGACCTGCATCAGCAAAGGTCCAATGGATCGCGGAATCGCGGGGCGGAGATCAGGCGGTTCATGGCGCGCGCAAGCGACGGGACGCGAAAAACGCGTATTCCGTCATTCATTACACATTACGGGATGCGGGAAAAGAATCCCGCGCGGATGCGTTTCGAATCCGGCCTAGGGCCGGAGCAGGCCGGTGATGTCCTGAACCTCGGCGAGAGTCTTTTCCGCGATGGCGCGGGCGCGCTGCCCGCCGTTCTTCAGGATCGCATCGAGATGGGCCTGTTCCGCGACCAGGCGCTTTATCTCCGCCCCGATCGGGCCCAAGACGGAGACCGCCAGCTCGGCCAGCTCCTTCTTGAAGGTCGAGAACTGCGCCCCGGCGAAACGGGTCATGGCCTCGTCCCGCGACACGCCGGAAAGGGCGGCGTAGATGCCGATCAAATTGGCCGCCTCGGGCCGGCCCTCGAAGCCTTCGGCCGTTCCGGGAAGCGGCTCGGGATCGGTCCTGGCCTTGCGGATCTTGCGGTCGATGTCGTCGGCCGTGTCGGTCATGTTGATGCGGGAATAGTCGGACGGGTCCGACTTGCTCATCTTCGCGGTGCCGTCGCGAAGGCTCATGACGCGGGTGGCCGCGCCCAGGATCTGCGGCTCCGGCAAAGGGAAGAATTCGACCCCGTAGCGGCGGTTGAAGGCGCCGGCGATGTCGCGGGAAAGCTCCAGATGCTGCTTCTGGTCCTCGCCCACCGGCACATGGGTCGCCTTATAGGCGAAGATGTCGGCGGCCATCAGCACCGGATAGGCGTAAAGCCCCAATCCCGCCTGCTCGCGCTCACGGCCCGCCTTCTCCTTGAACTGGGTCATGCGGTTGAGCCAGCCCAAGGGCGTCAAGCAGCCCAGAAGCCAGGCGAGCTCGCTGTGGGCCGCGACCTGGCTCTGGTTGAAGATGATGCAGCGCTCGGGGTCGATGCCGGTGGCGATATAGGCGGCCGTCACCTCGCGGGTGTGGCGGCGCAGCGCCTCCGGCTCCTGGGGCACGGTGATCGCGTGCAGGTCGACGATGCAGAAGATGCAGTCGAATTCTTCTTGCAGCGCCACCCAGTTCCGGATCGCGCCCAGGTAGTTGCCGAGATGAAGATTGCCGGTGGGCTGCACGCCCGAAAAGATGCGGTTCATCGCCTGGGAACTCGGGGTGAAACAGCGGGTCTCGCGAGAAGGGCGGGGCCTTGTTATCCCCGCTCGCCCGGTTCGGGTCAAGCGCCGGAAAGCGCGGGGCGCCTGCCCGCCTAGCGGGAAGCGGCGCGGCGGGCGCCGCGCGTCGTGGCCCTGGCGCGGGACCGTTTCTTCGACCGCGGAACGGCGGGAGGTTTGCCCTTGGCCGGCGCGGCCTCGGCCTCGGGCTCGGCCAGCACGCCCAAGAGCGCCGCCTTGATCTGGGCGATCTTCAGCTCGTTCTCGACTTTGAGGCCGAACACGTCCTTGACGTAGAACACGTCCACCGCCTTCTCGCCGTAGGTCGCGATCTTGGCGTTCGAGATCTGAAGTCCCAAGGCGGTCAGCGTGCGCGTGAGATGGAACAGAAGGCCGGGGCGGTCGCGCCCGTTCACTTCGACCACGGTGTGGGTGGAGCTCGCCATGTTGTCGACCAGCACGCGGGGGACCACCTTGAAAACGCGGGTGCGGCTCGGCAGCCGCGACGGCCGCGCCGCCAGCTCCTGGATGAGCCGTTTCTTCCCGCCCAATGCCTTGGTGATGGTCGATTCCAGCGCCGCCAGCCGCTCGCGGCCCTCGAACGGCCCGCCGCCCGACTCGGCGCCCCACGCCAGCGTGTCCTGAATCCAGAAGGCGTCGAGCGCCATGCCGTTGGTCATGGTGAAGATCTTGGCGTCCACGATGTTGCCGCCCGAAACGGCGATGGCTCCGGCGATCACGGAAAACAGCCCGGGATGATCGCCGGTGTAGATGGTGAGCTCGGTTGCGCCTCTTGTGCGATCGACCCGCATGTCGATGGTGATCGGGCTTTTCTCGCGCTCGGCGGCGCGCACGAGCCGGGCATGGCGGGCCTGCGTCGCCGTGTCGAGGCCGAGCCAGTAATCGGGGTATCCCAGTGCGACGAACGCCGCATAGTCGGCGTCGCTCCAATCGGAGAGTTCGGCGCGCAGCGCCTGTTGCGCCTGGGCGATGCGCGCCTGCTTGCGCTCGGCCAGCACGCCGCCCGTTATGAAATCTTCGCTGCTGAAGTAGAGCTCGCGCAGCAGCGCCGCCTTCCATTCGTTCCAGACGGTCGGGCCCGTCGCCTTCATGTCGACGACGGTCAGCACGAGCAAGAGGCGCAACCGCTCCGCCGATTGCACGACGTTGACGAAATCGCTGACCGTCTTCGAATCGTTGATGTCGCGGCGTTGCGCCGTGTGGCTCATGAGCAGGTGATGGCGCACGAGCCACGCCACCGTCTCCGTCTCTTCTTCCGAAAACCCCAGGCGCGGGCAAAGTTTCAGCGCCACCTCGGCGCCGAGCGCCGAATGGTCGCCGCCGCGGCCCTTGGCGATATCGTGCAGCAGCACGGCGATATAAAGCACGCGGCGCGCCTGGATCTTGCGGATCACCAGGCTCGAGACCGGATGCGCCTTCATCAGCCTCCCCGAATCGATGCGGTGCAATATGCCGATGGCGCGGATCGTATGCTCGTCCACGGTATAGACGTGATACATGTCATGCTGCATCTGGGCGACGACCCGGCCGAAGTCGGGAATGAACCGCCCGAGCACGCCCGCCTCGTTCATGCGTTTCAGAGTCTCTTCCGGGTCCTTGTTGTCGGTCGTCAGCATCTCGACGAACAGCCGGTTCGCTTCCGGATTTTCGCGCAACTTCTGATCGACCAGCCGCAGGCTGCGCGTCACCAGGCGCAGCGCATGGGGATGGATGTCGAGATCCAAGGCCTGGGCGACGCGGAAAAGCCGCAGCAGATTGACGGGGTCCTTCTGGAATATGCCAGCGCGGGCGACGGTCAGGCGGTTTCCGTCGACGTCGAATCCGTCGGGCAGATGCTTGCGCAGCGTGAGGCGGCGCAGCGAGAACTTCCGCGCCGGCCGGCTTTCGGAATCGATGGCCGCGCAGAAGATGCGCGTCAGATCGCCCACTTCCTTGGCGACCAAAAAATAATGCTTCATGAAGCGCTCGACGCCGAGCGAGCCGGCGTGATCGGTGTACCCCATGCGCCGGCCGATCTCGGGCTGGAGATCGAAGGTGAGGCGCTCATCGGCGCGCCCCGTGAGGTAATGGATGTGGCAGCGCAGCGTCCATAAAAAGTTCTGCGCCTTGTCGAAGCCGTCGGCCTCCTTGCGCGTGAGCACGCCGCGCGCGACCAGTTCCTCCACCGCTTCGACGCGATAAAAATATTTTGCGATCCAGAACAGGGTGTGGAGGTCGCGAAGCCCGCCTTTGCCGTCCTTCACGTTCGGTTCCAGCACGTAGCGGCTGTCGCCCATGTGCTGGTGGCGCTCGTTGCGCTCGGCGAGCTTCGCCTCGACGTAATCGAGGCCGCCCGGCTCCACCACCTTCGCCTGGAAACTTTCCTTGAGTTCGCGGTAGAGCGCCTCGTCGCCGCACACGTAGCGCGATTCCAGGAGCGTGGTGAGGATGGTCTGATCCGCCTTGGCGAGGCGTACGGCCTCCGCGACCGAGCGCGTGGCATGGCCGACCTTGAGCCCCAGGTCCCACAATATATAGAGAATGTATTCGATGAGCCGCTCGGTCTCGGGCGGCCGCTTCTCGGGCACGACGAACAGAAGATCGACGTCGGAGAACGGCGCCAACTCGCCGCGCCCGTAGCCGCCCACCGCCACCAGCCCCACTTTCACCGGCTTTCCCGGTTCGGAACTGAACACCCGGGTCTCGGCGAACTCGTGGATCGTGCGCACGATCTGATCGACCAGGAAGCTCAAGGCATAAACGATCTCGGTTCCGCTCGCCCCGCGATCGAAGCGGCGGCGGATCGCGTTGCGCCCGCCCGCCAGCGCCGCTTTGAGGATTTCGATGAGGGCAAGGCGCGCGGCATCGGCCGGCAGGCCGCGTTCGGCAAGCGCCGCCACCTCCGCCGCAAGGGCGCGGCGGTCCAGGATTTGGCGCTGATTGAGGACGGCGGCCATGGCCTTCCAGATGCTCCTAAGGCGCTATCATTGCAAGCCGCGGCGCCCCCGCCTAGAGCGTGATCTTGCCGGTTGGAAGCGGCTGCGCAGGGCCGGGGTCTTTCGCGCCGCGGGTTCGTCGAATGGCTCGCCCGTAGTCCCCGCTACGCGCTTCGCCCTTGCTCCTGCCCGCCGCGCAAAATCCCTCCGGCGCAGCCGCTTCCAACCGGCAAGATCATGCTCTAGGCTCG
>DATDPM010000049.1:0-33252 GCA_035292745.1 Alphaproteobacteria bacterium | reverse complement strand
GAGGACAAACCGGGCGAGGCGGAGCTGTTCGGGAATTATTGGGAGCGGTTCGGACGGTAGTGCCGAGGATCGGAAATAAACGAATATACCCCCACCCTGTCCCTCCCCCGCACGGGGGGAGGGGAATTTTTTAATTCTCTCTCCCGCGTGGGAAGGGAACGTTTCTATCCCCCTCCCCCTCTCGATGGGGGAGGGAGCGCGCCGAAAAACGCGCCGGAATGCGCGTTTTTTGGCGGGCTCGGGTGGGGGTGATTCACGAATGGGTGGGGGTGAGTTGCAAGTTTGCGATAGCGAGTGCTAATGCGCCTGCGTGCGATGCTCGAACTTGGCCAGGTCGGCGGGCAGCAGACCGACGCGGAAATGGGCGAATTCGGCATCGTCGCGCCGCGCCAGCACCTGCCCGTGGCGGTAGAGCCAGGCGATGCTTGCCCCGTCGGTCAAGTCCACCGCGAGATCGACGACGTGGCGCTCCGCCTGCAATCTGCGGGCGACGGCGGCGAGCAGATGGTCCACCCCCTCCCCCGTCGCGGCGGAGATCGGAATGAGATTGGGATTGCGCGCCGCCTGGTTCGCCAACACCCCGCGCTCGCTTGGCGCCAGCAAATCGATTTTGTTGAGCGCCTCGAGCAGCCCGGCATCGACCGCGCGCCCCAGCCCCAAATCGCCCAGCACCTCCTCGACGTCGTTTTTCTGCGCCTCCGCATCGGCATGCGAAACGTCGCGGACGTGGACGATGACATCGGCGGCGCGCACCTCTTCCAGCGTGGCGCGGAAGGCGGCGACCAGACCGGTCGGCAGATTCGAGATGAAACCGACGGTGTCGGACAGGATCGCCTGCGGCCCCTGGGGCAGCTTGATCGCCCGCATGGTGGGGTCGAGCGTCGCGAACAACAAATTGTCGGCAAAGACCCGCGATTCGGTCAGCCGGTTGAACAGCGTGGATTTGCCGGCGTTGGTGTAGCCGACGAGCGCGATCACCGGATAGGGCACGCGGCGGCGCGCCTCGCGGTGAAGGCCGCGGGTGCGCGTGACCGCCCCCAATTCGCGCTTGAGCCTGATGATGCGATCGCCGATCTGGCGGCGGTCGGATTCGATCTGGGATTCGCCCGGACCGCCGAGGAAGCCGAAACCGCCGCGCTGGCGCTCCAAGTGGGTCCAGGACCGCACCAACCGGCTTTTCTGATAGGTGAGCGCCGCGAGCTCCACTTGCAGACGGCCTTCGCTGGTGCGGGCGCGGTCGCCGAAAATCTCCAAGATCAGACCCGTGCGGTCGATGACCTTGCATTTCCAGGCGCGCTCGAGATTGCGCTGCTGGATCGGAGACAGCGTGCCGTCGACGACGACGACCCCGATGTCTTGTTCGGCGATCAGGAATTGGAGGCGCTCGACCGTGCCGGTTCCGAACAGCGTGGCGGGCCGGGGATTGTCGGTGCGCACGGCTTCGGCGTCCACGACGTGCAAACGGATGGCGCGCGCCAAGCCCGCCGCCTCGGCGAGGCGCGCTTCGCTGGAGCGGTTCGAGCCCGCGCCATTGCGCAGCAGCGGGCAGACGATCAGCGCGCGGCCGGTGGCGGCCGCGGCCTGCCCGTTCGAGCCCCCTGCCGCAACGGGGCTCTTACGAATCATCGCCCTCCTTGGCCGGCTCGAAAAGCTGGATCGGTCCAGCCGGCATGACCGTGGAGATCGCGTGCTTGTAAACCAGCTGCGACTGCGCGTCGCGCCGGAGCAGCACGCAGAAATTATCGAACGCCGTTATGATTCCCTGAAGCTTCACGCCGTTGACCAGAAATATCGTGACCGCGGTCTTGTTCTTGCGAATGTTGTTGAGAAAGACGTCTTGTATGTTCTGCGTTTTTTCCGTCGACATGGGATGACCCCCCATTTTTGTTATTGCCCCCCTTCATCAGGCGCCCATCCGCCCGGAGATGAAGTTGGCCCGGCCTCCCCGCCGGGACGGCCCGGGCAGCCGCCTACATCTGCCCAGGCTAATTTATTAATATAGCAGGAAAAGCGCCCGACTTTAAGGTGCCGTGGAAGCGCCGGGCGCCAAGGCCTTACCGGCCAAGCGCCAAAGCCTCGAGTTCGGCGAAGGTCGCAACCTTGCGGTCGGGCTGATGGGGGCCGAAATCCTGGGTTTGCGCCGTCTCGTCCCAGATCAGCACGGCGGCGCAGGCGGCACGGTGGGCGCATTCCATGTCCACCCGTCCGTCGCCCACGAACCACACCGCGGGCCCCGGCACGATGCCCGAGCCCTCGAGGGCGAGTTTCACCGGGGCCGGGGCGGGCTTGTCCTCGGCGGCGTCGGCAGCACCCACGATGGCGGCGAAATGCCGGCTCCAGTCCAGATGCGCCGCCTCCTCCCGCAGGAAGGTTCCGGTCTTGTTGCTCACCACGCCGAGATAAATTCCGGCTTGCGCCAGGCGCGCCAGCATCGCGTCGGCGCCCGGCCGGGGCCTCAGGAGCTGGAGATGATTCTTGGCGAATGCGCGGTAGAACAGCTCGCGCGCCTCCTCCCACTTGGGCCCGAAGATCTCCGGGAAACTGTTGCGCAGCGACCGGCGGGCCTCGGCCCGCGTCTGTTCCAGAGTCCATTGGGGATGGCCCATGGCCGCGAGCGTCGCGTTCATCGCCGCGTGGATCGAGGCCCAGTTGTCCACCAGCGTGTCGTCCCAGTCCCACAGAATTGCCCGGGGCCGGGCGAGCGAAACCGGCGGACTCAAGCGGCCGCCCCGGGCCCGGCGGCGTAATTCCGGTACCAGTCCTGAAGGCGGCGGGTCACGGGGCCGGGCGTTCCGTCGCCGATCGCATGGCCGTCGATCTTCACTACCGGCATGACATAGGAGGTGGTGCTGGTGATGAAGGCTTCCTTCGCCGCCTTGGCCTCTTCGGGCGTGAAGGGGCGCTCCACCAATCGCAGCCCCTCGTCGCGCACCAGCGCCACGAGCGAGGCGCGGGTGATGCCGGGAAGGATCGTGGTGTCGGTCTGGCGGGTGACGAGCTCGCCGTCTTTGGTCACGATCCAGGCGTTGGTGCTCGTGCCTTCGGTGACGAAGCCCTCGTCGTTCACCATCCATGCCTCGAAGGCGCCGGATTCATGGGCGCGCTGCTTGCCGAGAACATTGGGAAGCAGCCCCACCGTCTTGATATCGCAGCGTTTCCAGCGAATGTCGGGAATGGTGATGACGGTGACGCCCTTGTTCTGGGCTTCCCGGCTGGCGGGACGCGAGCGGCGCGCGGTTACCACCAGCGCGGCCGGGGCGTTCTTGGGGAATGCATGGTCGCGCGGGGCGACGCCGCGCGTCACCTGGATATAGACCATGCCGTCGCGCACCCCGTTCTGGCGCAGCACCTCGCGCACGATGAGCCGCAAGGCGGCGCGCGACATCGGCCAGGCCATGTTGAGCTCGCCAAGCGACCGGTCCAGCCGGTCCCAGTGGGGCTCCTCGTCGATGACGCGCCCCGACGCGACGCCGATCACCTCGTAGACGCCGTCGGAGAACTGATAGCCACGGTCCTCGATATGGACCATGGCGTCGCGGTGCGGGACGTAACGTCCATTCACATAGGCGATGCGGGACATTGAAGTGCCTCGAAGCTAGAAATATTCGAGCCGGACCGAGAACATCTTCTCCACCTTCTTCACCGCCTCGGAGGCGACGAAGAGGACGATGCGGTCGTTCGTTTTGATGACGGTGTCGCCGCGCGGAATGATCACGTCGTCGCCGCGCACCAGCGCCCCCACCACCACGCCGTCCGGCAAATCGATGTCCTTCAGCGGGGCACCCACCAAAGGCGAGGTTTCGAGCGCATCGCCCTCGATCACCTCGCCGATACCTTCGCCCAGGGAATGCACGGCACGGATGCGGCCCCGGCGGACGTGCTGGAGGATGGTCGAAACCGTGATCTGCCGCGGGCTCACCACCACGTCGATGCCGAGATTGGTGATGAGCGGCCCGAACACCGGGTTGTTGATGAGCGCGACGGCGCGGCTACAGCCCTGGCGCTTCGCCAGCAGCCCCGTCAGCACGTTGACCTCGTCCTCGTTGGTGACGACGACGATGGTTTCGGCGCTCGCCACGTTCGCCTCGGCGAGGATCTCGGGGTCGAGCGCGTCGCCCACGAGCACCGTGGTGCGGGACAGCGCCTGCGCCGCGCGCTCGGCCGCCGGCTTGCTGGCCTCGATGAGCTTCAGATTCGCCGCCGGATAGGTTGCCTCAATCGATTGGGCGAGGAAGATGCCGACGTTGCCGCCGCCGACGATGACGATGCGGCGCGCCTCGGGCTCCTCATGGCCGAAGGCCGACATGGCCCGCGAAACATGTTCGAAATCGACGGCGAAATAGACGTCGTCGCCGGCGCGCATCTGCGAATCGCCGTCGGGAACGAGGAGCTTTCCTTCCCGCAAGATCGCGAGGACGGCGATGTTGAGGTCCGGAAACAGGCCCGTGAGCTGGCGCAGCGGCGTGTTGATGACGGGACATTCCTCGGTGCAGCGCACCCCCGTGACCCGGACCTTGCCGTCGGCAAGCGGGATCATCTCGAACGAGCCGGGCGCGGCGAGGCGCCGTGCGATCGCCTTGGCGATTTCGATTTCCGGCGAGATGATGACGTCGATGGGGAGATGATCGCGGCTGAAAAGATCGGCCCAGGCGGGTTGCAAATAGCTTTCGTGGCGAACGCGGGCGATCTTGGTCGGCACGTTGAACAGCGAGTGGGCGACCTGGCAGGCCACCATGTTGACTTCGTCCTCGCGGGTCACGGCGATCAGCATGTCGGCGTCCGACGCGCCCGCGCGCTCCAAGATCTCCGGATGCGACGCGAATCCGATGACGCCCTGGACGTCGAGCGAATCCTGGATCTTGGCGATCAACTCGGGCGACTGGTCGATCACCACCACGTCGTTGTCCTCGGCCGCCAAATGGCGCGCGATGCTGGTTCCGACCTGACCGGCGCCGCAAATGATGAATTTCATGATCCCTGTTCTTTCGGCCTTTGGATGTCGGGAGTGATGATGGCGCGAGGGAGTGAGGTTCGACGGCTCAACTGGTCAGGTTCGGCGCGCGCTCGCCCTGGTGGAGGCCGAGCGACTTGAGCTTGCGATGGAGCGCCGAGCGCTCCATCCCGACGAAGGCCGCGGTGCGTGAAATATTGCCGCCGAAGCGCATGACCTGGGCGGTGAGATACTCGCGCTCGAACACCTCGCGCGCCTCGCGCAAGGAGAGCGTCATGATCTCGCCGCCGCGCTCCCACTGCAGGACCGTGCCCGATACGCCGCCGATCTCGGGCGGCAGCATCTCGCAACGGATCGGCTCGCTCGCGTCTCCCGGCGCCATGATGAGCAGCCAGTCGATGACGTTGCGCAGCTGGCGCACGTTGCCTTTCCATTCATGGCTCTGCAACGCGGCCATGGCGTCCTCGCCGATTTCGCGCGCCGGCAGGCCGGCGGCGTCGGCCGAACGCCGCATGAAATGGCGGGCGAGCACGCTGATGTCCTCGCGCCGCTCGTTGAGAGCGGGGACACGGATCGGCACGACCGACAGACGATAGAACAGATCCTCGCGGAAGTTCCCCTGCGCCATCGCTTCGGCCAGATCGCGGTTCGAGGACGAGATCACGCGCACGTCCACCTCGACCGGATCGGTGCCGCCGACGCGCTGGAAGGTCTGGTCCTGCAACGCGCGCACGATCTTTCCCTGGGTTTCGAGCGGCATGTCGGCGACCTCGTCGAGGAACAGCGTGCCGCCATGGGCCTGCTCGAAGGTGCCGATCTTGCGCGGGGAGTCGGGCCCCTCCACGCCGGCCTCGATGCCGAACAATTCCGGTTCGAGACGGTCGGGGCGCATGGTCGCGCAATTGAGCACGACGAACGGGCCCGAGGCGCGCCGCGAGCGCGCGTGGATCATGCGCGCCACAACCTCCTTGCCCGCGCCGGCGGGCCCGGTGATCAGCACGCGGCTGCCGGTGGGGGCGACCCGCTCGACCACCTGGCGCAGCTGGTTGATCGCGGGCGACTGGCCGATCAATTCGGCTTCGGCGCCCACGCGCAACCGCAACTCCTCGTTTTCACGCCGCAGCCTCGCCGCCTCGATCGCGCGCTCGACGACCAGAAGCAGGCGGTCGGCCTTGAACGGCTTTTCTATGAAATCGTAAGCGCCCTTCTTGATGGCGGCGACCGCGGTCTCGATCGTGCCGTGGCCGCTGATCATGACGACCGGAACGCCGGTGTGCTCTTTCTTGATCACGTCCAGGAGCTCGATGCCGTCGAGTTCGCTTCCTTGCAACCAGATGTCGAGGATGACGAGGCTGGGGCGGCGCGAGCGGATCGCAGCAAGCGCGCTGGTGCTGTCGCCCGCCTCGCGCGGCAAATAATCCTCGTCGGCGAGCACGCCGGCCATCAGCACGCGGTTATCGGCTTCGTCGTCAACGATCAGGATGTCATGAGCCATGGGCGAGAATCCTCTCGGCTTCCGGCCCGGCGGGCTGCACTGCGCCCTCGCCTTCGCCCGGCGCGTCCACGGCCCCCGCATCCGCGCTGTTGCGGAAAACGAGCCGCACGCGCGCACCGCCGCCTTCGCGGTCCGCCAATATCAAGTCGCCGCCGTGATCTTCCATGATTTTTTTCACGATCGCCAGCCCGAGGCCGGTGCCTTTCGCCCGCGTCGTGACATAGGGTTCGGTCAGCCGCTCGCGCAAATGCGGCGGAAAGCCCGGACCGTCGTCCTCGATTTCGACGACGGTGCGCTCGCCGTCGCGCAACACGCGCAAATGCACGCGGCCATGCGGCTTGCCCCGCCCGCCCTTCTCGTTGCCGGAAACCGCCTCGGCCGCATTCTGCAACAGATTGGTCAGCGCCTGGCCGATCTGGCGGCCGTCGCAGCGGATGCGCACGGGGTCGTCGGGGACGTCGCAGACGAAATCGATCTTGGCGTGCGCGTTGCGCTGCAGGAACACGGCGCGGCGGCACAAATCGGCCAGATCCTCCTCGCCCATGACGGGCGCCGGCATGCGGGCAAAGGACGAGAACTCGTCCACCATGCGCCCGATGTCGGCCACCTGGCGGACAATCGTGTCGGTGCAGATGGTGAAGGTTTCGGGATCCGACTTGATCTCGCGCAGATATTTCCGCTTCAACCGTTCGGCCGAAAGCTGGATCGGCGTCAACGGGTTCTTGATCTCGTGGGCGATGCGGCGCGCCACATCCGCCCAGGCGGCCTTGCGCTGCGCCGACAACAGCTCCGTCACGTCGTCGAAGGTGACGACGAAACCCTGAACCTCGCCCTCCACCTTCTCCGCGGCGATCCGCACGAGCAACGTGCGCGGCCGGCCGCCCGCGAGCACGGTGATCTGGGATTCGACCATGCGCTCCGACCGCCGCCGCGCCTTGCGGAACAGCGCCGCCATCTCGGGCACGGCCTCGGAGATTTCCGCGCCGATCATGCGATCGAAGGCGATGCCGAGCAAATTGCTGGCGGAGCGATTGGGCAGGTTGATGCATCCGTTTTGGTCCAGCCCGATCACGCCGGCGGACACGCCCGACAGCACGGCCTCGGTGAAACGGCGGCGCAAGTCAAGCTGGCGGTTGGCCTCGACCAGCTCGCTGCGCTGTTCATTGAGCTGGCTGGTCATCCGGTTGAAGGCGCGGCTCAATGTCCCGACTTCATCGTTCTGCGGCCCCTCCTCCACGCGCGCCGAGAGATCGCCGGAGCGCACTTTCTCGGCCGCCTCGACCAGGCGGCTGATGGGCCGCGCCAGCTGGGTCGCCAGCATCAATCCGAACAGGACCGCCGCCAACAGCAACAGGAGAGCCACCATGACGAAGAACATGACGAAGGTGACCTGATACCCGGTCAGGCGCCCCTGCGATTCCTGATACGTGCGGACCGCGCGCTGCGTGGTCTGCATGTGGCCGACCACCTTGGGATCGACCAGCCGGCCGACATAGAGATAGGCCTCATCGAAGCCGTCGAGCTTCACCAGCGCCCGGACGCGGTCGTCGCTTTCGCTGGTCAGGATCGCAACCTCGTGGTTGCGCGCCGCCACGAGCGCCCAGTCGGGCAGAGGCTCGAACTCGAGGGCGAAGCTGAACCCCGCCTGCGCCATCACATGGCCGCTGCCGTCGAACACGACCGCCTCGGACAGCGAGCGCAGCGCCGCTTGGGTACTCATGATCTGGGCGAACCGCTTTGGATTGGCGATGATCAGCGGGCCTTCGCGGCTGATGTCGGTGGCCATCGCCATGACGTCGCCGCGGATGTTTTGCTGATGTTCCTTGAGATACGCCTCGGCCACCGCCAGCGATTCATTGACCGCGGTGCTGACCTGTTTGTTGAACCACGACTCGATTCCAAGATGTAAGAACAGCACCGAGAACACCGCCATCAAGATGGCGGGTACGGCGCCCACCAGCCCGAACATCAGCACGAGCCGGGTGTGCAGCCGCGACCCGGCCGAGCCCCTGCGGCGCGCCATCCACACGGCGACGATGCGCCGCGCGACAACCACCGCCAAAATCAGCAGCAGCACGACGTCGATGTTGAGGACGACGAGGACGAGGGTAGGTTCGGGCGCGGCGAGCCCCGAGCCGGTGAGCACGGCATAGGTGGCGATGCCCATCGCGGCCGCCGCCAGCATCAGGGCGTAGACCAGCTTGCGGGCCAATCCCACGCGCACGGCCCACGCGGCAAGGCGCCTCAGCCACGCACGCGAGAATGCCGCCAAATCCGCAGTTTCACTCGTCATGACGCGACCGCCGCTGCCGGATCAATACGGAAAAGGTGACACGGTGTGCCGCGCGAACCGGCGTTGCAACGCATGGGCTATTTTATGCCCCGCACGACATGGATGTCCAACTCGCGAATCCGCTTGCGAAGCGTGTTGCGGTTGACGCCCAGGAGCCGTGCCGCCCTGATTTGATTGCCCCTTGTCGCCTCCAGGGTCAGCGAAATCAAGGGCCGTTCGACCTCCTTGAGGATGCGGCCGTAGAGGCCGGCCGCGGGCAGCGCATTCTTGTGAGCCCCGAAATAATCGCGCAGGTGCCGCTCGACCGCAGAGCCCAGCGAATCCGCCTCGATCACCCCCGACGGCCGGATCGGCGGCAGCGCCTCCGCCAGCTCCGCCTCGATCGCGTCCATGCCGATCACCTCCTGCGAGTAGAGTGCGGCGAGACGGCGCACGAGGTTCTCGAGTTCGCGGACGTTGCCCGGCCAGCGGTAGGTGCGCAGCCGCTCCAGGGCCGTCGCGTCGAGCCGCTTCGGCGGCAGGCCTTCGGCCGCGGCCTGGGCAAGGAAATGGCGCACCAGCGCCGGAATGTCCTCGGTCCGCTCGCGCAGCGGGGGAACGCGGATCGGCACCACGTTGAGGCGGTAAAATAGATCTTCGCGGAACAGCCCCTGGTCGATCAGCTGGCGCAGGTCGCGGTGGGTGGCGGCGATGATGCGGACGTTGGCGCGGATCGGCGTGCGTCCCCCGACCGTCATGTACTCGCCGGATTGCAGCACCCGCAGCAGCCGCGTCTGGGCCTCGAGCGGCATGTCGCCGATCTCGTCCAGAAACAGGGTGCCGCCTTCGGCCTGCTCGAATCTTCCCGAGCTTCGCGATGCCGCGCCGGTAAACGCGCCTTTCTCGTGGCCGAACAATTCGCTTTCGATTAGCTCGCGCGGGATGGCCGCCATGTTGATGGCGACGAACGGCCCGTTGCGCCGCTTGCCGTAGTCGTGCAGGGCGCGGGCGACCAATTCCTTGCCGGTTCCCGATTCCCCGGCGATCATGACGGTGAGGTCGGTACCCATGAGCCGCGCCAACACGCGGTAGATTTCCTGCATCGCCCCCGAACGGCCGATCAGGGGCAATTGCTCCTCGACTTCCTCGCGACCGAGCTCTTCGTCCGTGGAAGGCCGCGGCTCGGTGAGCGCCCGGCGCACGACGCCGATGAGCTCGTTGAGGTCGAAGGGCTTGGGCAGATATTCGAAGGCGCCGCGCTCGGTCGCCTTGACCGCGGTGAGCAGCGTGTTCTGCGCGCTCATGGCGATGATGCGAAGATCGGGCCTTATCTTTCGGATGCGCGGAATCAGATCGAGGCCGTTCTCGTCCGGCATGATGACGTCGGTGATCACGAGATCGCCCTGGCCGTCGGCGACCCAGCGCCAGAGGGTCGCGGCGTTTCCCGTGGTGCGCACCTCGTAGCCGAGCCGGCCCAGCGCCTGCTCCAAAACGGTGCGGATCGCGCGATCGTCGTCGGCAATCAAGATGGTCGCGCTCATGCCCCCTCGCCTACCTCGACGAACATGGGAAGCCGGACCCGGAACACGGTACGGCGCGGCTGGCTGTCGAATTCGATCACGCCGCCGTGGTCGTTGATGATCTTCGCGACCAATGCAAGCCCCAGGCCAGTGCCGCCCGCCTTGGTTGTGACGAAGGGATCGAACAGGCAGGAGCGCAGGTCTTCGGGGATTCCGTCGCCGTTGTCCTGGACGCTGACCATGAGCGGCAGCTCCATGCGGGAAGCGCTTCCCGCCACGGCCAGGCGCACGCCGTGCTGATAAGCCGTGGACAGCACGATCTCGCCGCCGTTCTTGGGGCATGCCTCGGCCGCGTTCTTGACCAGGTTCAGGAGCACCTGGATGAGCTGGTCACGGTTGCCGTGAACGGGCGGGAGCGAGGGATCGTAGTTCTCGACGAAGCGGATGCCGCGGGCGAAACCGCTCTCGCCCAGCCGGCGCACATGCTCGAGCACGCGGTGGATGTTGACCGCCTCGCGCTCGATGCCGCGCTTTTCCGAGAACACTTCCATACGATCGACCAGGGCGCAAATCCGGTCCGTCTCGTCGCAGATGAGCTCGGTGAGCTTGCGGTCGCCGGTGTTGGCGTTCTGCTCCAGGAGCTGGGCCGCGCCGCGGATGCCGGAAAGCGGATTCTTGATCTCGTGGGCCAGCACGGCGGCCATGCCGGTGACGGAACGGGCGGCGCTGCGGTGCGTGAGCTGGTGATCGATCTTGTCGGCGAAGGAGCGTTCGCGCAGCGTCACCACCACCGAGCTTTCCCACTCGGGGACCAACGTGACCTGGATCGTGACGAAACGGTCGCCGATGCGCGGGGCGGCGATGGTCACGCCGTATTCGAATACGCTGTGGCCGCCGGCATGAACCTGCTCGATCAGCGACAGGAGCGGGCTGTCGGCGGGCACCAGATCCTGAAGCCGCCGGGCGCACAGCTGCTCCGCGCTGACGGCGAAGAAGTTTTCGGCGGCGAAATTGGCGAATTGCACGGCCCCGCCCTCGCCCACCATCAGCACCGGATCGGGAAGCGCGTTGAGGATGCAAGCGGCGGCGGCGCCCGGGCCGCCCGGATCGTCGCCGCGCGGGAGCCGCTTGCGCGCCAGCGGCGTCACCTTTTCCGACTGTATGCCGCCGGCCATCAGGCCGCCTCCCGTTCCAGCAGCGGCCCGTAGAAGGCGGCGATGCACGCCCACAGCGGCTTCGCCTCGGCGATGCGGTTCACCTCGGCGCGGAACTCCGCCGAGCCGGACAAGCCTTTGCAGTACCAGCCGATGTGCTTGCGGGCGATGCGCAGGCCCGCGTACTCGCCGTAGTGGACGAGCATTTCCTCGAGGTGCCAGCGCAGCATGCGGTGCTTCTGGGCAAGCGGCGGATCGGGCATGCGTTCGCCGGTTTCCAGGAATCGCGCGGCCTGCGCCGGAAACCAAGGCCTGCCATAGGCCCCGCGCCCGATCATGACGCCGTCGGCACCCGACTGTTCGAGGCAGGTCTTGGCCTCGTCCAGGGTGGTGATGTCGCCGTTGGCCACCACGGGAATCGAGACGGCCTCCTTCACCTCACGGATGAACTTCCAGTCCGCACGCCCTTGATATAACTGGCAGCGGGTGCGCCCGTGAACCGTGAGCATCTGGATGCCGCAGGCTTCCGCGATCCGGGCCAGCCGCGGCGCATTGCGGCTCTTGTCATCCCAACCGGTGCGCATCTTGAGGGTCACGGGAAGTTTGACCGCCTTGACCGTGGCCTCGAGGATGCGCGCGGCCTTGGACTCGTCGCGCATGAGGGCGGAACCGGCCTCGCCGTTCACCACCTTCTTCACCGGACAGCCCATGTTGATGTCGATCAGGGCGGCGCCGCGGTCCTCGTTCAGCTTCGCCGCCGCGGCCATGACCTGCGGCTCGCATCCGGCGATCTGCACCGCCATGGGGAATTCTTCCGCATCGTTCGCGGCCATGCGCAGGGTCTTGGCGTTCTGGCGCACCATGGCCTCGCTGGCGATCATTTCGGAGACCACCAGAGCGGCGCCGTTGCGCTTCACCAGCCTGCGGAACGGCAGGTCGGTGACGCCGGACATCGGCGCGAGCAAAACCCTATTGGCGAGGCGCAGAGGCCCGACCTGAATGCCCATTTTTGAGGCTCTGATAAATGCCTGATTAGCGGATAGGCAATTTAGCCTGGAAACGTCCCCGTTTCAACGGTTGCGGCGAACGCGGCTGCCGACGGCGATCCCCTTTAGCCCATCAGGACGTCGGTCACGAATTTGACCCCCGGATAGGCCAGGGTCAACAGCAGATAGGCCAGCAAAACCAGGCGCGCCGCGCGTCTCCCGCGCAGGCCCGTGCGGTTGTGGGCAACCAGCAGGGCCAGAATCACGGCAAAGGTCAGGAGCGAGAACACCGTCTTGTGATCGAGCCTCAACACCCGGCCGATCTCGAAATACTCGGTCGCCATGCCGGACAGGAGCCCCACCGCAAGCCCTGCCGCGGCGCCCCACAGGAGGCGCAATTGAAGCGTCTCGCCATCGGCGACCGAGGGCAGCGTCGCGGTGAACGCGCTGCGCCGCTTCGCCTTCAGCGCCCGCTCCTGCAGGAACACCGCCAGCCCCGCGACCGAGGCGAGCGTGAGCAGGCCATAGGCCAGCACCGATACCACGATGTGAAGCTCGATCCATCCCGCCGGCGCATTCCCCAAGAACGGTTTTGCCGGCGCCGTCTGCCAAAGTGCCGCGAGCGCGGCGAGCAGGAACAGATACGGCGCCAGGAGCGTTATGAGCCGCCAGCCGGCGCGCGTGACGCCGGCCAGAATCGCGAACAGGATCATGGTGACGCTGACCGTGATCCACAGCGCCACCGAGACGCCGGTGTTCCACCCTTGCGCGAGCTGGACCGCGGTCCAGGCGGCGGGGCCGACGGCGGCGACCGCAACCGAGGCCCAGAACGCGGCGTCGCGCGACTCGCGCGGGCGCAACGACAAGGCCAAAGCCGGAACGAGGCTGACGATGGCGCCGAGATTCGAGGCGAGCGTTGCGGACATGATTCTGCCGGATTCCAGGCCGTGGTGACGCGCCGCGCCGCCCCTTGGCAAGCGCGGGCCGGGCGTCTAGGTTGTGCCGACGCTAGCAGCATCCTTGCGGGAATCGCAATGCCCGGGAACCTGGCCCTCGTGGTCGCCGCCGGCCGCGGACAGCGGCTTCGCGCCAGCACGCCGAAACAATATCTGCCGCTCGCGGGCGCGCCGCTGTTGCGCCACAGCCTGGCCGCTTTCGTTTCGCATCCCGAGATCGATGCGGTGGCGGCCGTGATCGCCGCCGACGACCGGGCGCTTTACGACTCGGCGACCGCGGGGCTTGCGCTTCTGCCGCCCATTTCGGGGGGTGCTACGCACCAAGAGTCGGTGCGCAACGGATTGGAGGCGCTGGCGGCGCAAAACCCGGAGCGCATCCTCATTCACGACGCCGCGCGTCCCTTTATCGACGCGGGCACGATCAGCCGCGTGCTGGAGGCGCTGAACCGAAGCCCCGCCGCCATCGCCGCGGTTCCGGTCGCCGATACGTTGAAGCGGGGCGAGGGCGAGCGCATTGCCGCGACCGTCGAGCGCCGCGATTTGTGGCGGGCGCAGACGCCGCAAGGATTCCATTACCGGGCGATTTTGGATGCCCACCGCGCGGCGGCTTCGCTCGGCGACGAGCTCACCGACGACGCGATGGTGGCCGAGCGCGCCGGAATGTCGGTCACGCTCGTCATGGGCAGCGAGGACAATTTCAAGGTGACGACCGCCGACGATATGAAACGCGCCGAGCGCTTTGCCGCATCCGCCGGCGAGATCAGAACCGGCCTCGGCTTCGATGCGCATCGCTTCTCGCACGGCAACCGCATTTGGCTGTGCGGCATCGAGATACCCTTCGAGAAATCCCTGTCCGGCCATTCCGACGCCGACGTGGGCCTGCATGCGGCGACCGACGCGCTTTTGGGTGCGATCGGCGCCGGCGACATCGGCGTGCATTTCCCCCCCAGCGATCCCAAGTGGCGCGGCGCGGCGTCGCATCAATTCCTGCGCCATGCCGCCGACCGCATCGCCGCGCTCGGCGGCGCCATCGTCAACCTCGACATCACGCTGATCTGCGAGCAGCCGCGCATCGGCCCGCACCGCGAGGCGATGGTGGCGCGCGTGGCCGAGATTTTGGGCCTTCCCGCTTCGCGCGTCAGCGTGAAGGCCACCACCACGGAAGGCATGGGATTCACCGGACGGGGCGACGGCATTGCCGCCCAGGCGGTCGCCGCCGTGCGGCTTCCCCTGGCGCGATGATCCGGCCGCCCGAAGGCGTTTCGCCGTTCCATCCGGCGTGGGTGATCGCCACCTGGTTCGGGACCGGGCTCATCCCGAAGATTCCGGGAACCCTCGCCTCGCTCTCCGCCCTGCCCTTCGCCTGGATTCTTCATCTCCGCACCGGCGCGATCGGATTGGCGTTGGCAGGGCTTATTGCCTTGGGCGCGGGCTATTGGGCATGCGGGCGGCTGATGTCGCCGCAATCATCCGAGGACCCCAGCCATTTCGTCATCGACGAGGTGGCGGGACAGTGGCTGACATTCGCGATATTGGCCGTGGTCGCGGCCGCGCCCGATCCGTTGTTCTACGTGACCGGCTTTGTGCTGTTCCGCCTGTTCGACATCATGAAACCCTGGCCCATCGATTGGGCCGAGCGGCGTTTCACCGGCGCCCTGGGTGTCTTGGCCGACGATGTGCTGGCGGCGATCCTGGCCGGAGTCGGCGCCGCATTCATCTTTGCTTATTCACACCGCCTTGGACCTTTTTCCTCATAGTCTCGTCGGCAAGGCTGGCGAGCTTGCGGCGGCCTGCAAGGCCCGGAACCTCCAGGTCGTCACCGCCGAATCCTGCACCGGCGGCCTGATCGCGGCTTGTCTCACCGAGGTCCCGGGGATTTCCGAGATCTATCACGGCGGATTCGTGACCTATGCCAACGACGCCAAGATGCGCGACTTGTCCGTTGCCGAAGACCTGTTGATCGCCCACGGCGCGGTGAGCGCCGAGGTCGCCCGCGCCATGGCCGAGGGCGCCTGTGCCAGGACCGGCGCCGACATCGGCATCGCCGTGACCGGCATCGCCGGACCCGGCGGCGCGACGCCGCAAAAGCCGGTCGGCCTCGTGCACATCGCCGTTGCGCGCAAAGGTGCTGCGACGCGTCACGAGCGGCACGTCTTTCCCGGCGACCGCCTGGCGGTGCGGCTGGGCGCGGTCGAGGCCGCGCTCGGTTTGGCGCTGCGGGCGGCAACGGCCGAGGCCGCATCATGACGGACGGCGGGAACGGCAAAACGCAGGCGCCGCTCTACACCGACGCGCTGGGCCCGCGCCGGTCGCTGACCTTCCTCGACGTGTTGCTTGCCTGCGCGGTCACGAGCGCGATCGTACTCATTTCCGTCATCGCTCTCGGCGTCGTCGTGGCAAACGGCGGACGCTTCGCCGATATGCCGGCCTCATTGGCGGCGGTGGCCTTGCTGACAATCGAGCCCGTTGCGATCTTCGCCGGCGTCTATTTCATTTTGATTCTGCGCCGGCGCTTCGACTGGGCGGATTTGGGGTTGCGCCCCATGACCCGTTCCTGGGCGGCGCCGGCGGTGCTGGCGGCGCTGGGATGCCTCATCTTTTCCGGCGCGGTGTCGCAAGTGTTCGAGCGCTTCTACAACACGCCCATGCTCGATGAGTACGCCAGTTTGCTTGCGCCGGAGGGCACGACCTGGCAGCAGGAAGTGGCTCTTATCGTCCTCATCGGCGGGTTGGTCCCGCTCGCCGAAGAGTTGCTGTTTCGCGGCGTGCTATACGCCTGGCTGCGCCAGCGCTGGGGTGTGGCGGTTTCCGCCGTGGTCAGCGCCGGGCTGTTCGCGCTGGCCCACGGCAGCCTGCGCATGGGGCTCCAGATTTTCGTGACCGGCGTGGTGCTGGCGGTGCTTTACGAACGCAGCCGTTCGATCCTCGCCTCGACGCTCGCGCATATGACCGTGAACACCATTTCGATGGTGATCATCTTCTCCTACGCGGCTCACGGCGGCGCCGTCTGAGCGCCGGGCCCGTAGACGCGCCGCGCGCGCGTCTCGAACGCGCTGACCATGCGGCGCACCGCCTCGTTGAACAGCGCGCCCATGATCCTTTGCAGGAAGGCCGAGTGGAAGGCGAAATCGATATAGAAATCGATGCGGCAGGAAGATTCGCCCGCGGGGTCGAAGATCCAATGGTTGTTCAGATAGCGGAACGGCCCGTCCAAATAGGTGACGTCGATCCGCCCGGAGCCGTTTTCCCCCGGCGGCGCCAAGGTGACCTTCGACGTGAATTTCTCGCGCGCCATGCTGAAGCCGACGACGAGATCGGCGTAGAGCACGTTTCCCTCGCGCCGCGTGATCCGCGAGGCGACGCACCACGGCAGGAATTCGGGATAGCGCTCGACGTCGGCGACGAGATCGAAGAGCTGGCGCGGCGTGTAGGGAAGAAGGCGTTGCTCGGCGTGGGTTGGCATGAACCCGGCGGCCTCGTCAGGAGGCCGCGCGGCGCGCGGCGCGCAGCTTCGCGAAATCCTCGCCCGCGTGATACGACGAGCGCGTGAGCGGCGAGGCGGAAACCAGCAAAAATCCCTTGGCCCGCGCCAGCGCCGCGTAATCGTCGAATTCCTGCGGCGTCACATAGCGCGCGACCGCGATGTGGCCCGGGGTGGGGCGCAGATACTGGCCGATGGTAAGGAAATCGACATCGGCGCGCCTCAGATCGTCCATGACCTGGGCCACCTCTCCCCTCTCTTCGCCCAAGCCGACCATCATCCCGGACTTCGTGAATATATCCCGCGAAAGCTCCTTCATCCGGCGCAGCAGCCACAGCGAGTGCTGGTAGCGCGCCCCCGGCCGGACTTGCGCATAGAGCCGCGGCACGGTTTCGAGATTGTGGTTGAAGACGTCCGGTCCGGCGGCGGCGATCACCTCGACCGCGCCTTCCTTGCGCAGGAAATCCGGCGTCAGGACCTCGATGGTGGTTGCCGGCGAGAGCGCCCGAATCCGTTCGATGCAGCGCACGAAATGGGCCGCGCCGCCGTCCTCGAGGTCGTCGCGGTCCACCGACGTGATGACGATGTGATCGAGGCCGAGCGCCGCGCAGGCCTCCGCCACATGTTCGGGCTCGTGCGGATCGAGCTGGTCCGGGCGGCCGGTCGTCACGTTGCAGAACGAGCAAGCACGCGTGCACACCGAGCCCAGGATCATGACGGTCGCATGTTTACGCGACCAGCACTCGCCGATGTTGGGGCACGCCGCCTCCTCGCACACCGTATGCAAGCGATGCGCGCGCATCAGGGCACGCGTCTCCTGGTATTGGGCGGAGACGGGCGCCTTGACCTTGATCCAGGGCGGCCGCGGCAACGCGCGAGCCGATGACCTGTTGGCGTTTGCCTTACCCAAGGTGTTTCCTCGCCATTGGGGAGGAAGGATGAAACCGGCGTGGGTGGGTTCTACGCCGGCACCGCTTAATCATATGTGAATCGCGGCTAGACGTGGAGGGCCCTTCCCCAGGCGTCAAGCACCGCCTCGCCCATGGCTTCCGACAGGGTCGGGTGGGGGAAGACGGTGGCGATCAGATCGGCTTCGGTGGCCTCCAATGTCCGGGCGATGGCGAAGCCCTGGATGAGCTCGGTCGCCTCCGCGCCGATGATATGGGCGCCCAGCAGTTCGCCCGTGGCGCCGTCGAACACGGTCTTGACGAGACCATCCGGCTCGCCCAGCGCGATGGCCTTGCCGTTGGCGCGATAGGGGAAGCGCCCGACGCGGATTTCGCCGCCCTTCCCTTTCGCCGCCTCTTCGCTTAGGCCGACGCTGGCGATTTGCGGGCGGCAATAGGTGCAGCTCGGGATGTTCGTGACATCGAGAGGACGGACTTCCCCGTGCCCCGCGATGCGCTCGACGCAGACGATGCCCTCATGACTCGCCTTATGGGCGAGCCAGGGCGGGCCGACGAGATCGCCGATGGCGTAAACGCCGGGCTCGTCCGTCTCGCACCATCGATTGACCGCGACGTGGCTCTTCTCGACCCGGACCCGCGTGCCCTCGATGCCGATGTTCTCGACATTGCCGGCGATGCCGACGGACAGGATCGCCCGCGCCGCCGTTATCGCAATTTCTTTCCCGCCGGAATCGACGCGCGCCGTCACGGAATCCTTGCCGCGGTCGAGCGCAGTCAGTTTCGCGGAGGCGTGAAACACGATGCCCTGCTTTTCGAATGCGGCGCGGGCGAGCCTGGAGATTTCCGCGTCTTCCACGGGAAGAATCCGATCCATCGCCTCGATCACCGTGACGTCGCTGCCGAGATCGCGATAGAAGCTCGCGAATTCCATGCCGATGGCGCCCGCGCCGATCACGACGATCGAGCGCGGCAATGATTCGGGAATCATCGCCTCTTTGTAAGTCCAGACCAGCTTGCCGTCGGCTGTAATGCCGGGCAACGTGCGGGCACGCGCGCCGGTCGCCAGAATTACATGCCGGGCCAGCAAACGCTCATTCTTCCCGTCCAGCTTCACTTCGCGCGCCGCGCCTTGCTTCGCGCCCAGCCGCCCGTGCGCGTCGAATACCGTCACCTTGTTTTTCTTGAGAAGATACGCGACGCCCTTGCTGAGCTTGTCCGCCACCTCGCGGGAGCGCCGCACCATGCGCGCCATGTCGAGCCGCACTTCCCCCGCCACGAGGCCGAAATCCGCGAGCTCGCCCATGAGATGGCGCAATTCGGATGCGCGCAGCAGTGCCTTGGTGGGGATGCAGCCCCAGTTGAGACAGATGCCGCCCAGATGCTCGCGCTCGACGACAGCGGCACGCAACCCCAACTGAGCCGCGCGAATGGCCGCGACATAGCCGCCGGGCCCGCCGCCGATCATGATCACGTCGAAGCTTTGCTCAGCCATTCCGGGCCTTACAGCAGCATGGCGAGCGGGTGCTCGATCAGCCGCTTGAATTCGGCGAGCCAGCGCGCGCCAATCACGCCGTCCACGGCACGATGATCGATGGAGAGCGTGCAGGTCATGACGGCGGCGGGAACGACGGCACCGTCCCTGACCACCGCGCGCGGCGTGGCCTCCCCCACCGCCAGCAAACAGGCTTGCGGCGGGTTGATGACGGCGGAGAATTCCTTGATCCCGTACATGCCGAGGTTGGAGATGGTGAAAGTACCGCCTTCGTATTCCGCAGGCGCAAGCTGGCCTGCCGTGGCGCGGGCGGAGAGGTCGCGCATCTCGCGGGCAATGGCGGCCAGGCCCTTGCTGGCGGCGTCGAAAACGATCGGCGTGATGAGCCCGCCCGGAACGGCGATGGCGACCGCGACATCGACGCGGCTGTATTGGCGCAAGCGCTCGCCGAAATAGGCGACATTGGCCTCGGGCACTTTTTCCAGCGCCAAGGCCACGGCGCGGATCACGATGTCGTTGACCGAGATCTTGATCGGCTCTTCGCCCGGTGCCGCTTCCTTCGCCAGCACGGCGTTCACGTCGGCGCGGCCCGCCAGCAGCGCATCCACTTCGCAATCGACGGTGAGATAGAAATGCGGCGCCTCGCGTTTCGATTCGCTCATGCGCCGCGCGATTGCCTTGCGCATCATGGTCAGCGGAATTTCGACGAAGGGGGCGGCACCGGCAGGAGCAGCCTTCGCGCGCAGCAAAGGCGCGGGCGCGCCCGGAGCGCCGCCCGCGACATCGGCCTTCACGACGCGGCCGCGCGGCCCGCTGCCGCGAACGGTCGAGAGGTCGAGGCCCGTTTGCTTTGCGATTCGCTTGGCGAGCGGCGAGGCGAACAGTCGGCCGCCGGCCGCGACAGGCGACGGCGGCACAGAGCGCGGCTTTACCGGTTGCGGCTTCGGCTTCGTCTCACGAGGCGCCGGCGGCGGTTCGGGCGGTTGCCGCACTGCCGGTTTCGGCGCGCCGCCGATCTCGGAAAGGAATTTCTCGAGCGCGGCCTCGTCCTCGCCGTCGCCGAGCAGCACGCCGATCGGCGCATTCACGGGGGCGATTCCCTGGGGCACCAGAATCTTCGCCAGCCGCCCGTCGTCGGCCGCCTCGAGCTCCATGGTCGCCTTGTCGGTCTCGATCTCGGCCAGCACGTCGCCGGCCTTGACGCGATCCCCCTCCTTCTTGAGCCATTTGGCGACGTTGCCCTCGGTCATGGTCGGCGACATCGCGGGCATCACGACTTTCGCCGGCATCGCGTCAGTCCCGGTAGCAGACGGCGCGCGCGGCGGCGGCGATGGTTTCCGCCTGCGGCAATGCAAGCCGCTCGAGATTCGCGGCATAAGGCATGGGCACATCCGCCCCGGTGACGCGGGCGACCGGCGCATCGAGATAATCGAAGGCCTGCTCGATGACGAGTGCGGCGACCTCGGCCCCGACGCCCACCGCCGGCCAGCCTTCCTCCACCGTCACCAGCCGGTTGGTCTTCATGACGGAATCGACGATTGTTTTCGAATCGAGGGGGCGGAGCGTGCGCAGATCGACGACCTCCGCCGAAATGTTTTCCGCGGCCAGCAGTTCCGCCGCCTGAAGCGCCACCTCGCACATGCGCGAGAACGCGACGATGGTGACGTTGCTTCCCGCGCGCAGCACCTTCGCCTTGCCGATGGGAACCAGAAACTCCAGATCGGAGGGAACCTCGAAGCTGCGGCCGTAGAGAATTTCGTTTTCGAGGAACACCACCGGGTTGTCGTCGCGGATCGCGGATTTGAGCAGACCCTTGGCGTCGGCGGCCGAATAGGGCGCGACGACCTTGAGCCCGGGGATATGCGCGTACCAGCTGGCGAAGCATTGCGAGTGCTGCGCCGCGACCCGGCTCGCCGCCCCGTTCGGCCCGCGGAAGACGATCGGGCAGGTCATCTGCCCGCCGGACATGTAATGGATCTTGGCCGCCGAGTTCACGATCTGGTCGATGGCCTGCATCGAGAAATTGAAGGTCATGAACTCGACGATGGGCCGCAGCCCCATGAACGCGGCGCCGACGCCGAGCCCGGCGAATCCCATCTCGGTGATCGGCGTGTCGATCACCCGCCCGGGCCCGAACTCCGCAAGCAGCCCTTCGCTCACCTTGTAGGCGCCCTGATATTCCGCGACCTCCTCGCCCATGAGGAACACGCGCTCGTCGCGGCGCATCTCTTCCGCCAAGGCGTCGCGCAAGGCTTGGCGGACCGTGACGGTGACGACGGGGCCGGACGGCTTTTCTGGCACGGCGCGCGCCGGCTGTGCCGGTGCGGGGGTCGGCCGCGCTTCCTTGGCTGCGGGCGGCGCCGGTTTCTTGGCCGGCGGCTTCGGCGCGGGGGCCGGCTCCCCATCCCCGACGAGCACGGCGATCGGCGTATTGACCGGCACGTTCTCGGTGCCCTCGGGCACGAGGATGCGGAGCTTTCCTTCCTCGACCGATTCGAGCTCCATCGTCGCCTTGTCGGTTTCGATCTCCGCCAGGGGCTCGCCGGCGGAAATCGCATCGCCTTCCTTCTTCAGCCACCGCGCGACCTTGCCTTCGGTCATGGTCGGCGACAGAGCGGGCATCAGGATTTGGCTCGCCACGGCTATCTCAATTTTCCAGGAGCACGTCGCGGGTCAGCTCATCGGCGTCCGGCTCGGGGCTCGATTGGGCGAAATCGGCGGCCTCGGCGACGATATCCTTGACCTCGCGGTCGATCTCTTTCAGCGCCTCCTCGTCGGCCAGATGGCCCTCCATGATGCGCTTGCGCGCCATGTCGATGGGATCGTGCTCGGCGCGGACTTTCGCCACCTCCTCCTTGGAGCGGTACTTCGCCGGATCGGACATCGAATGGCCGCGATAGCGATAGGTCATCATTTCCAGGATGTAAGGCCCCTTGCCGGCGCGGCAGTGCGCGACCGCTTCCTCGCCCGCCTGCAGCACCTCGATCACGTCCATGCCGTCGATGCGCCGGCCGGGTATCCCGTAGGCCTCGCCGCGCCGGAAAAAATCGGTGCGGGCCGCGGCGCGCTCGACCGACGTGCCCATGCCGTATTTATTGTTCTCGATGACGTAGACGACCGGAATCCGCCACAGCTCCGCCATGTTGAACGACTCATAGACCTGGCCTTGGTTGACCGCGCCGTCGCCCAGGTAGGTGAGGCAGACGGGAAGCAGCGTGTCGCTTTCCTTGTGGCGATAGCGCAGCGCAAACCCGATGCCGGTTCCGATCGGCACCTGGGCGCCGACGATGCCGTGGCCGCCCATGAAGTTCCGCTCGCGGCTGAACATGTGCATCGAGCCGCCCTTGCCCTTGGAATAGCCCGCGGCGCGGCCCGTGAGCTCGGCCATGACTCGGTTCGGGTCCATGCCGCTCGCGATCATGTGGCCGTGATCGCGGTAGCTCGTGATCGTCACGTCGCCCGCGGTGATCGCCGCGGTCATCCCCACCACGACCGCTTCCTGGCCGATGTAGAGATGGCAGAAACCGCCGATCAGGCCCATGCCGTAGAGCTGCCCCGCCTTCTCCTCGAAGCGCCGGATGAGCAGCATGTCGCGATAGAAGCGCAGCAACCGGCTATTTGCATCCGTGCCGCCATCGCGCGCGGAAGCCGCCTTCGATTTCGGTTTGAACGCTGGCTTGGCCTCGGGCTTGGCCATCGGGTCTCCCTCGGGATTCGATTCCCGGGCGCGGCGCCGCGCGTCGCGAAGCGCCGCCAAGGCAAGTGGTAGCGCGCCTGACGGCGTGAGGCAAGTTTAGCCCGCCCCGCATGCGCACCGATATGCTTTTGATTTGCTTGCGCGAATTCGTCGAAGCCGCGGCCGTCGCAAACGGTCAGCGCGGGCCCGGGCGGGTCTCGGGAGCCGCGGCTGGCGGCGTTTGCGGCGAAGGCAGCGCGCTTGGGGCCGCGGGCGGCAGATCGAGAATTTCCACTTCATCGGGACGCGCCAGCCCGAGAACGATGTGGGCGCGTTCGTCCAGCAGGTCGAGATCGAGCTGGTCCGGGCCGAGCAGAGCGACGCGGTGCTCGAGCGCCTCGCGCGCGTCATGCACGCGGGCATAGGTGGCGTTCGCGTTCTTGAGGCGCTGCGTCACCTGCCACCAGGCGATCAGGCCGCGGTCGCCCTGCACGGCGTGGTAGCCGAAATAAACCGCGACCGAGACCATCAGCATGGGCCCGGCGACGTGCCGCGCGCGGCGGCGGATTTCCCCCATCAGCGCCATGAGCCGATGGAATCACGGACGAGTCAGCCGGTCAACGGGGAAAGTCCCCGCCCCCAAAAACGGAATCGGCCTAGCTTCGTTTTTTGAGCGCATTGCGCCCGGCGTAACGCGCCGTCGGGCCCAAGCTTTCCTCGATGCGGATGAGCTGGTTGTATTTGGCGAGCCGGTCGGAGCGCGCGAGCGAACCGGTCTTGATCTGGCCGCAGTTGGTGGCGACCGCCAAATCGGCGATGGTCGAGTCTTCGGTTTCGCCGGAGCGGTGCGACATCACGGCCTTGTAGCCGGCGCACTGCGCCGTCTTCACCGCATCGAGCGTTTCGGACAGCGTCCCGATCTGGTTGACCTTGATGAGCACGGCATTCGCGAGCCCGCGGTGGATGCCCTCGGCGATGCGCGCGGGGTTGGTGCAGAACACATCGTCGCCGACGAGCTGTATCTTGCCGCCCAGCGAATCGGTCAGGTCCGCCCAGCCGCCCCAATCGTCTTCCGCCATGCCGTCCTCGATGGAGACGATGGGGTAACGCGACACGAGATCGTCGTAATAAGAAACCAGCGCGTCGGAATCGAGAGTCCGGTTCTCGCCTTCCAGGCGATAGGTGCCGTCGTGGAAGAATTCGGTCGCGGCGGGGTCCAGCGCCAGCATCACGTCATCGCCCGGCTTGTAGCCGGCTTTTTCGATGGCGCGCATGAGGAAGGTAAGCGCCTCGTCGGCACTGGCGAGATTGGGCGCGAAGCCGCCTTCGTCGCCCACGCTGGTGCTGAGGCCGGCGTCGTGAAGCTGTTTCTTCAAGACATGGAATATCTCGGCGCCCACGCGAATCGCGTCGCGCATGGTCGCGGCCGCAACCGGCATGATCATGAATTCCTGGATGTCGATCGGGTTGTCGGCATGAATGCCGCCGTTGATGACGTTCATCATCGGCACGGGAAGCACGCACGCATCCACGCCGCCGATGTAACGGTAAAGCGGCATCTCCAGATGCGCCGCGGCGGCCTTGGCGACAGCCAGGCTCACCCCCAGAATCGCATTGGCCCCCAGCCGGCCTTTGTTCGCGGTGCCGTCGAGCGCGATCATCGCGGCGTCGATCGCCGCCTGTTCTTGGGCGTCGCGCCCGGAAAGCGCGTCGAAGATCTCGCCGTTCACGGCGTCCACCGCCTGGAGCACGCCCTTGCCGGCGTAACGCTTGGGATCGCCGTCGCGCTTCTCGATCGCCTCATGGGCGCCGGTGGAGGCGCCGGACGGAACCGCGGCGCGGCCCAGCGCACCCGATTCCAGGCGCACGTCCACCTCGACCGTGGGATTGCCGCGCGAATCGAGAATCTCGCGCGCCGTGATGTCGATGATCGCCGTCATGCCGTCTTACCCACCGGAAAAGCCCGGCAAGAGATAGCCGGGCTATGGTCTTGAGGCAAGGGAAACGCCGGGGAGATGCCGCGGCTAGCCGCCGGACGCGGCCCGATTCGCCTTGGCCAGCCGGTCGAATTCGACCAGTTCGGACAGCAGCCGCGCCATGCGGGCCAGCGGCACCATGGTGGGGCCGTCGCTCGGCGCCTTGTCCGGGTTCTCATGGGTTTCGATGAACAGCCCGGCGACGCCCACCGCCACGGCGGCGCGCGCCAGGACGCCCACGAACTCGCGCTGGCCGCCGCTGGTATCGCCCTGACCGCCCGGCTGCTGGACCGAATGGGTGGCGTCGAACACCACCGGGCAGCCGGTGCGCGCCAGGATGGGAAGCGCGCGCATGTCCGAGACCAGCGTGTTGTAGCCGAAGGAAGCGCCGCGCTCGGTCAAAAGCACGTTCTTGTTGCCCGCCTGGTCCATCTTCGCCACGACATTGGCCATGTCCCACGGCGCCAGGAACTGCCCCTTCTTGATGTTGACGGCACGTTTTGTCGCCGCGGCGGCGAGCAGGAGGTCGGTCTGGCGGCAGAGAAAGGCGGGAATTTGGAGAACATCGACCGCTTCGGCGACCACGGCGCATTGGTCGGGCGTGTGCACGTCGGTCAAGACGGGACAGCCGATTTTCTCGCGCACCTCGGCCAGAATCGGCAATCCCTTCTCAAGCCCGATGCCGCGGAAGCTTTTGGCGCTGGTGCGGTTGGCTTTGTCGAACGACGTTTTATAGACCAGGCCGATGCCGAGCTTCGCCGTCAATTCCTTAAGCGCGCCCGCCATCTCGAGGGCGTGTGCGCGCGATTCCAACGCGCACGGCCCGGCGATCAGCGCAAACGGCAAATCGTTGCCGAAGGTGACCGGACCTACGGCGACATGGCGGATAGCGGTCATGCGTCCTTCCGGCATCACACCAAGCGCGACTGGTCGAGCGCGGCCTTGATGAAAGAAACGAACAGCGGGTGCGGCTCGAACGGCCTCGACTTCAGCTCGGGATGGAATTGTACGCCGACGAACCAGGGATGGGCCGGGATTTCCACGATCTCGGGCAGCGTGCCGTCGGGCGATTTGCCGGAGAAGATCATGCCGCATTTGGCGAGCCTATCTTCGTAGGCGAGGTTGACCTCGTAGCGGTGGCGGTGGCGCTCGCTGATGCGGTCGGTGTCGTAAATCTGACGGGCCCGTGAATTGGGGCTCAGCACCGCGTCATAGGCCCCGAGCCGCATGGTACCGCCCAAATCGCCGGCGGCGCTGCGGCGTTCCACCTTCTGGTCCCTGGCCCATTCGGTCAGCAGGCCGACGACCGGGTCCTTGCAGGGACCGAATTCGCTCGATCCCGCGCCCGGGATTCCCGCCAGATTGCGCGCCGCCTCCACCACCGCCATCTGCATGCCGAAGCAGATGCCGAAATAGGGCACATGATGCTCGCGGGCGAATTTCGCCGCCTCGATTTTCCCCTCCGCGCCGCGGCCGCCGAAGCCGCCGGGAACGAGGATGCCGTCCACGCCGTTGAGCTTGTGGATGGTATCGGGCTGCTCGAAGATTTCGGATTCGATCCAATCCAGTTTCACGCGCACGTTGTTGGCGATGCCGCCGTGGGTCAGCGCCTCGACCAGCGACTTATAGGAATCGACGACCGCCGTGTATTTGCCGACCACCGCCACCGTCACTTCGTCTTCCGGATGGCGCACGCGCGCGACGATGCTCTGCCAGCCCGAGAGGTCCGGGTCGCGGTCGAGCCCGACCTTGAAATGCTTGCAGACCTGCTCGTCGAAGCCCTGCTGGTGATAGCTGACCGGCACCTGGTAGATCGTGTCGACGTCGATCGCCGGGATCACCGCCTCTTCGCGGATGTTGCAGAACAGCGCGATCTTGCGCCGCGCCTCGGGCGGGATCGGGCGGTCGCAGCGGCACAGCAGGATGTCGGGCCGGATGCCCAGCCCCTGAAGTTCCTTGACGGAATGCTGGGTGGGTTTGGTCTTGAGCTCGCCCGCGGACGGGATATAGGGCACGAGCGTGAGGTGCACGAACATGGTGCGTTCGGGGCCGAGCTCGTTCCCCAACTGGCGGATCGCCTCGAGAAACGGCAGGCTTTCGATGTCGCCCACCGTGCCGCCGATCTCGCACAGCACGAAATCCTCGTCCTTCAGATCGGCCAAAATGAAACTTTTGATCGCGTCCGTGACATGGGGGATCACCTGGACGGTCGCGCCCAGATAGTCGCCGCGCCGCTCCTTGGCGATGACCTCGGAATAGATGCGGCCCGAGGTGACGTTGTCGCTGCGCCGCGACGGCACGCCGGTGAATCTTTCGTAGTGTCCCAGATCGAGGTCGGTCTCGGCCCCGTCGTCGGTGACATAGACCTCGCCGTGCTGGAACGGACTCATCGTTCCCGGATCGACGTTGAGGTAGGGGTCGAGCTTGCGCAGGCGCACGGAAAATCCGCGCGCCTGGAGAACGGCGCCAAGCGCCGCCGACGAGAGTCCTTTGCCTAGGGAAGAGACCACGCCGCCGGTGAAGAAGACAAACCGCGTCATGGACCTGCAGTGTAACGCATCCGATCGCCGCGCCCCAACAAAAAGAGGCGGCAATGACGCCGCCCCTCGGTCCCGTTCGCGCGATGCCGCGCAGCACCCCTCATTTGGCGATCGGCACCTCGGGTTCGGAGGGCTTCTCGCTGGGCGCCGGCGCAGCCGGGGTCGATTCGCCCGCGGGCACGGCGGGCTGCGCCGCCGGTTGCGTCGCCGTCGGCACCTCGAGGATCGAGACGGGCTTGCGCTCGATCCCGCCCAAATAGGCCAGCAAGAGACTCGTCAGCATGAAACAGGTGGCCAGCACCGCCGTGGTGCGGCTCAGCAGATTCGCCGTCGCCCGGCCGGTCATGAACCCGCCCATGCCGCCCCCGCCCATGCCGAGCGCGCCGCCTTCGCTGCGCTGAAGCAGCACGGTCGCGACCAATGCGATCGCCAGCATGACGTGAATGACCAATATGACCGCCGACATCTCTTGCCTTTATCCGCTCGCGGGCCCTTGGACGCCCGGGCGGTATTTAATCGGTTACGGGCCGCGTTGCTAGGGACAACTTTCGACGATCGCCCAGAAATCGTCGGCCTTAAGGCTCGCCCCGCCGACCAGCGCCCCGTCCACCTCGGGGATCGCAAGCAGCGAGGCGGCGTTGTCCGCCTTCACCGATCCGCCGTAGATCACGCGGATCGCTCCCGCGTTGCCGGCCCGGGCGACGGCGGCGCGAATCTGGCGGTGGTTTGCGGCGATGTCTTCGGCATTCGGCGTGCGCCCGGTTCCGATCGCCCAAACCGGCTCGTAGGCGATGACCGTGTTCCCGGCTCCTGCCCCGTCGGGGAGCGAATTCTCGACCTGCCGGGCGATGACGTCGAAGGTGAGCCCCTTGTCGCGCTCGGCCTCGGTTTCGCCCACGCAGACGATGGCGGTCAGGCCGGTGCGATGCGCCGCGGCCGCCTTGCGCCGCACCAGCGCGTCGCTTTCGCCATGGCCGGCGCGCCGCTCGGAATGGCCGAGGATCACGTACCGGCAGCCTGCGTCCTTCAGCATCGCCGCCGCGATATCGCCGGTGAACGCGCCGGGGCTACCTTCGTGGCAATCCTGGGCGCCCAGCGCGATTTTGCTTCCCTGCAGCGCGCGCCCGACCTCATGCAGCAGGGTAAAGGGCGGGCAAACCACGATGTCGCAAGCAAGCCCGGCCTGCGCCGCCGCCCGTTGCTTGAGCCGGGTGGCCAGCGCCACGCCCTCCTCGCGCAACCCGTTCATCTTCCAGTTGCCGGCGATGAGCGGCCGTGCCCCGTCCATGCCTCTTTTTCCCTCCGCGGGGCCGCGATACGGTCGCCATTGCGATCCCCGGCACGCTCTTTAGCATGGGGGAGGCGGCGATCCAATCGGCGGGCCGAGCCTTGCGGCGCACGCCGGGAATCCCGCGATTCCCTTGTTGCGGCAGAGGGTAGCGGCTTCTATCATCCGCCCGCGCCTCGCGCTGCAATATCGCAACCCCGCAACCGCCGCACCCAGAGAATCCATGCTCGACACCCTCCGCAAAGGCGCCAGCTCCTTGGTCGCGAAGATTCTGTTCGCGATCCTCGTCATCAGCTTCGCGATCTGGGGCATCGGCGACATCTTCCGCGGGGCCGGCCACCAATCGGCCGTCGCCCAGATCGGCGATCAGAAGATCACCGGCCAGATGCTGATGACCGAATACAACCGCTATCTCGAGCAGTTGCGATCCATGTTCGGCGGGCGGCTGGACAATGAACAGGCGAAAAAGCTCGGGTTCCCGCAATCGGTGCTTCAGCAGATGGCCGAGCGTGCGGTGTTCGACCAGGGCGCCCAGGATCTCGGGCTCACCGTCAGCGACGAGATGATCAAGGCCAAGATCGAAAACGATCCCGCTTTCAAGGGCCCGGGGGGGAAATTCGACGAACTCGTGTTCCGCCGCGCGCTGGCGGAGGCCGGCTACACCGAGGACGGCTATGTTTCGGGGCTGCGGAAGGATATCGCCCGCCAGGAGCTGATCGACACGATTCGCGGCAACGGCAGGGCGCCGAAGAACATGACCGAGGCGCTTTACCGCGTGCAGGAGGAAAAGCGGATCGCGGACATGGTCACGGTTCTCGACACCTCGGTGCCGGACCCGCCGGAACCCGACCAAGCCGCGCTCGTGGCCTATCACAAGGATCATGCCGCCGCCTTCACCGCGCCGGAATATCGCGCCGTGACGTATCTCGTTCTCACCGCCGCCGACCTGGCGAAGGATATCGAAGTTTCCGACGAAGACCTGCGCCAGGCCTACGAGGACAACAAGGGCCGCTACGCCAGCCCGGAGCTTCGGACCGTGCGCCAGATCGTGGCGGCGAACCAGGCGGACGCCGAGCGCGTCGAGAAGTTGCTGGCGGAAGGCAAGGATTTCGCCGACGTCGCCAAGGAAGTCGCGAACGAGGACAAGGATGCGATCGAGCTCGGCACCGTAGCCAAACAGCAGCTCCCCAAGGAATTGCGCGACCCGGTGTTCGCATTGCCCGCGGACGGCGTGACCCAGCCCATCAAGACCGGGCTCGGGTGGCACATCCTCAAGGTCGTGGCGATCAAGCCCGGTTCGGTCAAATCGCTCGACGAGGTTCGCGACAGCCTGCGCAAGGAAATCGCCGAGGACCGTGCCCGCGACCGCATCGACGCCGTCGCCAATAAGCTGGACGACACGCTCGCCTCGGGAGCCCCCCTTGAAGAAGCGGCCGAGAAGCTGGGGCTGAAAGCCGTCACGGTGGACGCGATCGATTCCCAGGGACGCAACAAGAAGGGCGAGCCGGTCGCCAACCTTCCGGGCGGGAGCTTCATTGCAACCGCATTCGCCACCGCCGAAGGGAAGCCGACCACGCTTACCGAAATCCCGAAAGGCGGATATTTCGTCCTGCGTGTCGACAAAGTGACTCCGTCCGCGCTGCGCCCCCTCGATGAGGTGCGCGACGTGGTGGCCTCGGCCTGGAGAGGCGAGCAGCGCCATCAGGCCGCCAAGGCGCGCGCCGCGGCGATCGCGCAAAAGGCGCAGGGCGGAAAATCGCTATCGGTCGCCGCCACCGAATTCGGCCTCGAGGTCACGACGGCGGGGCCGTTCAAACGCGACGAACACGATGCTTTGCCGGAAGACGTCATGAAGACGCTGTTCGCGGCAAAGGTGGGCGAGACCGCGACCGGCGAAACCAAGGACGGCTACGTCGTCGCGCAACTCCGCCAGGTGGACCCGGCCGATCCCGCCGCGGACAAGGACGGCGTCGCCGCCGTGCAGGACAAGCTGGACCATGCCTTCGGCACCGATTACCTGGTCCAATACGGAACCGTCCTCGAAGGCCGTTATCCCATCAAGATCAACACCAAGACCTTCGACGCCCTGTTCGCGGGATCATGAAGACGGCCCCGGATTTTGCGGCCTTCGCCGTCCAATACGAGGCGGGTCGGCCGCAACTTGTGTGGACGTCTCTGGTCGCCGATCTCGAAACCCCGGTTTCCGCCATGCTCAAATTGGGCTTGGGGCGGGCCAACAGCTTTCTCCTCGAATCGGTCGAGGGCGGCGCGATCCGCGGCCGCTATTCGGTGATCGGCTTCGATCCGGACGTGGTGTGGCGCTGCCGCGGCACGCAAGCCGAGATCAACCGCAACGCGCTCACCAATCCGGACGGATTCGAAAAGGCGCGTGAAGCGCCGCTCGCGTCATTGCGCACGTTGCTGGCCGAATCGCGCATCGAATTGCCCGAGAAACTGCCGCCCATGGCGTCCGGCCTGTTCGGATACCTGGGCTACGACACCGTGCGCCTCATGGAACGCCTGCCCGACAAGAATCCCGACGAGCTGAACATTCCCGATGCGATGTTCGTGCGCCCCACCATCATGGCGATCTTCGACATCGTCGAGGACAGCGTGTTCGTGGTGACGCCGGTATGGCCCGGCCGCACGGTTCCCGCGCGCAAGGCTTACGATCGCGCCTGCGACCGCCTGCGCGAGGCGGCGGCGCGGTTCGAGCGCGATCTCAAGCTCGGCCACGCGCCCGGGGCGGAACCGCAGCCCTTGCCCGAGCCCGCCTCGAACACGACGCGCGCCGAGTATCACGCCATCGTCGCCAAGGCCAAGGAGTACATCCTGGCGGGCGACATTTTCCAGGTGGTGCCCTCGCAACGCTTCTCGGTGCCGTTCGAGCTGCCGCCGTTCGCGCTCTACCGGGCGCTGCGGCGACTCAATCCCTCGCCGTTCCTGTTCTTCTTCGATTTCGGCGGCTTTTCTGTGGTCGGATCGAGCCCGGAGATTCTGGTGCGGCTGCGCCAGGGCACCGTTACCATCCGCCCCATCGCCGGCACGCGGCGCCGGGGCGTCAATGCCGCGGAAGACCGCGAGCTTGCCGCCGACCTTTTGGCCGACCCCAAGGAACTGGCCGAGCATCTGATGCTGCTCGATCTGGGCAGGAACGACGTCGGCCGCGTCGCCAAGACCGGGACCGTGCGCGTCACCGACCAGATGACGATTGAGTACTATTCCCACGTCATGCACATCGTCTCCAATGTCGAGGGCGAGATCGACCCCAAGCACGACGCCATCGACGCGCTCATCGCCGGCTTCCCGGCGGGAACCGTGAGCGGCGCGCCGAAGGTGCGGGCCATGGAGATCATCGACGAACTGGAGAAGACGCGGCGCAACATTTACGCCGGCGCGGTCGGCTATTTCTCGTGCCAGGGCGACATGGACACCTGCATCGCGCTGCGCACCGCGGTGGTCAAGGACGGCGTCATGTACGTCCAAGCGGGCGGCGGCGTGGTCGCCGACAGCGATCCCGAGGCCGAGTATCAGGAAACCCGCAACAAGGCTCGCGCCCTGATACGCGCCGCGGAAGAGGCCGTGCGCTTCGCCGGTCCCAGCCCGCCGGGCGCGGCGCGCAAGGCCGGAACGGGCGGCTGATCGTCAAGCGTCAGCCGGGCTGACGCGCGGTGCTGCGCTCCATCGCCCAGTTGTGGCGGACGACGGCGCTCACGGGGACCAGCATGAATCCCTCTCTTTCCGCGCGCGGCAGCCATTCGCGAAGCGCCGCCAGAGTGCCATCGTGCGGGTGCCCGATCGCGATCGCATAGCCGTTGTTGCGCGCGACGCGCTCGGCTTCGGCCAATCTCAATTCCACGCCCTCCGCGCTCTGGTTGTTATCGAGGAAGACCTGCCGCGCGGCGAAGGGCACGCCGATTTCCCGGGCGAGCTCCGGCCCGAGAGAATCGGCGACGGTGCGCGAATCGAGGAACAGCAGCCCGCGCGTCTTGAGCTCCCCCATCACCATCTCCATGGCGTGGCGGTCGCGGGTGAAGCGGCTTCCCATGTGGTTGTTGACGCCGACGTAGCCCTCGAAACGGTCGAGATTCCAGCGCAGCCGGCGCAATAATTCGCCGTCCCCGATTTCGGTCGTGAGCGCATTGGGACCCGGATCGTGAGTCGTATCGCGCGCCTCCATCGGCAAATGCACGAGAAGCTCGTGCCCGGCCACCCGCGCCGCCCGAACCTGGGCGGACAAATCCGTCGCATAAGGAAGGAACGCCAGCGTCACGGGGCGCGCGAGCGAGATCGCCTCCGCCGAGCGGCGTTTGTCGATACCCATATCGTCGATGACCACGGCGATCATCGGCCGGCCGTCGGGATCGGGCGCGGCAGAGGCGAATTTTTGCCAAGCCGGTTCGGCGGCGGTGCCGGGCTGGCGCGGGGCGACCGCCTCGCTCTCGGTTTCCGGCGCGGGCTGCGTTTGCGCGCCGCGCCGTTCCGGGGCGGCCGATCGCCATTTCACGGCGCTGAGATCGACCGGATTGCGGGAGGTTTCGCGCGCCGCCGCCGGGC
>DATDPM010000048.1:0-12957 GCA_035292745.1 Alphaproteobacteria bacterium | reverse complement strand
GCCATCTGGCCGAGCGAGCGCCCGTCGCGCCGGGTCGAGAACAGCAGGATCACGAAGTCCTGCACGCAGCCGCCGAACACGGCGCCGACCAGGATCCAGATCGTGCCCGGCAGATAGCCGAACTGGGCGGCGAGCGTCGGCCCGATGAGCGGGCCCGGCCCGGCGATGGCGGCGAAATGGTGGCCGAACACGACCCAGCGGTTGGTGGGCACGAAATCGCGGCCGTTGTTGAGCCGCTCGGAAGGGCACGCCCGGTTGGCGTCGAGCGCGAGAAGCTTCGCGGCGATGAAGGCGGAATAAAAGCGGTAGCCCAGCGCATAAACGCATACGGCGGCGACGACGAACCAGGCGCTGTTGACGGTTTCGCCGCGATGCAACGCGATGCCGCCCAGCGCCGCCGCGCCGATGTCGGCCACGGCAACCCAAGCCGCGGTTTTGAGGAGCCCGCGTCCCGCTTTCGAAACGGTTGGAGCCGTGCCCTGATCCCGCGGCGCCATCGCGTTGCGTCTTTCGCTCAGCAGCAGCGGTTGATGCCGTTCCACCGCTCGCTTTCGCGGGCGCGGTGGAAGGCGCGGCGGCTCATCGGCTTGCCGCCGTCTTTTTGATGATGGGTGCGCCAATGTTCGAGATAGCGGTCGTAGGCGTCGTCGCCGCTCACGGCGCGAAGCCAGGTCCAGACTCGCTTCGGCAGGCTCGCAAGGGTTTCGGCGATGGGCGTCATTCCCGGCACGAAACAGGCGTTACCGTGTTTCGCGCCCGCGTTCAAGGGCGGCGTTCGGTGCCGCGGCGCACATGTCCGCGCCGAACGCCCGCGGCCTCATGCGGTCAGGAGCCGCCATCCCTCCGCGCCCAGGGCCTCGATCGGGTGGAAGCGGTCCTTGTAGGACATCTTCGGGCTCTCGGCGATCCAGTAGCCGAGATAAACGAAGGCGAGGCCGCGGGCTCGCGCGCGTTCGATCAGGCGAAGGATCATGAAATTGCCGAGCCCGCGCTTGGCCTCGTCGGGATCGCTGAAGCTGTACACCGCCGAATAGCCGTCGCTCAGCCGGTCGGCGAGGCACGCGCCGACCAGCTTGCCCGCGGCGTCCCGGTATTCGAGGATGTCCGTCCCGACCGGCGTTTCCTCCACCATGGCGCGGTAATCTTCGGGCGTCATCTGCGCCATCGGTCCTTCCCCGTGGCGCGAGGCGAGATAGCGGGAAAACAGCCGGTACTGCTCGTCGCTGTCCCGCGGCGGAAGCTCGCGCTCGCTGAGGTCGGCATTGCGCTTGAGCACGCGGCGCTGCGACCGGCTGGGCGCGAAATCCTGGGCCAGCACGCGCACCGGCACGCAGGCGTTGCAGCTGGGGCAGGCCGGCCGGTAGGCCATGCGGTGGCTGCGGCGGAACCCGGCCCGCGTCAGCGCCTGATACTGGATGTCGGCGCCCTCGGGCGTGAGCCCGGTGAAGATTCGGCTTTCCTGCTGTCCGTCGAGATAGGGGCAGGGGTGCGGGCGCGTGCGGTAGAAGGCGCCGAAGGCATCCAGCGATTCGCGCGTCATGCCGGAACGCCCAGCGCCGCGCGCCGGTTGACGACATAGGTGCCGGCGAGGATGTCATGGAGCATGCGCCGGCGCGGGTCGAACAACGCCCAGATGACGATGAGCCAGCCGGTGAGCCCGACGGAAAGATAGAACAACACCGTCTGGATCGCCGCCTGCACGTTATCGGGGTGCCCGTTGGTCAGGCTGCGCATTTCCACGCCGAACAGGCCCATGCCCAATGTGGCGTGGCGCGGGCCGCCCAGGAGAAGCGTGTGATAGAGAAACGGAATCAGCGCGAAGACCGCGATCAGCAGCGGGTTGAACAAACCGAAGGTCACGACGCCGATGACGCCGAGCACGAAGACGGCAACGGCCATGATGGCCGCGATGATCGCGACATCGACGAAGTAGGCGAAGGCGCGCTTCCAGGCGAGCCCTCGGTACAATTCAAAATGGACGATGGGGTCGGGGGCCCGATCCGCGGCAGGCAATTGGAAACCGGCGTCGCTCATGTGCAGCCTTGGTCCTCCCGCCCGGCGGGGCGTCGTCCGAAAAGACTTAGGACCGGTTTGCCCGCAATGCAATCGCCCAGTGCCGCTGGGGCGCCGATGAGGCCTAGGGTTTTTGCGCCTGTTGCGGCTGCTCTGCCGGTTGCTGGGGCGGCGCGGCCGAATCCGGCACGGCCCCGCTGTTTTCCGGCTTGGCGAGTGCTTTCTCGCGCAGCAGCACGATGCTGATCCGGCGGTTCGTGGGCGAGCTCGGATTATCCTTGACCAGCGGCTCGGTATCGGCCTTTCCGGCGAGGTTGACGATGCGCTCGGGGGCAAGCCCCGCGTCGATGAGCGCCCGGCGGCTGGCGTTGGCGCGGTCGGTGGAAAGGTCCCAGTTGTCATAGGCCTTGCCGTCGGCATAGCGGGTCGAATCCGTGTGCCCGGAAATTGCGATCTTCTCGGGGAACTTCTGGATCACCTCCGCGACCTTGTGCATGAGGATTCTGGCCTTGTCGCGCAGATCGCTGCCGCCGCGCGGGAACATCGCGTATTTGTCCTGATCGACGATCTGGATGCGAAGGCCTTCGGGCGTGTTGTCGATGATCAGGTTCTCGGCCAGGTCCTTGAGGTCGGGAACGCTCTGGATCGCCTGCCGGATCATATGCTCCGCGTCCTTGAACTGCCGGTCTTCGATGTCGGCGATCACCTTCGCCGCCTGGTCGGGATCGGCGGCGGAATCCTTATCTTTGTCCTTGTCCTTATCTTTGTCTTTGTCCTGGTCCTTGCCCAGGTCCTGGTCGTCGCTCTTGGCGATACCGATATCGCCGTCCGACGGGGCGCTTTTCCTGTCCTTGTCGCCCTCGGTCTTTTCTTGGTCGAAGGCGGTGGTCGGGATGGGAATGGTCACCGACACCGGCGCATTGGAATTCACCAGCTTGCCGTCGGTCGTCACCGTGTCGCCTTTGAAGAATCCGGTGCCGCCAGTGGTCTCGCCGACCGTGCCGGGAACGGGCGAAAAGTATTCGGCGATCCCGCGTTTTTGTTTTTCGGTCGTGGCATTGAGCAGCCACATCAGCAGGAAAAACGCCATCATGGCGGTGACGAAGTCGGCGTAGGCCACCTTCCACGCGCCGCCGTGATGGCCGCCGTGGCTTACCTTCTTGACCCGTTTGACGATGATCGGGGCGTTGTCCTTGTCCGCCATGAATTACGCCTGCGGAGCGGGCAGCGCCTGGGTCGCTTCTTCGACCTCGTAGAAGGTCGGCCGGACGTTGGAGAGGAGCGCCTTGCGCGCGAACTCCACGGCGACCGCGGGAGCATAGCCCTGCAAATAGGCGAGAATGCCGGCCTTGATGCATTGGAAATATTTTGTTTCGGAGTCGTAGATCGCGCTCAACGCACGCGAGATCGGGCCGACGAAGCCATACGAAAGCAAGACGCCCATGAAGGTTCCGACGAGCGCGCCGCCGATGGCGTGGCCGAGCACCGCCGGAGGTTCGGTGATGAGGCCCATGGTGTGGATGACGCCCAGCACCGCGGCGACGATGCCCAGTGCCGGCAATCCATCCGACATGGTCTGCCAGGCGTCCGAAACCTGCTTGGCTTCGTGGTGATGAGTCTCGATTTCCTCGTCCATCAAGGTTTCCATCTCGAGTGCGTTATCGGTGCCCAGCGTCAGCAGCCGCAGGTAATCGCACAGAAACGTCATCGCATGATGGTTCGACATCACACCCGGAAATTGCGCGAAAAGCGTGCTTTCCTCGGGATGCTCGACGTGGGATTCGAGCGTCAGCATGCCCTTGGTCCGCGCCAGCTTGAACACGGAATAGAGCAGGCTCAGGACTTCGAGATAGTTCTCCTTGGTGTATTTCGGGCCCCTGAGAAGATCGCCGAAGATCTGGACGGAGCGGATGAGGACGGGTTTCGGATTCGCGATCACGAATCCGCCGATTCCGGCGCCGACGATGATCAGAATTTCGAACGGCTGCCACAGCACGAACAGGTGGCCCCCGCCGCCGATGTAGCCGCCTATGACGCTGGCAATGACGACCAGTGCTCCGATGATGAAAAGCATACTCGGGGCCCTTTGGATGCGCCGGAATCCTGCGGCCAGGTGCATTCCGGGCGCAGCCGACAACAATGCCGGATTTCTGTTAATAAGACGTTTAAGATGAATCGATTCCGGAGGCCGTTCGGGGCTGCGGAAGGCCGCGGAATCGCTGGCGGTTCAGCCCCGTTCGGGGCGCAAGGTCAAGGTGCGGGAACCGCCGCCTCGTTCCGGCTGGCCGGGAAGAAGCAGGTATTGTCCGTTGCGCCAAGGATACGCGAAATCCCGGTAATGCGGCGACAAGACGTTTCCCGATTCGCCGGGCGCGATCATGAACAGCGATCCGTCCAGGTCGGACAGGTCGTAAACGCCGCGAAATCCGGCGCCGTGCACGTGCGCGAACGGGTCGCTCGCGTCCGTGCCGGCGTAGGTTCCGCGGTTGACCGTCGAATCGTCGCCGCCGGTCGGAATCTCGATATCGGCGAACGATCCGAGCAGCGGCACCTCGCCCAGAATCGCATTGTGGAACCGGGCGCGATGCGCCTGATCCCACCGCCACCGCGACGTATCGCCGCCGTAGGTCTTGGAAAGCACGGCAAGCGCCCGTTCGAGGGCCGCCGAAATCGCTTCATCGCAGCTTTCCGCCTTGCCGTTCGCCGGATCGTCGCACCATTCCGGCGCGGCGCTCAGGATATGGTCGAGGACCATCGGGTCTATGGCGCCGAAGAACTCGGCGAATGGGCCCAGCCGTTGCGACGTCAAGCCGCGGCCGAGTTCGAGGAGCCAGGCCGAGTAGATCAGCGGTTCCGGCCGGTCGCGCCGCATGTCGCCGTCCCAGCGAGCGAGCATTTCATGCGCCGATTGTGCCTGCGCCGATGCGACGGGCGCGGCCAGGAGTCGCGGCAGCAGATCTTGGGCGGCAAGCGAAATGGTGTCGAGCTGCGTCGCGGCCGCCTCGGCGGGCACAACCGGCGACAGATCGTCGAGCAGCTCGGCAATCCGCCGCGCGCGATACGGCGCGGGCCAGAAGGCGGAAAGGAAATAAGGATAGTCGCCGTTCACGACGCGATGATTGGCGGCGATGATGCGCCCCTCCTTCGGATTACGGGCGTGGGGCAGCTCGCCGAAGGGGACCAAGCCGGCCCAATCGAAGTCGCCGCTCCATCCCGGCACCGGGAAAAGCCCGCCCGATTTTTTGCGCACGGGAACACGCCCCACCGAATAGAAGCCGACGTTTCCTTCCGCGTCGGCGTAAGTAATGGTCTGCGGCGGCGTGTCGAAACCGGCCAGCGCCGCGATAACGTCATCGGCGTTTTTTGCGTGATTAACCGCATAAATTGCCTCCGCGGTGCGGTCATCGGCGCGAAGCCCGGCGTCCGCCAACGCCACGACATAGGTGCCGCCCGCCGGAGGCGGGATGTCCGCGGTTCCCGCCAGCACATCCGACACAACCGGGCCGTGGCGCGTTTCCCGCACGGTCCAGGCGACATCGGCGCCGCCGCGCACCTTGATGGTCTCGCTTCGCGTCGTAAAAGGAAGAATCCCGCTCGGCGCGGCGTATCGGCTGGAATCCGATTCGTCCACGCGCTCGATGAACAGATCCTGGGAATCGATGTAGCTCGACGTGAAGCCCCAGGCCACGCTGGCGTTGTGGCCGGCGATCATCAGCGGCACGCCCGGGGCGGTCGCGCCCGCAAGCATCAGCCCCGGCGCTTCGACTCGCGCCAGATACCAAACGCCCGGCGCTTCGAGGTGGAGATGGGGATCGTTCGCGAGCTCCGGCTTGCCGCTCGCGGAGTGCCGCCCGTCAACGACCCAGCTGTTGGAAGCGCTGGCCTTCGGAAGGCTATCGGGAATCGCACCGGCGATCGCGTCCCAGCGAATTTCGCCAAGCGCCTGTTTGACGCTGGGCGAAAGCGCGGCTGAAACACCATCCGGCCAACCCGGTTTGTAGCTCGGCCAAAGGTCGGAGACCTGCGCCGGGCTCAGGCGCTTCAACAGGCGCGCGCGCAACAGCTCCTCGCGGAAGTCGGACGAAAGGCGCAGCGCCATGAGCCGGCCCCACACCAGCGAATCTGCGGGTTTCCAATGCCACGGCCGGGTGCGGAGCAAATAGTATTCGAGCGGCCACGCGCCCTCGTGATGATCGAGATAGGCGTTCACACCGTCCGAATAGGCCTCGAACGCGGCGCGTGTCGCGGGGTCCAGCCCTTGAACCTCGGCCTCGGCCAGGCGATAGAGGCCAAGCGTTCGCATGAATTTGTCGCTTTGCAGGCCTCTGGACCCGACAATTTCCGCAAGCCTGCCGGCGCCGGCGCGGCGCATCACATCCATCTGCCACAGTCTGTCCTGGGCGTGGACGAAGCCCAGCGCGAAATAGGCGTCGTGCTCGGATGCGGCGCGGATGGTGGGAATGCCGTGAAGGTCGCGAACGATTTTGACCGGCCCGCTCAGGCCGGGCAGCGAAATCTCGCCGCGCTCCTGCGGCAGCGAGCCGCGCAACCAAAGGAAGCCGGCGAAAACAGCCGCCGCGATCAGGATGACGACTGTCGCGGCGAAACGGAGAATTTTCTTCCGCGACACCGGATGTCAGTCCGCGATCTCGCGGGAGATCCGGGCCTGATCGCCGCCGAGCTCCGGCGCCGCGGGACGCACAGCCGGGTCCGCGAAGCCGGACATCTTGATGGGGTTTCCCGCCATCCGCAGCGTTCCCGCGGTTTCATCTTCCACGGTCACGACCATGTTGCGCGCCGACACTTGCGGGTCGGAAAGGGCGTGCGCGATGTCGTTGATCGGCCCGCAGGGAACGCCCGCGGCTTCGAAAATCCGCAGCCATTCCGCGCAGTCCTTCGATCCAAGGGCCGCCTCGATCTCGTCTTGCAGCGCCTTGGCGTGCTTGGTGCGGTCGTCGTTGCTGCCGAACAAGGGATTGGCGGCGAGGTCGGCGCGACCGATCGTTTCGCAAAGCCGCGCGAACAGCCGGTCGTTGCCGGCGGCGATGACGAGATATCCATCCCTTGCTTTGAAGGCGGCAAACGGCGTGATCGAAGGGTGCCGCGCCCCCAGGGGCCCCGGCACCTCGCCGGTCGCGAAATAGCGGGCGATGGCATTTTCGAGAATCGCGATCTGGCAATCGAGCATGGCGACGTCGATCTTGGTGCCGAGGCCGCTTTGCGTGCGATGAAACAGCGCCGCGGTTATGCCGACCGCGGTGAAAAGCCCGGCGGTGATGTCGCCGATGGAGGTGCCGACCCGGGTGGGCGGGCCGCCGGGATGCCCGGTCAGGCTCATGATGCCGCCCATGGCTTGCACCACCATGTCGTAGGCGGGGCGGTTCGCCTGGGGTCCCGTGTGGCCGAATCCGGACGCCGCGGCATAGATCAGGCGCGGAAAACGGGCGTGGAGCGGCTCGAACCCGTAGCCCAGCCGCTCCATCGTGCCGGGCCGGAAGTTCTCGACCAAGACGTCGGCGCGCGCGAGAAGTTTCTCGAAGGTGGCGCGGTCGCCCGCCTCGCGCAAATCCAGCACGATGCTTTCCTTGCCGCGGTTGAGCGACATGAAATAGGCGGACTTGCCTTTCACGAACGGACCGACGTGGCGCGCGTCGTCGCCTTTGGACGATTCGACTTTGATGACGCGCGCGCCCAGGTCGCACAGCACCAGCGTGCAGAACGGCCCGGCCAGGACGCGGGTCAGATCGAGGACCGTGACGCCGGCAAGCGGACCCGTTGCGGCGGCTTGGCCTGCGCTCACGTCGTCTGGCGCAGAAGCCGCGCGATCTGCGGCGCGGCGTAGGTGAGGATTCCGTCCGCGCCCGCCCGCTTGAAGCAAAGCATGGTTTCCATCAGCACCCGGTCCTCGTCGAGCCACCCCTGACGCGCGGCCGCCTTCAGCATCGCGTATTCGCCGCTCACCTGATAGGCGAAGGTGGGAATCCCGAACGCCTCCTTGATCCGCCACAACACGTCGAGATAGGGAAGTCCCGGCTTCACCATCACCATGTCGGCGCCCTCGGCGATGTCGAGCGCGACTTCGCGCAGCGCCTCTTTGCCGTTCGCAGGGTCCATCTGATAGGTGCGCTTGTCGCCGGAGCCGAGCGCGGCCTTGGAATTCACCGCGTCGCGAAACGGCCCGTAGAGCGCGGAGGCGTATTTGGCGGCGTACGCCATGATGCGCGTGTTCTTGAAGCCCCCGGACTCCAAGGCATCGCGGATCGCGCCGACGCGCCCGTCCATCATTTCCGAGGGCGCAACCACGTCCGCGCCGGCGGCGGCAAGCGCGAGCGACTGCTTGCAAATGACGGCAATCGTCTCGTCGTTGAGGATCTCGCCGCCCCGCATCAGCCCGTCGTGGCCGTGGCTGGTATAGGCGTCGAGCGCCACGTCGCAAATGATCCCAAGGTCCGGCTGCGCCTTCTTCACCGCCTGAAGCGCGCGGCACACGAGCCCCTTCGGATTGAAGGCCTCGCGGGCGTCGTCGGACTTCAGGCTTGAGTCGATCGCCGGAAAGAGTGCGATCGCGGGGATGCGCAGCGATATGGCCGTATCCGCGGCGCGCAGCAGTTCGTCGATCGAAAGACGCTCGACGTCCGGCATCGAATCGATCGGGCTACGGAGGCCTTCACCCTCCTGGATGAAGATCGGCCAAATCAAATCGTCGGCGGAAAGCCGCGCCTCGGCGACCAGGCGCCGCGACCAATTGGTCATGCGGTTGCGCCGCAGCCGCGTCCGCGGAAAGCGGGCGCGTATCGTTCGGAAATCCAGGCTCACCTTGTCATGCCGTAATTATGCCGCGGCCAGCGCCTGCTCGATGTCGGCGATGATGTCGTCGGCATGTTCGATTCCGATGGAAAGACGGACATAACCCTCGGTCACCCCCGTCGCCAATTGCTCGTCCGCCGTCAGCTGCGAGTGCGTGGTGGAGGCGGGGTGGATCGCGAGGCTTCGGGCGTCTCCGATATTGGCGACATGATAAAGCATTTTGAGGGAGTCGATGAATTTCCGTCCCGCCTCGCGCCCGCCCTTGAGCTCGAAGCCCACCAGCGCGCCGTACCCGCCCTTGAGATAGGTATCCGCCCGCCGGCGCGTCTCGCCGCTCATGAGCGTGGGGAAGATGACCTTCGTGATTTTCGCGTGCTTGGAAAGGAATTTCGCAACCTTTTCAGCGTTCTCGCAGTGCTGCTTCATGCGAAGCGGCAAAGTTTCGAGACCCTGGATGAAGAGGAAGGCGTTGAACGGGCTCATCGCGGCGCCGATGTCGCGAAGCAGCGTGACGCGGGCCTTGATGATATAGGCGATGGGCCCAAGCGGCTTCACCGCTTCGGTCCAGATCGCGCCGTGATAGCTGGGATCGGGTTTGGTGAGCATCGGGAAGCGCGCCGCGTTGGCCTCCCAATCGAAATTACCGCCATCCACGATCACGCCGCCGATCGAAGTGCCGTGGCCGCCCACGTATTTCGTCGTCGAATACACCACCACCGCAGCGCCGTGCTCGATCGGCCGGCATAGGATGGGCACGGCGGTATTATCCATGATGAGGGGAACGCCGAGCTCCCGGCCGATATCGGCAACTTCCTTGATCGGGAACACGGTCAACTTCGGGTTGGGCAGCGTTTCCGCGTAGTAGCAGCGCGTGCGGCTGTCGGTCGCGCGGCGGAATCCATCGGGGTCCACAGGATCTACATAGCGGACCTCGATCCCCATGGTGCTCATGGTGTTGGCAAACAGGTTCCACGTGCCGCCGTAAAGATCAGTGGAACTCACGAAATTGTCGCCCGAATGGCAGATGTTCTGGATCGCCATCAGGCTTGCCGCCTGGCCCGAGCTCACGGCCAGCGCCGCGACCCCGCCTTCGAGCGCGGCCATGCGCTCCTCAAGCACCGCGCAGGTCGGGTTCATGATCCGGGTGTAAATATTCCCCAACTCTTTGAGCGCGAACAGATTCGCGGCGTACTCGGTGTTCTTGAACTGGTACGAGGTGGTTTGATAGATCGGAACCGCGACCGCGTTGGTGGCGGAATCGCTCCGATAACCGGCGTGAAGGACGATGGTTTCGGGGTGTTTGCTTGCGGTTGGCATCGTGCGCCCTGCTTCCCTGATCTGTGATTATGGCAAGAAGGCAGGGCGGGAACGAACCGGAGCCCCCTATCGCCTTACCATCCGGACCCCGGCGGTATAACACTCTGAACCAAAACCGACCAAGGCACAATGCGGCCGGCGGCCGGACCTCGTCATTTATCCTTGAGTTTCAAATACTTGTCGCAAGCCGGTGCGGCGCCGGGGTGGGTGAGATTTAGCCCGCATTTGGGCCACAAGTATAGGGATTGTTAACCTTCGCTGCTTAGCATGGAGCGCAAACACTCATACGATATGCGAGGACGCCGTGGAAAAGGGTTATCTCGAGGTCATCGGTTTGATCGAGCGGCTGCACCGCCAATTCCTCGAGGTGGTGAAGGCCGAACTCGACCACCTGGGGATTCAGGACATTAACAACGTCCAGAGCCTCATCCTGTACAACATTGCCGGGGAAGAGGTGACGGTCGGTGAATTGACCTACCGTGGCTACTATCTCGGCTCCAATGTCTCCTACAATCTCAAGAAGATGGTCGAAATGGGCTATCTCGAGCAGGAGCGCTCGCAGCACGACCGGCGCACGGTCCGCGTCAAGCTTGCGGAGAAGGGCAAGGCGCTGCGCGAAAAGCTCGTCGAGATGTTCGATCGCCATATGGCCAAGCTGACCGATGGGGCGCTCGCTCAGCCCAAGCTCGCAAGCGTCAACGAATCGCTGTTCGCCTTGGGCCGTTACTGGAACGAGCTTCTGAACAGCCCCGCGCACGCGGCCCGCACCGACGTGCGGATGCGCGCCCAAGCTTAAGCCGATCTGCTCCTAACGGTCTTTCTCGGCCGGGCCTCGCGCCCGGCCGAAGTCTTTCCGGCTTCCCGCCATCCCGGGCGGCGTTGACATCCGGGCGCGTTGGCAAGACAAACTAGCCTTCGTCTTCCTTCGCGCTGGCCCTGCCGATGCCCGACTTCGATTACGGCCGCTTCTGCGACCGCCTCACCGCCACGGGGCGGCGGAGGCGCCCGCGTGCCTATGGCAAAACCGATGCCGGCCGCATCGCAACGCCGTCGGGGCCGCTCATCAATTTCGCGTCGAACGATTACCTCGGCCTGTCGCGCCATCCGGACGTCATCCGCCGCGCCCAGGAGTTTGCCAGCCGCTGGGGGACGGGGGCCGCGGCCTCGCGCCTGGTTTGCGGCACGCTCGATATCCACGAAGCGATCGAAGAAAAGGTGGCCCGCGGCAAGGGCGCCGAGGCGGCTCTCGTCTTTGCCTCCGGTTATCAGGCCAATGTGTCGGTGCTCGCGGCCTTGCTCGACGCCAAGGTTCTGGGCGGCGAGCCGTTGGTGCTCTCCGACCGGCTCAATCACGCCAGCATCCACGATGGCTGCAGGCTCGCCGGCGCGCGGGAGGTGAGATACCGCCACAACGACCTTGCCCATCTCGATGAATTGTTGCGCACGCACCGCCGCGCCGACCAGCCTTGCTTCATCCTTTCCGAAACCGTGTTCAGCATGGACGGCGACCGCGCCGATGTCGCGGGTCTGGCCGAGCTGGCAGCCCGCGTCGATGCTTTTCTTTACCTGGACGAGGCCCATGCGACCGGCGTTCTCGGGCGCGACGGCTTTGGTCTCAGTACGGAAATTCCCGGCGCCGCTCAATTGGTGATGGGCACCTTCAGCAAGGCGTTGGGCAGCTTCGGCGCCTATGTCGCCTGTTCGCAAGAAATTCGCGACTATCTGGTGAACCGTTGCGGCGGGTTCATTTATTCCACCGCCTTGCCGCCGCCGGTTGTGGGCGCGATCGACGCGGCGCTCGATCTCCTGCCCGGGCTGGAAGACGCGCGCGCGAAGTTGCAGGCGGCGGCGGCCCAGGTGCGGGAGGCATTCCGGGCGCAGGGCCTCGATTGCGGCGCTTCCTCGACGCAGATCGTTCCCGTGATTGTCGGCGCCGAGAACGCGGCGCTCGATCTTGCCCGCGGGCTCGAACAAGAAGGGATGCTGGCGGTCGCCATCCGGCCGCCGACGGTTCCGCCGGGAACCTCGCGGGTGCGATTTTCGATCACCGCGGCCCATGACGAGGCCGACATCGCGCGGCTGACGGAATCCGTGCCGCGGATCGCCGCCGCCGTTGCCGCGGGCGCTCGCGAGGCGGCGGTATGAATCCGCATCTCGTCTTCGTCCACGGCTGGGGCTTCGACGCCGGGTCTTGGCGCGATATTCAAGAGGAACTTCCGGACTTCGATTGCGAAACCGTGGATCTGGGATTCTACGGCCGCCCGGCGGCAAGCCGCGCCAATGGCGCGGCCCCGGTGGTCGCGGTCGGGCACTCGCTGGGGTTTCTTTGGCTGTTGCACGAGCGGCCCTTCCCGTGGCGCGGCTTGGTGAGCATTTCGGGCATGCCGCGATTCGCCAGGTCCGCCGATTACCGCTGCGGCGTGGCGCCGCGCGTGCTCGATGCCATGATCGGCCGGCTGGCCGACGATCCGACCGATTCTCTTTCGGAATTTTTCGAGGCTTGCGGCTGCGCGTCGCCGCGCGCCATCGCCGGAGCCGACCAAAGTCGCCTGGCCGAGGGCTTGCGCTGGCTCAAGGAGTGGGACGCGCGGGATGTTCTGGCGCAGCAGCAAGCGCCGGTGTTGGCGCTCTATGCCGATGACGACGCCATCGTCCCGAAGACGATGAGTGAAAGCGTGTTTGCGGCGCGGCCGAATACCAGGCTGTGCCGGCGCGCCGACGGCGGCCATGCGCTTCCCGTGACCCGGGCGCGTTGGTGCGCCGGCCAAATCCGGGAGTTCGTCGGATGCCTGTCGTGACGGCACAGCCTGCCGCCAATTT
>DATDPM010000047.1:0-11773 GCA_035292745.1 Alphaproteobacteria bacterium | reverse complement strand
TCGAGCCGCGCCAGCGGCCAATCTTCGGCAAGGGCTTGTTGCAACGCCGCCTCGATCGCGCCGCGCCGCGCCGCCGCCCCGCGCACGATATCGGCGAACAGCGCCAAATCCGCGCCGCCGAGGCAGCTCGCGTCGGTCTCGCCGCCGCGCCGGAATTTCTCGAATTCGGCGATCACGTTCTCGGCCGCCGCGCCGGTGAGCAGGATCTGATAGAGCGCCTGCGTTGCCGCCATGCGCGCCGCGCTGCGCGGGCGCCGTCCCCTGCCCGATGCCTCGGCTTCGCGCGCCGCCGTCATCGCGGAAACAGCAGGAGCTGACGCTTCACGTCCAGCATCTGGAGGCACGCGCGCGCCGCCGCGCCGCCGCGATTGCGATCGTCCACCGAGGAACGGGCCCAGGCTTGCTCGCGGTTCTCGGCGGTGACGATGCCGAATCCGAGCGCGAGCGTGTATTTCATGACGAGATCCTGAATCGCCCGTGCGCTTTGCTCGGCGACGATGTCGTAGTGGCTGGTTTCACCGCGAATGACGCAACCCAAGACCACATAGCCGTCGAATCGTCCGCGCAGCGTGGTGAAGTCCAGCGAGCGGATCGCCATCTGGATCGCCGAGGGAATCTCGAAGACACCGGGAACCGCGTAGCGCTCGAAGGTGGCGCCCGCGGCCCCCAACGCCGCCGCCGCGCCGCGCACCAACTCGTCGGCGATGTCCTCGTAGAATCGCGCCTCGACGATCATGATCTGCGGATGTTCGCTCATTCAGGCCTCCGGCACCGGCAATGGTTTTCGATCGACGATGCTGAGGCCGTAGCCCTCGAGGCCGACGATCGTTCGCTTGGTGTTCGACAACAGGATCATATCGCGGACCCCGAGATCGAGCAAAATCTGGGCTCCCACGCCGTAGTCGCGAAGCTCGGGCGGCTGCGGCGGCCCGGCCTGGCACCGCACGTTGACCCGCGCCGAAAGAGTGGTCGCGCGCGGCTCGCGGATCACGACCACGACCCCGCGCTCCTCGGCGCCGATGATTTCCATGGCGCGGCGCAACTCGCCGTGGTGCGGACCGGCAACATCGCCCAGCACATCGTCGAGCAAATTGAGCGCGTGCATGCGCACCAGCACGGGCCCGGGCTTCGACAGATTGCCCTTCACGAGCGCGATATGCTCGGCGTAGTTGACGGTGTTGGCATAGACGATCAAGCGGAATTTCCCGCCGAAACGGCTATCCAGATCGGTTTCGGCGATGCGCTCGACGATGCGCTCGTTGCGCAGCCGGTAGGCGATGAGATCGGCGATGCTCGCCATCTTCAATCCGTGGGTGCGCGCGAATTCCACCAAATCGGGGAGACGCGCCATGGTGCCGTCATCCTTCATGATCTCGCAGATGACGCCCGCGGGATTGAGGCCGGCGAGGCGGGCAAGATCCACCGCCGCCTCGGTATGGCCGGCGCGCACGAGCACGCCGCCGTCCCGTGCGACCAAAGGGAACACATGACCGGGGCTTATGATGTCGCTTTTGCCCTTGGTCGGGTCGATGGCGACGGCGACGGTTTTCGCCCGGTCCGGGGCGGAGATTCCCGTGGTGACGCCTTCGCGCGCCTCGATCGAGACGGTGAATGCGGTCTGGTGGCGCGAGAGGTTGTCGCGCGCCATGAGGGGAAGCCCCAGCTCCTCGACCCGGTTTCGGGTGAGCGCGAGGCACACGAGGCCACGGCCGAATCGCGCCATGAAGTTGATCGCGGCGGGCGTGGCCATTTGCGCGGCGACGATCAAGTCGCCTTCGTTCTCGCGATCTTCGTCGTCGACGAGGACGATGATCCGCCCGTTGCGAATTTCGTCGACGATCTCGGGAATCGCGGATAGCTGCTCGGTCTTGGTCACGGCCGACTCCGCCCTGGAATCCCGGTGTTCTAGACCTCGGCGCGCCACTGCACCAGTCTTTCGACATAGCGGGCCAGCAAATCGACCTCGAGATTGACCGAGCCGCCCGTCTCCAGCGAGGCGAACGTCGTGCTCCGCCTCGTATGCGGAATGATGTTGACGCCGAAGCGCGTTCCCTCGACTTCGTTCACCGTGAGCGCGACGCCGTCGAGCGCAACCGACCCTTTGGGTGCGATGAATTTCATGAGCGCCCGGTCCGCTTCGAAAGTGAAGCGCAGACTGTCTCCCTCCGGCGCGACGGCAACGACCTTCGCGATCCCGTCGATGTGCCCGGCGACAAAATGACCGCCGAGCTCGCCGCCCACGGCGAGCGGACGCTCGAAATTGACCGGCGTTCCCGGCCGCCAGTCCGCCAGCGTGGTACGCGAAAGAGTCTCCGCGGAAACGTCGGCTGCGAACCACCCTGGCCCCTTGTCGACGATGGTGAGACACACGCCGGAGCAGGCGATCGAATTCCCGATCATGAGTTCCGCCGCGTCGTACCCGGTGGCGAACACAAACCGGGAATCCTTGCGCGACTCGATCGCGCGCACTGTGCCGAGGTCGGTGGTGATCCCGGTAAACATGAGCGCAGACTAGGGCCTGCGCGTGTAGGTTTCCAGAAGATCGGAGGCGGCTTCGGAAACGCCGGTGCGCACGAAGGTCGGGGTATCGAACAGCAGGTCGACGCCCAGGGCCGAGGCCGCGGGAATCCCATCGCCGCCGATGAGCCTGGGCGCCCGGAACCAGGCGATGCGGTCGATCAGGCCGGCGCGCAGGAAACCGCCCGCGACCCGGCTTCCGCCTTCGAGCAAGAGCCTGGTGATGCCGCGCTCGCCCAGACGCTGCAGGGCCTCGTGAAGATCGATGTTGCCGTCGCTGCTCTCGCCGACCTCGATCAACTCAAGGCCGCAGGCCACATAGGCGTCGCGCCGGCGCGCGTCATTGCCGCGCAACGTCACCAGCCAGGTCGGAAGAATGCGAGCGGTCATCACAAGCTGGCTTGTCAGCGGCAGGTGCAGCCGGCCATCCACCACGACCCGGACCGGCGAGCGCGCCGAGAGCCCCGGCAACCGGCAGGTCAAGGCCGGGTCGTCCGCCAGCACGGTACCGACGCCCACCAGCACGGCGTCGTGGTTGGCGCGCAGCCCATGGGCCATGTGTCGCGCGGTTTCGCCGGTGATCCACTGGCTGTCGCCGCGGTGGGTCGCGATGCGCCCGTCGAGCGTGCTGGCCACCTTCCAGGTGACGAGCGGCCGCCCTTGGGTGACGCGCATGAAGAAGCCGGCGTTGAGCTCCTTGGCCTCGGCCGCCATGACCCCGGTCGTGACCTCGATGCCGGCCTCCCGCAGTCTGGCGATGCCGCGTCCCGATACGCGCGGGTCGGGATCCTCGACCGCCACCACCGCACGGCCGATCCCGGCCTCGATCAGCGCGTCGGCGCAAGGCGCGGTTTCGCCGTGATGGGCGCAGGGCTCCAGCGTGATATAGGCGACGGCGCCCTTGGCCAGGTCGCCGGCGCGCTTGAGGGCCTCGGTTTCGGCGTGCGGCCGCCCCGATGGCTGGGTCCAGCCGCGCCCGACGACGCGCGCCTCGCCGGACGGCCCATCGTGGCGCGCCAGGATGCAGCCGACCGCGGGATTGGGATGGACGGCCCCGAGCCCGCGCACGGCCAGGGCGAGAGCCGCCGCCATGCGGCGGGAATCGATGCCTTCAGTCGCGATCGCCACTCAATTGGCCCACAAAATCCTCGAAGTCCTTGGCCTCCCGGAAATTCCGGTAAACCGACGCGAAGCGCACATAGGCGACCTGATCGAGCTGAGCCAGCGCATCCATGACCATTTCACCGATTTGCTCGGCCGGGATTTCGCTTTCGCCCGAGCTCTCGATGCGCCTTTGGATGCCGTTGACCACGCGCTCGATCTTTTCCGCGTCCACGGGCCGCTTGCGGACCGCGAGATTGATGGAGCGGATGAGCTTTTCGCGATCGAAGGGAACGCGACGGCCGTTGCGCTTGATGACCGTGAGCTCGCGCAATTGCACCCGTTCGAAGGTCGTGAAGCGCGAGCCGCAGGCCGGGCATAGGCGCCGTCTGCGGATCGACGCGCTATCCTCCGTGGGACGCGAATCCTTCACCTGTGTGTCGTCGTGCCCGCAAAACGGACAGCGCATTGGTTCCCCCCCCTCGCTGTCGCGTTCCTAGACGATGTCGGGATAAATCGGGAATCGGCGGCAGAGCGTACCGACTTTCTGCCGCACCGCGGCCTCGGCCGCGCCGTTATCCTCCGGATTTTCGTGGAGCCCGTCGAGCACATCGCCGATCAAATTGCCCACCGTTTTCCATTCCTCGTTGCCGAAGCCCCGCGTGGTGCAGGCCGGCGTACCGAGACGCACGCCCGAGGTGATGGTGGGTTTTTCCGGATCGAACGGAACGCCGTTCTTGTTGCAGGTGATGCGCGCCCGTTCCAGGCTCGCTTCGGCCGCCTTGCCGGTGAGCTTCTTGGGCCGCAGATCGACCAGCATCAGATGCGTGTCGGTGCCGCCCGAAACCACCGCGAGCCCGCGATCCACCACGGTCTTGGCGAGCGTCCTGGCGCCATCCACCACGGCCTGCGCGTAGCCCTTGAACTCCGGCTGCAAGGCCTCGCCGAAGGCCACGGCCTTGCCGGCGATGACGTGCATGAGCGGCCCGCCCTGGAGCCCGGGGAAAGTCGCCGAGTTGATCTTCTTGCCGATCTCCTCGTCGTTGGACAGCACCATGCCGCCGCGCGGACCGCGGAGCGTCTTGTGCGTCGTGGTGGTGACGACATGGGCGTGGGGCAGCGGGCTCGGATGGATGCCCGCGGCAACGAGACCGGCAAAATGCGCCATGTCCACCATGAGATAGGCGCCCACCGCATCGGCGATCTTGCGGAAGCGCGCAAAATCGATGATTCGCGGATAGGCCGAGCCGCCGGCGATGATGAGCTTCGGCTTGTTCTCGGTGGCGAGCTTTTCGACTTCGTCGAAATCGATGCGGTGATCGTCCGGCCGCACCCCGTATTGGACCGCCTTGAACCATTTGCCCGACAGATTGGGCGCGGCGCCGTGGGTGAGGTGGCCGCCGCACGCGAGCGACATGCCCATGATGGTGTCGCCCGGCTTAAGCAGCGCCAGCATCACCGACTGGTTGGCCTGCGAGCCCGAGTGCGATTGGACGTTGGCGTAGGCGCAATTGAAGAGCTTCTTCGCGCGCTCGATCGCCAGCGTTTCGACGATGTCGACGAATTCGCAGCCGCCGTAATAACGGCGGCCCGGATAGCCTTCGGCGTATTTGTTGGTGAGCAGGCTTCCCATCGCGTCGATCACCGCCTGGGAGACGATGTTCTCCGATGCGATGAGCTCAACCTGCTCCTGCTGGCGGCGCAATTCCTCGCGCGTCGCCTTGTAAACCTCGGCGTCGCTTTCGGCGAGACGCGCGTTGAAGAACCGTTCCAGGCTATTGGAACCGGCTTTTGCGGTTGCGACTGACATGGCCTTTCGTCCTCCCCGTTCCGTTTATTCGACTTGGGCCGAGCATTGCTCTCAGCCGAGCTTGGCGACGCGGCGGGCGTGACGCCCGCCCTCGAACGCCGTGGTCAAGAAAACCCTCAGGCAGTCTTTCGCCACCTCGAGGCCGGTGGTGCGCGCGCCCAACACGAGCACATTGGCGTCGTTGTGCTGGCGGGCGAGGCGCGCCGTTACCGCATCATGGCAAAGCGCGGCGCGGATGCCGGGATGCCGGTTGGCGGCGATACTTACTCCGATCCCGCTGCCGCAGACAAGAACCCCGCGCGCAACCTTGCCCTGCTTGATCGTATCCGCCATGGCGTTGGCGTAATCGGGGTAATCGACCGATTCCGGCCCGTTGGTGCCCAGATCGAGCACGTCGAAGCCGAGGTCGCCGAGGTCGCCTTTGAGCGTTTCCTTAAGCGACACTCCAGCGTGATCGGCGGCAATCGCGATCATTTCCCGTGCCATGGCGTTTGGTAATCATCAACTCGGGCCGAAATTTCACCCTACCATATGTCGCAAGGGCGTGCCAATCGGCCACTACCCCTCGGCCGGCGCGACCGGCCGCGATTTCGCCACAATTCTTTGCGATGCCTGGGTCCGGGCCAAGTATTGTGACAATGCTGCATCACGGTTTGGCCGCGACGACTATCGTTCATTCGGGCCCGGCCCCGGAATAAAAACGAAAAAAGCGCGGCACACTGCACCAATACATGGCGCCGATCGGCCGCCCAATATCCAGCGGGACATGGCGCGGCGCTGCGGCGTAATCGGCCGCAGTCGAGTAAGAGTAAGTCCTTGTCGCAAGCGGATTGGCCAATCTCCAAGAGATCATGGTGAACAAATATTAATATTCGTTTTCGCCGTTATCTCCGATTGACAAAGAACGGCCTCGGTGCAATCAAAGAAAGAGAACTTCAATTCAAAGGATACGGGTAATGGACGCGCAAGACGGTGAACAGAATCGCCGCACCGAGCTGTTGACGATGACGGCGGGGGTGGTGTCGGCGTATGCCAGCAACAATTTGCTCGCGCCGACTCAGCTTTCCGAGGTGATCAGCACGGTCTTCACGACCTTCGCCGGGCTCGAGAAGTCGGGCGGCGGCGACAAGGTCGAGACGCTGAAGCCCGCGGTCGCCATCCGCAAGTCGGTGACGCCCGACTACATCGTCTGCCTCGAGGACGGCAAGAAGCTGAAGATGCTGAAGCGGCATCTCCGCTCGACCTACAACATGACACCCGACGAATACCGGGCGAAATGGGGCCTTCCGCCCGATTATCCCATGGTGGCGCCCAATTACGCGGCACAGCGCTCCGCCTTCGCCAAGAAAATCGGCCTGGGGCGGAAGACGGGCCAGAAGATCGTGCGCCGCGTCCGCAAGCAAAAGCCGTCGTAACCCCCGCGGCGCGCGTCCGCCGCGATCCGCAATTCGAGATTTCGCATCGTCGCGCCGCAGCCATGCGGCGCGATTTTGCGTCTTCGCGCCGCTGAAACAACGAAGCGCTAGCTCTCCGCGCGGCGCTTCGCCAGCATGTATTCGAGTTTGCGGATGGCGGTCCGCTTCAGGATCTCTTCCCCCGCCGTGGCGCTGCCGACGATCGACACCTCGATGAGAGTGAGCGGATCGATCGCCGTAACCTTGACCGAATTGCCGACGCTTTGAAACTCGAGGATGACTTCGCGGCCGCTGTCCGCCATTACGACCACCCGTTTCGCCTGCGTTCACCATTATAACGGCGGCGCGGGCCGGGCGGGGTGAAAACAGGCTTTATCGGGCAACCCGGCTCTTGCGCCCATGGGGCGGCATAGACCGAGGCGCCGTCACGTATGCGTCACGATGACGCGGCGTCGAACCGGCCCATGACCGTCTGGTACGCACGGCCGCGCACGGCATCGTTAATCGGCCAGAATTAGCTACAATTGGAAATTATTCCCTATTCAGTCCGAGGCCGGTTTATCGGATGATAAGCGTCCGACCGCGATGCGGTCTGATGTCCGGCATCTGCATCCCTGAGCGCCGCGCCGAACGGATCGGCCGGCAGTTTTCATGCAGTGATAGAAAGCGGTACGCATGCCTTTCGTTTACGTTCTTGCCATCGCCCTCGTCCTCGAGGCGGGCGCGGCCGTTCTTGCGGTCCGGCTCTTGCTCTCGTTCGGGCCCCGCTTTCGCTGGGCGCCGGCCATTTTCGCCGTGGCTGCGTTGGCGTTCGGCGTACCGCAGATCCATGAGCTGCTGAGCCTTGCGACAAGCGCAACGGCGCTGACGCCGGATGCGGCGGCCCGCGTCATCATCTTTGCCGTTTCGTTCCTTCTTGTTTCCGGAATCGTCGTCCTGTTCGCGTTGATCGCCGACGGCATCGGTGTGCGCGACGGCACGCTCGCGGCGATGGAACATTTTCGCTCGGTCGCCGACGGGGCGCCGAACATTCTTTGGACGTCCGACGAGATGGGCAAGAGCACGTACTACAATCGCAAGTGGCTCGAGTTCACCGGCCGCAGCCGCCACCAGGTTAGCGGGCAAAACTGGGTTGACAGCCTGCACCCGGAAGACCGCGAGCGCTGCCTCGATACGTATTACACGGCGGTCGCGGCGCGCGAGCCGTTCCAAATGGAGTACCGCCTGCGCCGTCACGACGGCGAGTATCGCTACATGCTGGACACGGGCATGCCGCGCTTCGCGCCCGACGGGCGGTTTCTCGGATTCATCGGCTCGGGTTTCGATATCACCGAACGCAAGCGCGCCGAGCAACGGTTGAAGGCGGCGAAAGACGAGGCCGAATCGGCGAATCGCACGAAGTCGGTCTTCCTCGCGAATATGAGTCACGAGTTGCGCACGCCGTTGAACGCGATCATCGGATTCTCGGAGATCATCAAAGGCGAGCTGTTCGGCCCGGTGGGATCGCCGAAGTATTCCGAATACGCCGAAGACATTTACGGGAGCGCCATCCTCCTTCTCGACCTTATCAACGACATCCTCGATTTTTCCAAGGCGGAGGCCGGGAAGCTCCGTCCCCGCGACGACGAGATCGACATCAACGACGTGATCAACGGCACGGTGCGCCTGATGCGCGACGATACGCGCGCGAGCGGCTTGCATTTCCTGAACATGGTTCCGGAAGATCTGCCGTGGGTGAAAGCCGATGCGCGCATGTTGAAGCAGATTCTGCTCAATCTTCTTTCCAACGCCGTGAAGTTCACGCCGACCGGCGGCGACATCACCGTGAGCGCGCTCGTGGATCGCGACGGCAGCTTCGTGATTTCGGTGCGCGATACCGGGATTGGAATCGCGCCCGACGATATCCCCGTCGTCATGTCGGCATTCGGCCAAGCCGACAATTCGGTCACCCGGCAGCAGCGCGGCACGGGCCTGGGCTTGCCCTTGGTCAAATCCCTGGCCGAGGCGCACGGCGGCATGTTTAAACTTGAGAGCGAGCTCGGCGTCGGTACGACGGCGACGGTGCGGTTGCCGGCAAGCCGCGTGGTGGAGCGCCCGTCCGCAGCCCGCCAGGCGCAATAATCAGATTTCGATCCGGTCGAGCACGGCGGCGATCTCGGCGTAAGCGTGATCGAGATCCGCGTCGTCGATGCAATAAGGCGGCATCAGATAGACGACGTTGCCGAGCGGCCGCAGCAACAGCCCGCGATCGAGAAATGCGCGCTTCAGCACCGGGCCGATCGCGGCGGAATAGCCGCCCTCCGCCCCCACGTCGAATGCCGCGATCGTGCCCATGAGCCGGCGCCGGGATACGTTTGGATGACCGGCAAGACGGTCGAGAAAAGCGCGATGCCGGGCGGAGATCGCCTCTGCCCGCGTGTGCCAGGCGCCGTCCTCGAATAGATCGAGCGACGCGAGTGCTGCGGCACAGCCCAGCGGATTGGCGGTATAGGAATGGCCGTGGGCGAAGGCCCGCGCCACGCCATCGCCGCGGAACGCCGCGAAAACCGATTCGCGGCACAGCGTTGCGCCGAGCGGCATGAAGCCGCCGGTCAGCCCCTTGGAAAGGCAGATCATGTCCGGCTCGATTTCGGCCTTCCCGGATGCGAACATCTCGCCGGTGCGGCCGAACCCGGTCATCACCTCGTCGCAGAGCACCAGTATGTCTTTGGACCGCGCGAGTCTCGTCAGCTCCTGAACGAATCGCGGCCGGCACATGCGCATTCCGCCGGCGCCCTGAATGAGCGGCTCGATGATGAGCGCCGCGGTGCGGGACCCTTCGGCGTCGAAAAACTTGGCGGCCGCCGCGAGCGCCTCGTCCTCCTTTTCCGCCGCCTCATTGTCGCCGTCCCAGGTATCGGGGAACGGCAGGAATTCGGATTTGAACAGGAGGTCGGCGAAAGGCGTGGCGAAGCCGGCGGCGCTGCCCACCGACATCGCGCCGACCGTGTCGCCGTGATAGCCGCCCGATAACGCGACGAAACCGTGGCGCGCGGGCTCGCCCCGGTTGCGCCAATACTGCACGGCGAGCTTGAGCGCGACCTCCACAGCCGTCGAGCCGTTGTCGGAGAAGAACACGCGGCTCAACCCATCCGGCGCCATTGCCGTAAGCCGTGCCGCAAGCTCCGCCGCGGGGCGATGGGTGAAATCGGCGAAGATCACGTGCTCGAGGGTCTGCGCCTGGCGCGCGATGGCGGCGGCGATCGCCGGATGGGCGTGGCCATGCACATTGACCCACCAGGATGAAATGAGATCGAGAAAGCGGCGCCCGTCCGCCGCGCGAAGCCACGCCCCCTCGCCCGCTACGATCTCGATAGGCTCCGGCGCGCCTTCGGCCTGGGTAAAGGGGTGCCAGACATGGCGGGCGTCGAGCGCCACCGTGCCGGAGTCCGAATGATGCGGTTTTTCCGTCATGGGACCGGCGACGCCATCGCGGGAAGCTTCGGGCGAATGCGGGCGGCGGCCAAAGCTATTTGCCCGCGATCCAGGGGATCGAGCAGCGGAAGTTCGGCGATCACCGGCACGTTTCCATATGTCGCAATCGCCTCGCGGTTGGCGGCATTCGCCGGCCCATCGATCACGACGCCCGCAACCGCAATGCGGCGCGCGCGCAATGCTTCGAGGCTGAGCAAGGTATGATTGATCGTTCCCGATGTTGAGCGCGCCACGAGAACGGCCGGCAATCCCAGTTTGGCGATGAGATCGATGACCAAGTCACGGTCGTTCAATGGCACGAGCAACCCGCCGGCCCCTTCGACGACGAGCGGGCGGCGATGCGGCGGCAATTTGAAACGGGCCATTTCGATGGCGATGCCTTCCCGCGTTGCCGCCTCGTGGGGCGACAACGCGGCCTTGAGACGATACGCGGACCCATGAAACCGTTCCGCGGGCAGGCCGGTCAGGCGGCGCACCGCGGCCTCGTCGGTTTCGCCGTCGAGCCCGGCCTGGACCGGCTTCCAATATTCGCCGTCGAGCGCCAGCATCAGCCAGCTCGCCACCACCGTTTTTCCAACGTCCGTGTCGCTTCCCGTGACGAAATATCCCGGTGTTTCCATTGTCGCCCTCAACGCGCCGCCAAGGGTGCCGCGAAACTGCCGTAGAGAACGTGATAGGTCACGGGGAAGCCGCGCCCGGCCTCTGCCTGACGCAGCACGCGGCGAAGGCCGGCTGCGCCCGGCATGGCGTCGCGGCCCGGGGTCCCGGCGCCGAGCGATTTCAGCTCGCGCAGGAAAGCGAGCGGGTCCGGATAGCGGCGCACGACGCGCTGTTCGGTGACGGCGCCGCGCAGACGGTGTTTGGGGCCTTGCGCCATGCCAAGCAGCCCGGATGCCGTCGGAAACTCGAGACCGCCGAACGGCAACCCCGCCGCCCGATGGAGCGCGCGCCATTCGGCCAGGCTCTCCGACCCGAGCGTGGCGAAGGCGAGCCGGCCGCCCGGACGCAAACACGTCGCGAGACGTGCGATCGCGTCCGGCAAATCGAGGAACCATTGAAACGCGAGACTGGAGGCAACGAGGTCGAAAGCGGCGCCGGCGGCCGGAAATTCGCCGTCCATGACCGCGAACTGCGCGTGGCCGCCGCGCCGCGCGAGTTTTTCGCGGCAGCGCCGCGCCATGGCCGGCGAAAGATCGGTGAAGACGAAGCGTCCTTCCGGATAACGGGCGAACAAGGCGCCGCTCAAGAATCCCGTGCCGCAGCCGATTTCAAGGATGCGCGGGCGCGCCGGGAGCGGCAGCGACGCGATATGCCGGGCCAATTGCCGCGCGACGCGCCGCTGCACCGGTGCGTGGGCGTCGTAGCTTCGCGCCGCCGAATCGAAAGAGCGCGCGATCGCGGCCTTGCGCGCCGCGGAATTTTCCGCAGCCAAATCGGCGGAAGGCTGTGCCGTCAC
>DATDPM010000046.1:0-30057 GCA_035292745.1 Alphaproteobacteria bacterium | reverse complement strand
CAACCTCCGCCCGCCATATCAAAGGGGCGAGCGTGCTGCGCAAGGGGGCGGAAGTCGCGCCGGCCATGGGTCTCATCGGCACCCTGGTGGGCCTGGTGCAGATGCTGGGAAGGCTGGACGATCCCGGCACCATCGGCCCGGCGATGGCGGTGGCGCTGCTCACCACCTTCTACGGCGCGGTGCTCGCCAACGTCGTGCTGGCGCCGCTGGCCTCGAAGCTCGAGCGCAATTCGCGCGAGGAGCTTCTCGTCAAACACATTTTCTTGATGGCGGCCTCTTCGATCGCCCGCCAGGAGAATCCGCGGCGCCTCGAAATGCTGCTCAATTCGGTTCTGCCGCCTTCAAAGCGCGTGCAGTTCTTCGACTAGACGGACGGAAGCCAAGGAAAGAAATGGCGGATCAGATCGCGCGAAACGGAGAATTTTGAGATGCGACTCCTCATCATCGGCTCGTTGAAAGGTCACTTCGGAGGGGCGAGCAAGATCGCCATGGCCCGGGGTGCCAAGGTCATGCAGGTCGACGATATCGACAGCGGCCTGAATGCGCTGCGTTCCGGGCACGGCGCCGAGCTTGTCATGATCGACGTGTCATTGGACGTGCGGCGGCTGACCGACAGCCTGCGCGCCGAGCGCATCAACGTGCCGGTCGTGGCCTGCGGGATCGGCAACGACACGCCGGCCGCGGTCAGCGCAATTCGCGCCGGCGCCAAGGAATACCTGCCCCTGCCCCCCGATCCGCAGCTGATTGCCGCCGTCCTCGAGGCGGTGGCCGAGGAAAGCCACACCATCATTTCGCGCGATCCTTCCATGGCGGAGCTTATCAAGCTTGCCGATCAGGTGGCGCCGAGCGAAGCGAGCATTCTGATCTCCGGCGAATCCGGCACCGGCAAGGAGCTGCTGGCGCGCTACGTGCACCGCAAGAGCCGGCGCGCGGACCAGAAATTCGTTTCCGTCAATTGCGCGGCGATCCCGGAAAACTTGCTGGAATCGGAATTGTTCGGCCACGAGAAAGGCGCCTTCACCGGCGCGGTGGCGCGGCGCATCGGCAAATTCGAGGAAGCCAACGGCGGCACCCTGCTGCTGGACGAGATCAGCGAGATGGACCCCCGCCTCCAGGCCAAGCTGCTGCGCGCCGTTCAGGAGCGCGAGATCGATCGCGTGGGCGGCAACGATCCGGTGAAGGTGGATATCCGCCTGATCGCCACCTCCAACCGCGACCTCGAGGACGAGGTGCGCAAGGGGCGCTTCCGCGAGGACCTGCTGTTCCGCATCAACGTCATGACCCTGAACCTGCCGGCGCTGCGCAACCGACCGCTCGACATCGATGTGCTTTCCGATCATTTCGTCGAGAAATATTCGAAAGCCAACGGCGTGCCCGTGCGTCCGATTTCGGCCGAAGCGCACGAAATTCTCCGCCGCCACGCCTGGCGCGGCAACGTGCGCGAGCTGGAAAACGCCATGCACCGCGCGGTTCTGCTCGCCAAGGGCGCGGAGATCGGCCGCGAGGCGATCACCCTGCGTTCCGAGCGCCTGGATGCCGAGACGGCCGCGCCCAAGGGCGCGCCCGACGCCGCGGCGCGGCTCAAGACCCTGGTCGGTCGCACGGTCGCCGACGTCGAGCGCGATCTCATCCTCGATACCCTCAACCATTGCCTCGGCAACCGCACGCACGCGGCGAACATTCTGGGCATTTCGATCCGCACGCTCAGGAACAAGCTGAAGCAGTACAGCGAAGAAGGCGTCCCGGTCCCCGGGCACGGCGAAATCCAGCGCGCCGCGGTGTAAGGGCGCCTGAAAGCACCAATGGCGGAACAAACCTCGCAGGCCGTATCACCGGCCGCTCCGGCGTTCGATTTATTCGGCCGGCTCAACGCGATTCTCCGGCGCGGCGATATCGCGCTGGCGCTCGGCGTCGTCTCGATCCTCGTCGTTCTCATCCTGCCGCTGCCGAGATGGGCGCTCGACATTTCGCTCGCCATTTCGATCACCTTCTCCGTTCTCATCCTCATGACCGTGCTGTTCATCGAACGGCCGCTCGATTTCAGCTCGTTCCCCACGGTGCTGTTGATCGCGACCATGTTGCGCCTGGCGCTCAACCTCGCTTCGACCCGGCTCATTTTGAGCAACGGCCACGAGGGAACCGCCGCCGCGGGCCGCGTCATCGAGGCCTTCGGGCATTTCGTGATGAGCGGCAATTTCCTGATCGGCATGATCGTGTTCGGGATCCTGGTGATCGTGAACTTCATCGTCATCACCAAGGGTTCCGGGCGCATCGCCGAAGTGTCGGCCCGATTCAGCTTGGACGCCATGCCGGGCAAGCAGATGGCGATCGACGCCGATCTCTCGGCCGGCCTCATCAACGAAACCGACGCCCGGGCGCGGCGCAAGTCGCTCGAGGACGAAAGCACGTTCTTCGGGTCCATGGACGGCGCCGCAAAGTTCGTGCGCGGCGACGCCATTGCCGGCCTTCTCATCACCTTCATCAACATCGTGGGCGGCATCATCATCGGCGTCGCGCAGCAAGGCCTCACCTTCGCCCAGGCCTCGCACACCTATACGCTGCTCACCGTCGGCGACGGGCTGGTGACGCAGGTCCCGGCGCTGATCGTCTCGACCGCGGCGGGCATGCTGGTTTCCAAGGCGGGAACCGAAGGGTCCGCCGACAAGGCGCTGTTCGGTCAGCTCAGCAACTATCCGCGCGCGCTCGGCATGAGCTCGGCCCTCATGGCGGTGATGGCCGTGCTTCCCGGCATCCCGATGTTCCCGTTCGTGCTGCTTTCGGGCATCACCGGCTTTCTCGCCTGGAGCGCCACCAACCGCCAGATGCGGGTGTCGGCGGAGGAAACGGCGGCGACCGCGGTCAGGGCCCTGCCCGCCGAGGAGCCGATCGCGGCCGCGCTCACCATCGATTACGTCCGGCTCGAGCTCGGCTACGCGCTCCTGGCGCTCATCAACAACCAGAAGGGCGAGCGGCTCACCGACCAGATCAAGGCGCTGCGCCGCCAGCTCGCGCGCGACATGGGGTTCGTGCTCCCCGCCGTGCGCATCCAGGACAACATGCAGCTTCCCTCGAACACCTATGTCGTCCGGGTCAAGGAGATCGAGGCCGGGCGGGGCGAGGTGCGTCCCGGCATGATGCTGGTCATGGACCCGAAGGGCGAGCAGATCGCGCTCGCCGGCGAGCAGACGACCGAGCCCACGTTCGGCCTGCCGGCCATGTGGGTATCCGAGGATCAGCGCGAAGAGGCCCAGTTCCGCGGCTACACGGTGGTCGATCCGCCCACCGTCATCACCACGCATCTGACCGAGATCATCCGCGACAACATGGCCGAGATGCTGTCCTACAGCGAGACGCAGAAGCTGTTGAACGAGCTCGACCCCGGCCACCAGAAGCTGGTCGCCGACGTCATTCCGCAGCAGATTCCGGTGGGCGGCGTCCAGCGCGTGCTCCAGAACCTGTTGTCCGAGCGCGTCTCGATACGCGATCTGCCGACCATCCTGGAGGGCATCTCGGAAGCCTGCGGCTACAGCCGCAACATCACCGCCATCACCGAGCACGTGCGCTCGCGGCTCGCCCGCCAGATCAGCGAAGCCGCGACCAACGACCAGGGTTTCATCCCGCTCATTGCGCTGTCTCCCGCCTGGGAGCAGAGCTTCGCCGAGGCCTTGACCGGCCAGGGCGACGATTTGCAGCTTTCCATGGCGCCGACCCGGTTGCAGGAATTCATCGCTCTCGTGCGCCAGACCTTCGAGCGGCAAGCGATGCTGGGCGAAATTCCGGTGCTGCTGACGAGCCCGCGCATCCGCCCCTATGTGCGCTCCATCGTCGAACGCTTCCGCCCCAGCACGACCGTGATCTCGCAGAACGAAATCCACCCCAAGGCGAAGATCAAGACGCTGGGCCAGATCTAGGATACGGCGATGCGCCTCAAGACGTTCACCGCGCGCAGCATGAAGCAAGCCATCACGATGGTGCGCGACGAACTCGGCCCCGATGCCGTCATCGTTTCGACCGTGCAGAGCCGGGCCGACGGCGGCACGGTGCGCATCACCGCCGCGGTCGAGCAGAGCGACGCCCCGCCCCCGGCGGCCACCGAGAACAAACGCGCCGCCGGGTTCGAGCGGGCGCTCGAGGCGGTCCGCTGCGCGCTCGAAGACCACGGCACGCCGGAGCCGGTCACGGCGCGCATCGTCACCGCCGCCCACGTGCTGAAGGGCGAGGACCCGCGCATGGCGCTCGCGGCGGCGCTGGACGATTGTTTCCGCTTCGCGCCGATCGGCGAGCGCGAGCATAACCGGCCGGTCATGCTGGTGGGCCCGCCCGGCGTCGGCAAGACCGTCACCGCGGCAAAGTTTGCGGCCCGCGCGCGGCTCAAGGACGAACCGGTCACGGTGATCTCCGCCGACACCGAGCGCGCCGGCGGCGTCGAGCAGATCGCCAGTCTCGCGCAATTGATGCGGGCGAAGTTCCGCGCCGCGGCGACGCCCGAAGAGCTGGCGCAAACCATCGGCGACTGCCATGCGGGCGAGCTCATCCTGATCGATACCGCCGGCACCAATCCCTATTCCGAGACCGGAATGGACGCGCTGGCCGCGCTCGTTTCGGCCGCCAAGGCGGAGCCCGTGCTGGTGCTGAACGCCGGCGGCGACGCCCGCGACTACGCGGAGTGCGCCGCGAGCTTCGCCGGGCTCGGCGCGAACCGGCTCGTGGCGACGCGGCTCGATATCGCGCGCCGGCTGGGCAGCCTGCTGTCGGCCGCCGACGCCGGGAGGCTGCGCTTCGCCAACGTCAGCACCGGCCCGCAGGTCGGCAAGGGCCTTGGCGCCCTCAATCCCGTTTCGCTGGCCCGCCTGCTGCTGCCCGAGATCGCGAGCGCGGCGCCGCCCGCCCCCAGGAAGGAGCATATCGCATGACGGCAATCTCGCTGGCTTCGGTCCGCCAGGCGCGCGCCGCGAAGGGCCGCAACGTCATCGCGGTCGCCTCGGGCAAGGGCGGGGTGGGCAAGACCTGGTTCGCGGTGACGCTGGCCCATGCGCTGGCGCGCGCCGGGAAGCACACCCTTCTGTTCGACGGCGACCTGGGCCTCGCCAACGTGGATATTCAGCTCGGCCTCATGCCGGAACGCGATCTTTCCGGCGTCATCGCCGGAACGCTGACGTTGCGGCAGGCCGTGACGACCTTGAATGACGCGGGATTCGACGTCATCGCCGGCCGCTCGGGCTCGGGAAGCCTGGCGGCGCTTCCGGGGCCGCGCCTCGCCCTGCTGCACGACGGCTTGATGATGTTCTCGAGCGATTACGACCGGGTCGTGATCGACCTCGGCGCCGGCGTGGAGGAAACGGTGCGCGTGCTCGCGGGCGAAGCGGGGACGATTCTCGTGGTCACCACGGCCGAACCCACGGCGCTGACCGACGCCTATGCCTTCATCAAGCTGGCCGCGGCGGGAAAGCCGGGCGCGGACATCAGAATTGTCGTCAACATGGCCGCTTCGCCACGCGAAGGCGAGCGCACCTATCACACCATCCTCAAGGCCTGCGAGAACTTCCTCAAGATCGCGCCGCCGCTTGCCGGCGTCGTGCGCCGCGACCGCCTGGTCGCCGATTCCATCCGCCATCAGACGCCGATCCTGAGCCGCCATCCCAATTCCGATGCGGCCAACGACGTCGCGCTGATCGCGAAACGGCTGTTGGAAACGCCATGAACCCGGTCGCTCCCGCGGCTTCCGTTCCTTCGGCCACGTCCGGCCCGGCGTTCGCCGGGCCGACCGCGGTTGCGCCGGCCGCCCCGAACACCAATCTTCCGCCGGGCCTCGCCAACCTGACCGCGGGCGCGATCCTGAACGGGTCCGTGGTCGGCCGCGACGCCCAGGGGCACGTCCTGGTCCAGACGCCGAACGGCATGCTCTCGCTCGCCACCGCCTTGACCTTGCCGCAGGGGAGCACCCTGTCGCTGCAGATTCAGACGATGGGCGTGCAGATCCAGATGGTGGTGCTGTCCATCAATCAGCAGGCGCAGCCGCAGGGCGCGCAGGGCGTGGCGACGGTGATCCCGCTGCCGCTGCCGCAATCCGGCGCGCCCGTCGCCCGCAACCCAACCGCGAGCCCGGCCGCGCCGCCGCCGGAATCGCCGGCGGTGACCGTGACCATGGGGCGCGTGCTGACCGCGACCGTCATCGAACAGGCCGCGATCCCGGGCGGGCCCGCCGCCCCGGGGCAATCCGCGCTCGCGCTTCTTGGCGGGGCCCCGGCCGGCGTTGTGCCGGGCGCGGCGCAGCCGGGTGCGATGTCGCCTGATCTTCAGCCGATGCTGGCCGCACTTTTGGGACGCCAGCCGCGGGACGGCGAAACCGCGGTACCGCAAAAAGGAACCCGGCTGACGGTGCGTATCGCCGCCCTCGACACCGATCCCGCGAGCGACCCGAAGGTCGTGTTGCGCGCCGCCGGAGACGCGCGCGGCGCCGGCCGCCTGCTGCTCGGCACCGTCGCCGAACCGGACTCGGGCGGCCTCGTGCAGCTCAACACGCCGCTCGGCCTGCTTTCGCTTTCGACCAAGATTCCGTTTCCGCCGGCGAGCCGCATCGTGCTCGAGATCGTGGGCGAGCCGGAACTTCCCGGCGCTGCGCCCGCGGCGGATGCCCCGGCCATGACGCTTGCCCAAGGCCGCGGCTGGCCGACGCTCGAGGAGGCGCTGTCGGTGCTGGCGCGCGCCGCGCCGGGCGAGCTGCACCACGGCATGGACACCGCCGTTCCGCGCCAGGGTCCGGAGCTTGCCCAAGCCCTGATCGCCGCCCTGGCCGCGATCAAGACCGGCGACGTGCGGGCGCTGGTCGGGGACCATCTCCTGAAGGCGCTCGATCTCGCCGGGCATCACGACCTGGCGGTGCGCCTGGGCGCCGAATTCCAGCAGCTCTCCAGCCTCGTCCGCGATCCGGCGGGCGGCGACTGGCGCAGCTTCCTCGTTCCCGTGCATGACGGCGCGGGCGTCCAGTTCGTCCGCTTCTTCGTGCGCCGCAATCGGAAGAACGCGAACGCACAGGCGGATCCGGATTCGACCACGCGGTTCGTGGTCGAGGTGGATTTGAGCCGCATGGGATCGGTGCAGCTCGACGGGCTGGTGAAGCCCAAGAAATTCGACCTCATCATCCGCAGCCGCGCGGCGCTCGACGCCACGATGCGGCGCGAGATTTCCACGATCTTCACCGACGCGCTGGCCGCCAGCGGGCACAGCGGCGCCCTCACCTTCCAGGCCAGCCCGCATTTCGCGCCCGTGCCTTCGCGCAGCGGCGGCGCCCCGGTGGGACTCAGTGTCTAGGGTGGCAGCCATCCGGCCGGAGGGAACCGGCGCGCCGCTGGCGCGGCGCCGTTCGCTGCTGCAAATTTCCGACAATCCGGCGCGCCGCGCCGATTACATGGTGCGGCTCGACGGCGCGATCGAGGCGGGCGCGGCCGGGACGGTCGCGATCGCCCTTGCCTATATCCCCGACCGCGCGATTCTTTCGCCGGCCGGGTTCGGCGCCTACCTCGACAGTCTCAAGGGCGAAAACTGGGGCTCGATCGAGGAGCTGGGCGCCGCCATCCTCGCCGACATCGAGAGCGAGGTGGTGCCCCGATACCTGCGCCTGACCTTGCGCGGCGGCACCGACAAACCCGGATGCGTCAGCGGCCATGTGGTGCTGTTCGAGGGCCGTCAGCCGGATTGGAAGAACGACGCGATCCTTGCCCGCCTCGGCTGAGGCGCCGGCCGGAACCCCTGCCCTCTACATTATATATATGAGTATATATATGAGTGCCGGCGCGGCCGGCTGCGGTCACTTCCGCCCGGTACGGCGGTGCGAGGATGCGCCCAGCTCGTCGAGCATCGCCTGCTCCGCCTTGTCCGCGCGTTGGCGCGCCGCCTGTTCGCGGTGGGACTGGGCGATCTCAAGCCGTTTCAGCTCCTGGAAGCTCTCGGTCACGTCCGCCGCGGCCTGGGCGATCTTGACCTTGGCCTCGGCCAGCGAGGCCGCGAGCTTCGCGCGGCGCGCGATCACGGCGTTGGCGTAGGAGCCGTAGGCGTAACCGGCCTCGGGCGAGGCGCCCGCCGCCTTCTGCTCCGCCTTCAGCTCGTCCTCGATGCGGCGGCCCTGCTCGCGCAGCCCCGCGGCCAGACGCTCAAGCTCGGCCAGGTTCCGGCGTTTCTCGTCGAGCCGCCAGCGGTGGAGACGGATGAGATTGGGAAGTCCTTTCACGGCCAGCGCGCCTCACCAGGAAACGGCGCGCAGGCGGCTCATGCCGGCTTGGCCTCGAAGAGGCGCGCAAGCGCCGCATAGCCCGAGGGCAGATCCGCGCACTCGTCCTTGTCCTGCTTCAGAAACGTTTCGAGCGCGGGGTGGTAATGGATCGCCTCGTCGGTCTTGGGATCGCTGCCCCGGCGATAGGCGCCGAGCCGGATCATCTCGGCCATGTCCTCGTAGGCGGAAACCAGGGACCGGGCGCGGCTCACCAGCGCGTTCTCTTCGGCGGTGTTGCAATCCGGCATGGTGCGCGAAACGCTTTTGAGAATATCCACGGCGGGATAACGGCCGCGCTCGGCGATCTTGCGGTCGAGCACGACGTGGCCGTCGAGAATCGCGCGCAGCGCATCGGCGATCGGTTCGTTGTGGTCGTCGCCCTCCACCAGCACGGTGAACAGGCCGGTGATGGTGCCCGTGCCCTTGCCCGGACCCGCGCGCTCCAGAAGCTTCGGCAGCTCGGCGAACACGGTCGGGGTATAGCCCTTGGTGGTCGGGGGTTCGCCGGCCGACAGGCCGATTTCGCGTTGCGCCATGGCGAAGCGGGTCACCGAATCGATGAGGCACAGCACGTCCAGGCCCTGGTCGCGGAAGTATTCGGCGACCGTCATGGTGAGATAGGCCGCCTGGCGGCGGAGCAGCGGTGATTCGTCGGAGGTCGCGACCACGACGACGCTGCGGGCCAATCCTTTAGGACCCAGATTGTCCTCGATGAATTCCTGGACCTCGCGGCCGCGTTCGCCGATGAGACCGATGACGATGACGTCGGAGGCCGTGAACCGGGCCATCATGGACAGCAGGATCGACTTGCCCACGCCCGAACCGGAGAATATGCCCATGCGCTGGCCGCGGCAGCAGGTCAGGAAGGTGTTGATGCCCCGGACCCCGAGGTCGATCTTGCCGCTCACCCGGTGGCGTTCGTGGGCGGGGGGCGGGGCGCTGCGCAGCGCGTAGGACGATTTACCTAATTTAAGCGGCCCCTGGCCGTCGATCGGCTCGCCCAGGGCGTTGATGACGCGCCCCAGCCATCCCTGGCTGGGATAGACCGCGGCATCGCGGCCTACCGGCTCGACCCGGCAACCGAGGCCGACGCCGTCGAGCGAGCCGAACGGCATGAGAATGGCGCGCCGGTCGCGAAAGCCGATGACCTCGCTCGGCATCAGGCGGCCGTTGGCGGCGCGCACAACGCAGTGGCTTCCGATCGAGAGAACCCGTTCGATTCCGCCGACTTCCACCAGGAGCCCCAGGACCGCGGTGACGCGGCCGTAGCCCCGGTAATCGGGGAGCTCGGAGAGATCGGCCAGAAGATTGTCGAGCGGTGGTGCCAAATCCGGCCTTGTTGGCTGCGGGCCTTGGGCCCCTTGTTTCCCTGTGGCGGGCCAGTATCGGCGGGAAAGGTTTTATGGATGGTTAAGTGCGCCGCCGCCCCCGGGCCCGCGGCCGGCGCGCGCGGTCTAGGAATAAAGGCCTGACAGCCCGCCGGCTTTGGCCCGGCGCGGGCCGGAAACCGGGGCTCCGGCGCCTAGGAAAATAGGCCCGAAAGGAGATTAATTCTGGTCATAAATTATTAACCAAACTATAAATACTGTATTAACTTGAATTAACGGCGTTACGGAGCAACGGCCATGCGCGTGCTCTTAGTCGAGGATGACACCTCGCTCGCGAAAAGCATCGAGATGATGCTGAAGTCGGAGGGGTTCATCTGCGACACGACCGACCTTGGCGAAGACGGCCTCGAGATCGGTAAACTTTACGATTACGACATCATCGTCCTCGACTTGATGCTGCCGGATATCGACGGCTACGAAGTTTTGCGGCGATTGCGTTCTGCCCGCGTCAAGACACCCATCTTGATTCTTTCGGGACTCGCCGAGCCCGACAACAAGGTCAAGGGGCTGGGTTTCGGCGCCGACGACTACCTCACCAAACCGTTCAACAAGGAAGAGTTGATCGCCCGCATCCAGGCGGTGGTGCGGCGCGCGCGCGGCCATTCCGAGTCGGTGATCCGCACCGGCAAGCTGGTGGTGAACCTGAATGCCCGCACCGTCGAGGTGACCGGTAAGCCGCTGCACCTCACGGGGAAGGAATACGGAATTCTCGAGCTTCTTTCGCTGCGCAAGGGAACGACGCTCACCAAGGAGATGTTCCTGAACCACCTGTACGGCGGCATGGACGAGCCGGAGTTGAAGATCATCGACGTGTTCGTGTGCAAGCTGCGCAAGAAGCTGGCGACCGCGACCGGCGGCGAGAACTACATCGAGACGGTCTGGGGCCGCGGCTACGTGCTGCGCGACCCGACGACCGAGGGCAAGGAAGGCGCGGCGCGCAAGGCCGCCAAGGTCTAGCGAAGGCCCGCCGCAACAGCGGCATTCCAGGGATTCGGGATCGGCAGCGCCCCAACGGGCGGCGCCTGCGTTCGGCCGCGGCGATGCGGCCGGGGGGATCGGCGTCAGGAAACCGCGGTCCTGGGCGCCTGCGGCGCCTCGATCACGCGGCCATAGACGCCGCGCTCGTCGGGGTGGGACTGGAACTTGTCGCAGATGCCGAGCACGGTTTCGGCGCCGCCCAGGTATAGGAATCCGTCGGCCGCGAGCAGTTTGTTGACGCGCTCGAGGATCTGCCGCTTGGTCTCGTTGTCGAAATAGATCAGGACGTTGCGGCAGAACACGACGTCGAAACTCCCGAGCGGGCACGGATCGTTGAGCAGGTTGAACTCGCGGAACTGGATGATTTCCCGCAAAGACGGGTCGATCTTCCACTTGTCGCCCATCTGGCTGAAATATTTGACCAGGTACTGGACCGGCAGGCCGCGCTGCACCTCGAACTGCGAGTAGAGCCCGGCCTTGGACTTTTCCAGCATCTCCGCCGAAATGTCGGTGGCGACGATCTCGAATCGCCAGCCGGCGAGTTTCGCGCCTTCCTCGCGGAGGATCATGGCGAGCGAATACGGCTCCTGGCCGCTCGAACAGGCGGCGCTCCAGATCCGGATCCTGCGGGAGGTCGCGCGCGCCTTCAGGAGCCGCGGCAGCACCAGGCTTTTGAACTGATCGAAGGGCTTGATGTCGCGGAAGAAGAACGACTCGTTGGTGGTCATCGCGTCGATGACCTCCTTGGCCAGCGCGCCCGTCTCGGGGCTCGCACGCAAGGCCGTCACCAGCGCCTCCAACGACGCCAGGCCGTGCTTGCGCGTGATCGGCAGCAGCCGGCTTTCGACCAAATACAACTTGTCCGGCGACAGCACCAAGCCCGACTGCCGCTTCAGAAGCGCGGCGAGGAAGCCATAGTCTTCGGTCTTCATGCCGCCTTCCTCACCGCGAGCTTCAGCATGTAGGTGCCGATCTCCCCGATCGGCAGAACCGCCGAGCACAGGCCTGCGGTGGCCACCGCCCCCGGCATGCCCCAGACCACGCTGGTCGCCGCATCCTGGGCGATGACGACGCCGCCCGCGCCCACCACCGCCTCGCTGCCCTTGAGCCCGTCATGGCCCATGCCGGTCAGGATCACGGCCAGAACATTGCGCCCGAACACCTGCGCCAGGCTGCGCAGCATGGGATCGACCGCGGGGCGGCAGAAATTCTCCGGAGGGTTCTGATCGAGGCGGACGACGTTGCGCCCCTCTGCGGTTGCGACCGTCATGTGATAGTTGCCGGGGGCGATATAGATCTTGCCGCCCACCAGCGGCTCGCCATCCACCGCCTCGGCCGCCGGGCAGCCCGCGAGCTTTTGGATGTGCTCGGCCAGGATCGTCGTGAACGTGGCCGGCATGTGCTGGGTGATGAGGATGGGCTGGCGCAGGTTCTTGGCGATTAACGGCAAGAGTTGGAACAGCGCCTGGGGCCCGCCGGTGGAGGTTCCGATCCCGACCACGGCGGGAACCACGGTGGGCGCCTCGCGCAGCCGCACCTCGACGTCGCGGTACACGGACGGCGCGTGGCCCGGCGCCGGCTTCGCCCCCGCCTCCGCATGCCGGACCGGCACCGGCCGCGGCGTCCCGGACGCGCGGCGCGCGGCACCCAGCGCCTTGACCTTGGCCACCAGCTCGCGCTTGAAGTCGTAGCCTTGCGAAATATCCCCGGATGAGGTCGGCTTCGGGATGTAGTCGGCGGCGCCCAGCGCCAGCGCCCGCATGCTGATGTCGGCGTTCCGCAGCGTCAAGGTGGAGGCCATGATCACCTTGACCGTGGGATCGCCCTTGATCAGCTCGGGCAGCGCCGTCAGCCCGTCCATCACCGGCATCTCGATGTCGAGCACGACGACATCGGGCGCGCTGCGCTTGACCGCGCCAATCGCCAGTTGGCCGTTCGATACCGTCTCGACGACCTTGATTTCGGGGTCCGCTTCCAGGGTCCGCGCCAGGAGGCCGCGGATGATCGCGGAATCGTCTACGACGACGACGCGATAAGGGTCACCAGACGTGGCGGTCGGCGGGTTCGAGCCCGCTGTCGTTCTTGGTTGCGACATTAAATTGGTCTCGCCTACAGAAGACCGGTCTGGGCGAATTTCGTCTCCAGGATCTCGCTGTCGAATGGCTTCATGATGTATTCATTCGCGCCGGCGCCGATGGCCTCTTGAATATGCTTGATGTCGTTTTCCGTCGTGCAGAACACGACCACCGGGCCTTTGCCTCCGGCGAGGTTGCCGCGAAGCTCGCGCAGGAACTCGATGCCGTTCATGACCGGCATGTTCCAGTCGAGCAGGATCGCGTCCGGCATGCGGCGGCGGCATGCGTCGAGCGCCGCCTTCCCGTCGCTGGCCTCCTCGATTTCGAAATTGAGCTTTTCAAGGATTCGCCGCGCGACCGTGCGAATAACCTTGGAATCGTCCACGATCAGACAAGATTTCATTCCGCCACTCGAGTCATTGGCCTGAGTGTTGACGTGGAGAGTTCCTGAAATTCGAGCCGGCGCCTCAGGCGGCCTCGGCTCTCTTGAACGCCAGGAGGCGTGCGACGTCGAGGACCACGAGAAGCTGGTTCTTGAGACGGAACACGCCGCCCGAAACCTCGCGCCAAGCGGGATCCAGCGTCGCCGGATTGCGCTCGAAGCAGTCGGCGGGAAGGCTCAAGACCTCGCCAACGGAATCGATGATGAGGCTGTAGAGCTCGCCGCGGAAATCGACGACGACGCTCATGCTTTTCGCGCCCTCCTCGGCGGGCGGCAGCCCCAATCGCTTGCGCACGCCGATCGCGGTGACGATCCGGCCGCGCAGGTTCAGCGCCCCGGCGACCTCGGGCGAGGCGAGCGGAATCCGGGTGATCTTCTGCGGTCCCAAGACGTCCTGCACGGTCAGCACGGGAATGCCGAACAACTGATTGCAGATCGTCATGGTGACGAAGTCGCGGCTCTCGCCGGAAACTTCGGCGCCCGCAACCGCGGGGTCTCTGTCTTTCGCGCTCATGCGGCACCTCCAACAGTGGCGAGCGTTTCAGACAGCGTGTTTAGAAGCGCATCGCGATCGAATTTCGGAACGTAGTCGGTGAAACCGACCGCCCGGCCGCGGTCGAGGTCTTCCTGCGAGGTATGGGAGGAGAGCGCCACCAGCGGCGTGTTCTGCCAGCGGCCGCTCTTTTTCACGGATTCGGCGAAGGCGAAGCCGTCCATGCCCGGCATTTCGATGTCGCTGATGATGATGTCGAAGTCGCGCCCCTGCTCGCACAGCCTCATCGCCTCGTCGCCGTTCTCGGCGGTGGTGACGTTGTAGCCCGCGACCGCAAGAAGCGGCGTCAGCAGGTTGAGGAAGAACGGGCTGTCATCCACCAGCAGCACCCGTCTCCCGTTGTCCTTGCCGTTGCCGCGGCGGCTCTTGGCGGCGAACCAGTCGCCGAAGGCCCGGGTCAGGTAATGTCCGGCATCGATGATGTCGGTCGCCTTTCCGGCGACGATGCTGCTGCCCAGCATTCCCGCCTGGTCCGAGCTCAGCTCGACCGAGAGCGTTTCCTCGACGATATCGACAATCTCGTCCACCAACAGGCCCATGCTCCGGCCCCGGTCGGAGAACACGAGAATGGGCTGGCGGCCGTCTTGCTTCAGCGTGTAGCCGTCCGCGATGGTGACCAGCGGCATGAGATGGCCGCGGTACTGAACCATCGGGCGGCCTTGCGAGTATTCGATGGTCTCGAGCTTGATCTCCTCGAGACGCGCGATGAGCGAAAGCGGCACCGCCTTGGGCGCCGTGCCGCCGGCGCGGAACAGAAGCAGCGCCACGCGCTCGGCCCCGGCCGCGGTGCTGGATGCGGCGGCGGTATCCGTGGCGTGGTCGCCGAGCGACGCCTCGCCGCTTGTGGCGGCGATGCCGTTGGGATCGAGAATCATGATGACGCTGCCGTCGCCCAGAATCGTGTTGCCGGAGAAGATTGAAATATCACGCAGAATCGGCGCGACCGGCTTGACGACGATTTCTTCGGTATCGAACACGCGATCGACCATGATGCCGAAGCTGTAGGCGCCGACCTGGGTCACGACGATGAAATGCTCGTTCTTCCGGTCCAGCTTGCGCGGCGGCCCGAGCCGCAGCAGATCGTGGAGCGAAACCAGCGGCAGCAGCCGGTTGCGCAGCCGCAGCACCGGCGTGTCGTTGATCGTCTCGATGGCGTTCTCGGAGTTGCCCGAGGCGCGCACGAGCTCGAGCACGCTGATCTGCGGGATCGCGAAGCGCTCGCCGCTGCACTCGACGATCAGCGCCGAGACGATGGCCAGCGTCAGCGGGATCTTGATGATGAAGGTCGTGCCCTTGCCTTCGACCGACTTGAGCTCGACGGTGCCGCCGATCTTTTCGATGTTGGTGCGCACCACATCCATGCCGACGCCGCGGCCCGAGACGCTGGTCACCTTCGCGGCGGTCGAGAAGCCGGCCTTGAAGATGAACTGCTGGATCTGCTGATCGGACATGGCGTCCAGCTCGGCCTGGCTGGCGAGGCCGTTCGCCAGCACCTTGGCCTTGATCTTGGCGACCGGAAGGCCGGCGCCGTTGTCCTTGACCTCGATGATGATGTGGCCGCCTTCGTGATAGGCGTTGAGCGTGATCTTGCCCGCCTCCGGCTTGCCCGCGGCCTTGCGGATCTTCGGAATTTCGACGCCATGGTCGGCGGAATTGCGCACCATGTGGGTGAGCGGGTCCTTGATGAGCTCGAGCACCTGGCGATCCAGCTCGGTGTCGGCGCCCAGCATCTCGAGATCGATCTTCTTGTCGAGTTCGAGCGCCAGATCGCGCACCAGGCGCGGCAGCTTCGCCCAAGCGTTGCCGATCGGCTGCATGCGCGTCTTCATGACGCCTTCCTGCAGCTCCGACGTGATGTGATTCAGGCGCTGCAGCGGGGCGCCGAAATCGCTTTCCTTCTGCTTGCGCAGGATTTGGAGCAGCTGATTGCGGGTGAGCACGAGCTCGCTCACCATGGTCATGAGATTTTCCAGCAGATCCACGTTGACGCGGATGCTGTGGGCGGCGACCGCCGAATCCTTCGTCTCGGCCTCTTTCTCGGCGGGAGCGGCGCTGGCCTTCGATTTCGCCGGCGGCGCTTCCGCCGGCGTTTCCATTTCGGCGGGCGGTTCGGCGGCGGCCTCGACCGCCGGCGGCCCCGCCGCAGCCATTTCCTCGGCCATTTCCGTCGCGGCTTCGGCCGCGGCCGGCTCGCTGGGCGCGGCGAATTCTTCGGCCGCGGGCTCCGCGGCCGCCGGCTTTTCGGCCGGCTTGGCGCCTTCGGTCGAATCGGCGAGCGCATTCAGCCGGTTGATCAGTTCCTTGTCGTCGCCCTCCGGCTCTGCCTCGGTCTGCTCGAGAGTGGAGAGCAGCATCTTGATGCGGTCGAGCGCCGCCAGCACGAGCGAGACGGCCTCGGGCGTGACCTCGAGGACCCCATCGCGGACCTTGCCCAGCACGTTCTCGCCCGCGTGCGCCACCGCTTCGAGGCGCGGCAGGCCGAGAAAGCCGCAGGTGCCTTTGATCGTGTGCACCAGCCGGAAGATGTTTCCGAGCAATTCGGGATCGTTCGGGTTCTGCTCGAGCCTCACGAGCTCGACGTCGAGAACCGAGATGTTTTCGTTCGTTTCCGTGAGAAATTCGCTTAACAGGTCATCCATGCGAGAGGCCCAATCCTACGGGAGCCGATAGCGGCTCAAACGGCGGCGCGGGAACGCCACCGGGTGCTGCGCGAAGCCCGCTGAGACGGTCGCAAAAAATGTTTAAAAAGCTGTAAAGCCGCGGAAACCGCGGGTCTCCAGGGCGATCGCCCCGCCTCAGGCGCCGCTTTTGAGCTGCGCCTTGAACGTGACCCGGTCGGAAGCGCCGGAATCGACGCCGAGACCGGCCCCGTACTGGCGGGCGAGCCACGCGACCAAAAAGGCCTGAACGGTGCGCGGGGTGAGCGACCCGAAATCCACGTCATCGGCCATGGCCGCTTGGTTCCCGGCGGATAGCCGGGCCCCGGGGCCGACCGCCGCGACCTCGGCGCGCACCGGCGGCGGGCCGCCGAGCATGACATTGATGGCGCCGCCGCGGGGCAGCGCCTCGCGCGCCAGCGCGATCATGTTGACGAGCAGCTTGATGGAGGGCTTGTCCACCGCACCGGGTCCCACAACCTGCTCCGACCAGGAAAGCGCGATTTTCCCGCCCCGCAGCAGGCCTTCGCTGAGCTCGCGGGCCTGAACCAGCCCGCGGGCGGCCTCGAAACCCGCCGCCTGGCCGTAAGCGAGGCGGTAAAATTGCAGCCTGCGCGACGCCTCGGCCGCGGATTGGCGCATCAACCCCATGGCCTCGGCCACCAGCTCGGCATCGCCCTCGGCCACCAGCTCGAGACCGTTGTTCACGGCGGTGACGGGGCTGATCAATTCGTGGCAGAGATGCGACGATAAAAGCTCGATGATCCGGTGGTCGATTGCCCGATCCATGCGGTTCCTTCGGTTGCGGTAAGCGGTTGCCGGCCGGAAATTTCTCCGAACGGCGGTTTCACAACAAGAGCGCCCTGTTTATATAGGATTCATGATCCCTACCAGTTTCTTAACCCTTGAGGCGACATCTTGGCCGCGATTCTATGCCCGGAGTGCGGGCCGATCGCCCGACCGGGCCCGGCTGGGGGTTGGGCCAAATCCCGTCCATGATCGGCGATCGCGTGACGGTGAATTTCGAGCACGCCGGCAAGGTCCTCATCAACAGCGACGTCATTGACCTGGTCCCGTTAGATGATGAAAATGCCGCCGCGTGACGCACATACCGTGCCTGCATCGCCTGATCGCAACTCTCCGCCCCAGGCAGCCCGTGGCAACAAACCCAACGACGCGGAGGTAACGCTCGGCGCGATGACGCAGCCTAACGCCCAAACCAAGCGCAGGATCGCCCCCGGATCGGGCCGCCGACAGGCGGTGCCGCATCTGAAAGGGCGGCAAGTGGACGCCACGGCGCTCGCCGATGTGCGCGCGCTGTTGGGCGACCGGTCGCGCCAACGCGATCTGTTGGTCGAGCATCTGCATCTCATTCAGGACAAGTACCGCCATCTTTCGGCCGCCCACCTTGCCGCGCTAGCGCAGGAAATGCGCCTGGCGCTCACCGAGGTTTACGAGGTCGCGTCGTTCTACGCCCATTTCGACGTCGTCATGGAGGGCGAGACGCCGCCCGCCCCGCTCACGGTGCGCGTGTGCGACAGCCTGAGCTGCGCGCTCGCCGGCGGCGAGAAGCTGCTGGCGGAGCTCAAGGGAGCGGCGGGGAGCGGCGTGCGCGTGGTGCGCGCCCCGTGCATGGGCCGCTGCCACATGGCCCCGGTGGCCGAGGTCGGCCATAACTTTCTGGATCGCGCCAGCAAGACGTCGGTGCTTTCCGCCGTCACGGAGAAGCGCACCGCGCCCGTGATCGCCGCCTATATCGGGCTCGACGCTTATGTGAAGGACGGCGGCTACAAACTGCTGGGCGAATGCCTGGACGGCAAGCGCAGCCGCGAAGACCTGATCTCGATCATGGAGCATTCGGGCCTGCGCGGGCTGGGCGGCGCCGGATTCCCGGTCGGCAACAAATGGAAGTTCGTGCTCAAGGAGCCCAAGCCCCGGCTGATGACGGTCAACGCCGACGAGGGCGAACCCGGAACCTTCAAGGACGGCTATTACATGGAAGCCGATCCGCACCGCTTCCTCGAAGGCACGCTCATCGCCGCCTGGGTGGTCGAGGCGGAGGATTGCTACATCTATCTCCGCGACGAGTATCCGGGCGCGCGCGAGATCCTGCTCGCCGAGATCGCCAAGCTCGAACGGGCCGGCTGGACCAGGGCCACGCGGCTGCATCTGCGCCGCGGCGCCGGCGCCTACATCTGCGGCGAAGAATCGGCGATGATCGAGAGCATCGAGGGCAAGCGCGGGCTGCCGCGCCACAAGCCGCCGTTCGTCTCCACCGTCGGGCTGTTCGGCCGCCCCACGCTCAATAATAACGTCGAGACGCTGTTCTGGGTGCGCGAGATCGTCGAGCGCGGGCCGGAATGGTTCGCGAGCCAGGGCCGCCACGGCCGCAAGGGCCTGCGCAGCTTCTCGGTCTCGGGCCGCGTGAAGGAGCCGGGCGTCAAGCTCGCGCCCGCCGGCATCACCATGAACGAGCTGCTGGATGAATACTGCGGCGGCATGGCGGACGGTCACGCTTTCAAAGGCTATCTGCCGGGCGGCGCTTCGGGCGGAATCTTGCCGGCGAGCATGGCCGACATTCCCCTCGATTTCGGCACGCTGGAGCCATACGGCTGCTTCATCGGCTCGGCGGCCGTGATCGTGCTCTCCGACAAGGACAACATGCGCGACGTCGCCCTCAATCTGCTGCGGTTCTTCGAGGACGAAAGCTGCGGCCAGTGCACGCCGTGCCGCGTCGGCACCGAGAAGGCGGTGAAGCTGATGGCCAAGCCGAAATGGGACGAGCCGCTGCTGAACGAGCTCAGCCGCGCCATGGCGGACGCCTCGATCTGCGGCTTGGGACAGGCGGCGCCCAACCCCATATTGAGCGTCATGAAGTATTTCCGGGAAGATTTGGCATGAGTCCGGAGGCATCGGCTATGTCCGGCGTGGTTCGCTTCACCCTCGACGGCAAGGAGGTGGAGGCGCAGCCCGGCGAGACCATCTGGCAGGTGGCCAAGCGCAAGGGCATTTTGCTGCCCCATCTGTGCTACGCCGACAAGCCCGGCTATCGCGCGGACGGCAATTGCCGCGCCTGTATGGTGCATGTCGAGGGCGAGCGCGTGCTGGCCGCCTCCTGCATCCGCAAGCCCGCCGCCGGCATGAAGGTGGTGACCGACAACGAGCGCGCGGCCAAAGCCCGCGCGATGGTGCTGGAGCTTTTGGTCGCCGACCAGCCGAAGCGCGAGGTGGCGCACGACCCGCGCTCGCACTTCTGGAACATGGCGGACTACGTGGGCGTGGACAGCAGCCGCTTCCCGAAACGGGAAATGCCGGCGCCCGACATGAGCCACAGCGCCATGGCGGTGCAGCTCGATGCCTGCATCCATTGCACGCTGTGCGTGCGCGCCTGCCGCGAGGTGCAGGTGAACGACGTCATCGGCATGGCGCGGCGCGGGGCGCATTCCAAGATCGTGTTCGATTTCGACGACCCGATGGGCGATTCCACCTGCGTCGCCTGCGGCGAGTGCGTGCAGGCCTGCCCCACCGGCGCACTCATGCCGGCCACCCTGGTGGACGAAAAGGGCGTCGGCTCGATCGTGCCCGAGCGCGAGGTCGCGAGCCTCTGCCCCTATTGCGGCGTCGGGTGCCAGCTCACCTTCCGCATCAAGGACGAGAAGATCGTCGCGGTCCAGGGCCGCGACGGCCCCTCCAACCAGAACCGGCTTTGCGTCAAGGGCCGGTTCGGATTCGATTACGTGCACCACAAGGACCGGCTCACGGTTCCGCTCATCCGCAAGGCGGGCGTGCCGAAGGATGCGGAGGAGTCGGTCGATCCCGCCAACCCCTTCACCCATTTCCGCGAGGCGAGCTGGGACGAGGCGCTCGACGCCGCGGCCCGGGGATTGGCGCGCATTCGCGACGAGCACGGGCCGCATGCGCTGGCCGGTTTCGGCTCGGCCAAGGGATCGAACGAGGAAGCCTATCTGTTCCAGAAGCTCGTGCGCCTCGGCTTCCGCAACAATAACGTGGATCACTGCACACGGCTGTGCCACGCCTCGTCGGTGGCGGCGCTGTTGGAGGGCATCGGCTCCGGTTCAGTGACCGCGCCTTTCGGCGAGGCGAAGAACTCCGACGTGATCATCGTGATCGGCGCGCGGCCCGCCCAGAACCACCCGGTCGCCGCGACCTTCCTCAAGAACGCGGCCAAGGGCGGGGCCAAGCTCATCATCATGGACCCGCGCGGCCAGGCCATGGGCCGTCACGCCACTTACGACATCCGCTTCCGGCCCGGCACGGACGTGGCGCTGTTGAACGCCATGATCAACACCATCATCGCCGAAGGTCTCGTCAACCGGGACTACGTCGCCAAATTCACCGAAGGGTTCGAGCGCCTCAAGGAATCGGTCAAGGAATTCACGCCCGAAGAGATGGCGCCCATCTGCGGCGTCGCGCCGGAAACGATCCGCGAGGTCGCGCGCACCTATGCGAAAGCCAAGGCCGCGATCATCTTCTGGGGCATGGGCATTTCGCAGCACGTCCACGGCACCGACAACGCGCGCTGCCTCATCGCGCTGGCCATGCTGTGCGGACAGATCGGACGGCCCGGCACCGGCCTCCACCCGCTGCGCGGGCAGAACAACGTGCAGGGCGCGTCCGACGTCGGCCTCATCCCCATGGTGTTCCCCGACTACCAATCGGTGGCCGACGTGAAGGTGCGCGGCTTCTTCGAGAAATTCTGGGGCACCACGCTCGACCCCAATCCGGGCTTGACCGTGGTCGAGATCATGCACGCGATGGCCGCCGGCTACATCAAGGGCATGTACATCATGGGCGAGAACCCGGCGATGTCGGACCCCGACACGGCGCATGCCCGCGCCGGCCTCGCCCGGCTGGAGCATCTCGTGGTGCAGGATTTGTTCCTGACCGAGACCGCGTTTTTGGCCGATGTGATCCTGCCGGCCTCGGCCTTCCCCGAGAAGACCGGCACCTTCACCAACACCAACCGGCAGGTGCAGCTGGCCCGCCAAGCCCTCGAGCCGCCGCACGACGCGCGCCAGGACTGGTGGATCATCCAGGAGATCGCCAAGCGGATGGGATTGGACTGGAAATACACGCATCCCAAGGACGTGTTCGCGGAGCTGCGCCAATGCATGCCCTCGATCAAGGGCATCACCTGGGAACGGCTGGAGCGCGAGGATTCGGTGACCTATCCGGTCGAATCCGTGGATCAGCCGGGCGACGAAGTGATCTTCGGCGACGGCTTCCCGACCCCGTCGGGCCGCGGCAAGTTCGTGCCGGCCGGTTTGGTTCCGCCGGACGAAATCCCCGACGAAGAATTCCCGATGATCCTCACGACGGGGCGGCTGCTCGAGCACTGGCACACCGGCTCGATGACGCGGCGCTCGTTCGTGCTCGACGAGCTCGAGCCCGAGGCGGTGGCGCATCTCAATCCGGAGGACATCAAGCACTACGGGCTGAAGCCCGGCGGGATCGTCACGATCGCGACGCGGCGCGGCATTATCTCGCTCAAGGTGCGCCTCGACCAAGGCGTGTCGCCGGGCGTGATTTTCATTCCCTTCTGCTTCGCGGAAGCCCCGGCCAACGAGCTCACCAATCCGGCGCTCGACCCGTTCGGCAAGATTCCGGAGCTCAAATACTGCGCGGCCCGGATCGATCATCGGGGGCATCGGGTGGCAGCCGCGGAATAGCCGGCCGCGGACCGACCGCCGGTTCCTGAAACCAAAACCGGCGCCGGAGAAATCCGGCGCCGGTTTTTTTTCGACGGAAGCGCGCCGCTACTGAAACAGCTTCATGGCGCCCTGGAACGTTTCATAGACGCCCCAGGCCAGCGGTATGCCCACCAATATCCAGGCGACGACGACCGTGAGCCGCTGGCCGTCTCCACACGCCGTTTTGCGCGATGCGTCGTTCATGATCTTGCCTCCTTCGAAAATCTCCGCGGGGCTTAGGCGCGCGCGCCGGCTTCATGGGCCAGCTTGCGCTCCGCCGCGAGTTCCTCTTCCGTCATGTAATGGCGCTCCGACACCGGGCGGATCAGCAGATTGCAGATGAAGCCCAGCACCAGCAGACCGGCCAGGATGTACATGGTCGTATGGTAGGCCTGGGCCCGCGAGACGCCGTGATCGATCTGATACTCGCGGATGTAGTTGACGAGCACCGGCCCCAGCACGCCCGCCGTCGACCACGCGGTCAAGATGCGGCCGTGGATGGCGCCCACGAATTGCGTCCCGAATATGTCCGCGAGATAGGCGGGAATCGTCGAGAATCCCCCGCCGTACATGGTGAGGATGACGCAGAAGATGCCGACGAAGACCGCAATCTGGCCGAGCTGGCCGGCGGTCGGGGCGAAGGCATAGAGGGCTATGCCGAGGGTGAAGAAAACGAAATAGGTGGTCTTGCGGCCGATGTAATCGGAAAGCGACGCCCAGAGGAACCGCCCGGCAATGTTGAACAGGCTGAGCAGCCCGGTGAATCCGGCCGCGATGGTCGCGATCAGCGCCTTTTCGTCCGGCGCGAGATCGTTGAACGCCTTGGCGATGCCGATGAGCTTTCCCGCGAACACCTCCTGAAGCATGGGCGAAGCCATGCCGATGACGCCGATGCCCGCGCTCACGTTGAGGCACAGCACCCCCCACAGCAGCCAGAATTGCGGCGTCTTGTGCGCCTCGTTGAGGTGCACGTGGCGCTTGGTGATCATCGCCTTGTTCTGCGCGGGCGGCGTCCATCCTTCCGGCTGCCAGCCCGGCGCGGGCACGCGGTAGCCGAACGCCCCGCATATCATGGCGATGAAATAGATGGCGCCCATCGTCACGAAGGTTTCCCACACGCCGACCGAGGTCGGCGTCGCGTAGTGCCGCATCAAAATGTCAGCAAGCGGCGCACCGATCATCGCGCCCCCGCCGAAGCCCATGATCGCCATTCCGGTCGCCATGCCGCGGCGGTCCGGGAACCATTTGATGAGCGTCGAGACCGGCGAAATGTAGCCCAGGCCCAGTCCGCAGCCGCCGATGATCCCGGACCCCAGCCACAACAGCCAGATTTGATGGACATAGACGCCGAAGGCCGAGATCAGCAGGCCGCCGCCCCAGCAGAAAGCGGCGGCGACGCCCGCCTTGCGCGGGCCCTCGTGTTCCAGCCAGTGCCCGAACACCGCCGCCGAGGAGCCGAGGAACACGAAGAACAGCGTGTACATCCACCCCAGCATGCTGATCTTCCAGTCGCAGGAAGTCGCGAACACTTGGCTCAAGAAGCTCATGTCTTCGGGGCATGCCACGGATTGCGTGAGCCCGATCGAGCGGGAAAGCGGCAGCCAGAAGACGGAGAATCCGTAGGCCATGCCGATGGACAGGTGGATGGCCAATGCCGCCGGCGGGACGAGCCACCGGTTGTAGCCGGGCGGCGCGACGGTGCGTTGTTTCGACAGAAGATCGGTGAAGCTGGAAGCAGGCCCCGGCACGATTCCCCCCTTGTTTTATCACGGTTTTATGACGGCTTCTTTGTCTTTGGGCGCGCCTTCACGACGAGCCGCAAGCAGAATGGCAAAACGAGCCGGATGAGTCTAGTAACGGACGGGCCGGGCCCCGTGTTGCGGTGCACCGGTTAGCCCCGCGCCGCCTCCGCCGCCAGAATCCGCTCGGCCTCGGCCAAATCCTCGGGTGCATTGGCGTTGAAGAAGGGATCGAAGGGCCGTTGCGGATATTCGACGACGGCCACGCGATAGCGGCCGGTCCAATCCTCGACCTTGCGAATGCCTTCCGCCACCAGCGCGCGGCGCAGCTGTGGGCCAAGCGAAACCGGCCACAGGCCGAAGACCGGGTGCCTGCGCCCGTTCGAGGCCGCGCAGGCGAGATCCGCCTTGTCGGATTCCACCGCCTCGAGCAACCTGGCCACGAGATCGCGCGGGAAGAACGGCGCATCGGTGGCGAAGCTCGCGACCCATTCGATGCCGGGCGCGTGCTCGCGCGCCCATTCCAACCCGGTCAGCACGCCGGCGAGCGGCCCGGCGAAGCCCGGCACGGCATCGGCGACGACGGGAAGATCGAAGGCGGAAAAGCGCGAAGGGTTGCCGTTCGCGTTCAGCACCATGGCGCGCACCTGGGGCTTTACCCGCGATATGACGCGCGCCAGCAGCGTCTCGCCCGCCAGCATCCGCAGCGACTTGTCGCCGCCGCCCATGCGCCGCGACAACCCGCCCGCGAGGATGAGCCCCACGACGGGCGGGGCGGCCGGCGCGTCAGGCAACATCCGGGGCGGCGCTGGCCTTGCGCCGGACGCGGACCGGCTCCTCGCCGACCTCTTTCGGATCGGCGTCGAAGACGATGCGCTGCTCGCCCGCCAAGGCGACGAACCGCCGGCCCTTGGCGCGGCCGACCAGCGTGAGATTGGCGCGCCGTGCCAGCTCCACGCCCCAGGCGGTGAAGCCGGAGCGCGAGATCAGGATCGGCATTCGCATCTGCACCGCCTTGATCACCATTTCGCTGGTGAGCCGGCCCGTGGTGTAGAACATCTTGCCGTCGGGCGGGATTTTTTCGAGGAGCATGTAGCCCGCGATCTTATCCACCGCGTTGTGGCGCCCCACGTCTTCCATGTAGACGAGCGGGCGGTCCTCCTCGCACAGCACGCAGCCGTGGATGGCGCCGGCCTCCAAATAGAGGCTGGGGGCGGTGTTGATCTTGCGCGTCAGGGCGTAAAGCCAGGAGGTGCGCAGCACCGCCTTTTTGTCGAGCTCGATCTCGTCGAACTTCTCCATCAGATCGCCGAAGACGGTGCCCTGCGCGCAGCCCGAGGTGAGCGTCTTCTTCTTGAGCTTGTCCTCGAAATCGGTTTCGCGCTTGGTGCGCACGACGACGACGCCGAGCTCGTCGTCGTAATCGATACTCGTGATTTCGTCGTCCGGGCGCAGCATGTTCTGGTTCAGCAGATAGCCGGCCGCCAGGTAATCGGGAAAATCGCCGATCGTCATCATGGTGACGATCTCGCGGCCGTTGAGGAACAGCGTGAGCGGCCGCTCGGTCACCACCGCGGTTTCGATGGGCCGGCCTTCTTGATCGATGCCCGGGACCCGCCGGGTGAGCCGGGGATCGGCCGGGTCGGGGCGAAGCAGGAACTCCTTCATGGCCTCGAATATGGCCCGCAGGACCGCCCGGAACAAGCGAGGGCGGCACACCCGGGCACCCCGGTCCGCGGCCTTCGTCGCGGGCGCGCCGCCCGGGTCGATTGGCGGAAATCCACAGTTTTTATGGGGGCGACAAGCGGCCGCCGGGCCCCTATCTTTCGAGCGACATGCCCGATTCGGGACCCATGACCGGACTGACCGATCCCTTCGGCCGCCACATCACCTATCTGCGGGTGTCGGTGACGGACCGCTGCGACTTCCGCTGCGTCTATTGCATGGCGGAAGACATGAATTTCCTGCCCAAGGCGCAGATACTCAGCCTCGAGGAGCTGGACCGCCTGTGCAGCGCCTTCGTCGACTTCGGCGTGACGAAACTGCGGCTGACCGGGGGCGAGCCGCTGGTCAGGCGCAATATCATGAGCCTGGTGCGCAATCTCTCGCGGCATCTGGAGACCGGCCGGCTCAAGGAGCTGACGCTCACCACCAACGGCAGCCAGCTGGCGAAATATGCCGATGAGCTTCATGCGCTCGGCATGCGGCGGGTGAACGTTTCGCTCGACACGCTGGACGCGGCGAAATTCGCGGCCATCACCCGTTGGGGCAAGCTCGATCAGGTGCTGGAGGGGGTGGCCGCGGCCAAGCAGGCGGGGCTTGCGGTCAAGATCAATGCGGTGGCGCTCAAGGGCGTCAACGACGACGAATTCGACGCCATGATCCGCTGGTGCGGCGACCACGGCTTGGACATGACGTTCATCGAAGTGATGCCCATGGGCGAGATCGGCGCGGGCGCGCGTCTGGAACAATATCTGCCGCTTTCGGCCGTGCGCGCGCAGCTGGCGAGGCATTGGACGCTGGAGGACATCGATTACCGCAGCGGCGGACCCGCCCGCTACGTGACCATCGAGGAAACCGGCCAGCGGCTCGGCTTCATCACGCCGCTCACCCATAATTTCTGTGAATCCTGCAACCGTGTGCGCCTGACCTGCACGGGGACGCTTTTCATGTGCCTCGGCCAGGAAGACTCGGCCGATCTGCGCGCGCCGCTGCGGATGAGCGATTCCGACGAGCCGGTGCGGGCGGCCATCGGCGAGGCGATCTCGCGCAAGCCCAAGGGCCACGACTTCGTCATCGACCGGCGCCATAGCCGGCCCTCGGTCGCCCGCCACATGAACGTCACCGGCGGCTAGGCGGAGCCGCTCTGCCCGATTTTGCCCGCCGCGGCGCGCGGCGTTCCGCTGGCGCAGTTATAAACCTTCGTTATACTTGGCCGATTTTTGCGTCGCGGGGAACCTGACTTGCCGGAAAAAGGAACGGGAAAGATCGCCTTCGTCGCGGCGGATTCCGAGCTGGCGCAGGAGGCCCGTGCCGCGCTCATCAAGCGCTATTCGGAAACGGAGCCGGAAGATGCCGACTTCATCGTCGCGCTCGGCGGCGACGGCACCATGCTGGAGACGCTGCATCGCCAGATGCGGCGCAACGTCCCCATCTTCGGCATGAACCTGGGCAGCGTCGGGTTCCTGATGAACCGGTATGACGAGGAAAATCTGATTCAGCGCCTGACTCTGGCGCGGCCGGCGGTGCTGCACCCCCTGCTCATGGAGGCGCGGCGCGTCAACGGCGAGATGCACAAGGCGCTCGCCATCAACGAGGTATCGCTGCTTCGCCAAACCCATCAGTCCGCCAAGATCCGGATCATCATCGACGGACGCGTGCGTATGGAGGAGTTGACCTGCGACGGCGTGCTGGTCGCAACCCCCGCCGGTTCCACGGCGTACAATCTTTCCGCCCATGGGCCGATCGTGCCGCTGGGCGCGCCGATCATGGCCCTGACCCCGATCAGCGCGTTCCGCCCGCGACGCTGGCGCGGCGCGCTGCTCCCGCACACCGCGGTCGTCGTCTTCGAGGTGCTGGAAAGCGACAAACGCCCGGTGAGCGCGGTTGCCGACTACACCGAGGTGCGCGAGGTGGCGGAGGTGCGGGTGCGCGAGGACCGCAGCGTGAGCCACACGTTGCTGTTCGACCCCGACCAGAACCTGGAAGAGCGCATCCTCAAGGAGCAGTTCGCGCCTTGAGAAGGCCGCAGGCGCCCTGGCGTCCATCCTTGGCCGCCGCCATATAGAAAGAATTCAACCCAATTCGTTCCCCTGCCCCGAGGCCATGACCCGCCCGAGCGACACCACGATCGAGTTGATCCGCCGCCTTGTCGGTTTCGATACCGTAAGCCGCAAGTCGAATCGCGAGCTCATCGGTTTCGTGCGCGATTACCTGGCCGATCTCGGCATCGATTCGCGCCTCGTTCCCGACGCGACGGGCGCCAAGGCGAATCTGTTCGCGACGATCGGCCCGGCCGGCAAGCCCGGCGTGGTTCTTTCCGGCCATACCGACGTGGTGCCGGTGGACGGGCAGGATTGGTCGAGCGATCCCTTCACGGCGGTGGAAACGGACGGGAAGCTTTTCGGGCGCGGCACCGCCGACATGAAAAGCTTCCTCGCCGTGGCCTTGGCGCTCGCGCCGGAAATGGCGGAACGGGATTTCGCCACTCCGATAAGTCTGGCCTTTTCCTACGACGAGGAGATCGGCTGCGTGGGCGTGCGCGGGCTTTTGGCGGCGCTCGCGGACATGAAAATAAAGCCCCAGGCCTGCATCGTCGGCGAGCCGACCGGAATGAAGGTGGTGACCGGCCACAAGGGCAAGGCGGCGATGCGCTGCGCGGTGCGCGGGTACGCCTGCCATTCGGCGATGGCGCCTTATGGCGTGAATGCCGTCGAAGTCGCGGCCGAGATCGTCTCGCATCTGCGGACGATGGGACGGCGGCTTCGCAACGACGGCCCGTTCGATTCGGCCTTCGATCCGCCGTTCGGCACCGTCCATACCGGCGTGATCGCCGGCGGCACGGCGCTCAATATCGTGCCTTCCGACTGTTCCTTCGACTTCGAGTTCCGCACCCTTCCCGGCCAGCGCGCGGCCGATTTCGTCGCCGAGATCAAGGATTTCGCCGCCCGCAGGTTATTGCCGGAGATGCAGGCGGTATCGCCCGCCGCCGGCTTCGCCTTCGAGGAGCTTTCCGGCTTTCCCGGCCTCGACACGCCCGAGCATTCGGAGGTTGCGGAGCTCGCCAAATCGCTGTCGGGATCGAACGTGACCCAAAAGGTCAGTTTCGGCACCGAAGCCGGGCTCTATCACGAGGCCGGCATCCCGGCCGTGGTATGCGGCCCGGGAAACATCGCCCAGGCCCACAAGCCGGACGAGTACGTCGACTTCGACCAGGTCGCGCGCTGCGAGGCCTTCATGCGCCGGCTGATGAACCGCCTGGTTGCCGCCTGACGGTTTGCGGAGCGCCGGGAGTCCGCGCCCGCCGGTTGCGGCGACGGCGAATGATTTACCTTCGAGTTTCACCGCGTTAAGATTGTTTCGAACCGGGCGGTATAAAATTCCGGTAAGACAAACCTGCCTTGTGGTTCACGCCCTGGAGCCGCGAGCGCGAAATGCCCAGAACGTGTTTTCGGGGGATCGTATATCTTAGGGGCGGTGCCGCTTCTGGGCGGCGCCGGAAAAAGGGGTCGGCATGGCCGAGAAGCGCCTCCTCGTCATCGACGACGAACGGGACATCGGTGAATTCATTCGAACCGTCGCCGAGGAAATGGGCTACGAGGTCATGGTCACTTCCGCGGCCGACGAGTTCCAGGCGGCCTACGCCTCTTTTCACCCGACCCACATCATGCTGGACATCGTCATGCCCGATATCGACGGCATCGAGCTGTTGCGCTATCTCGCCTCGAGCGGGTGCCAATCCAGGGTGCTGGTCATGAGCGGCTACAGCGAAAAGTATCTGGACAGCGCCCAGAAGCTGAGCGACGCCTATGGGCTGCGCAACATCGACCGCCTCACCAAGCCGATCCGCCTTGCCAAATTGCGGGAAGTGCTGAGCTCCTGAGCCCGCTTGCACGGGCGGCGGCGTGTTGCGAAGCTGCGCCGCCCCGGCCTGCACCCGGGGGCGCAAGGGAGACGCGGCGTATCATGACCCTGCCCCAGCTTCGTTCCGTTTCCGATACGGCCCCGGCCTCGCCCGGCGGGCCGGTGGCGGCGGATGTTGTCATGGCCCAAGCCGAGGCGCTGCTCGGCGCGTTCGGATCGCCGCTCTATGTCGTGTCCGAGGCGGCGCTGCGCGAAAGCACCCGCGCCTTCGCCCGCGGATTTGCGCCAAGTGGGATCACGCCCCGGATCGCCTATTCCTACAAGACCAATTATCTGCCCGCGGTCTGCGCCATCCTCCACCAGGAGGGCGCGACGGCCGAGGTGGTCTCGGGGATGGAGTATTCCTTTGCCCGGACGCTCGGCGTGCCGGCCGGCGACATCATTTTCAACGGACCCGGCAAGACGCGCGGCGAATTGAGCGCGGCGCATTCGGACGGCGCGCTGGTCGTCGTCGACGGCTTCGACGAACTCGATGCCGTGATTTCCATCGCCGCTCAGGCCGGCAGCGGGCGCCCCTTTCGCATCGGCCTGCGGATCGACTTGAGCGAGACCGGGTGGTCGCGGTTCGGTTTCCGGCACGACGGCGGCGATGCCCGCCGGGC
>DATDPM010000045.1:0-10394 GCA_035292745.1 Alphaproteobacteria bacterium | reverse complement strand
CAAGTCGCTGGCGCTCGCGGCGGCCATGAAGAACCGAGGCGAGATCGCGGCCCTCGACGTTTCGCCGCGGCTGTCGCGGGCCGCGCCCCGCCTCAAGCGGGCGGGGGCCCGGATCGTGACGCCGCATCGTCTGACGCCGGGCGATCCGTGGCTTGCCGGGCATGCCGGCCAGGCGGATCGGGTGCTGGTGGACGCCCCCTGCACCGGTGTCGGCGCCTGGCGCCGCGACCCGATGGCGCGCTTTCGCCTCACCCGGGCCGAACTGGAGCGCCTGACCGCGCTGCAGCGGCGGATCCTCGCCGATGCCGCGGGGCTGGTGAAACCCGGCGGACGCATTATCTATGCCACCTGCTCGCCGTTGTGCGAGGAGAACGAGGATCAGGCGGCGTGGTTCGCCGCCAACCGGAGCGGGTTCAAGATCGTGCCGATTGCGGATATTTGGACGCAGACCTTGGGCGGGGCCTGCCCCGCGGACGGGCCCTATCTGTTGCTGACCCCGAAGCGGCATGGCACCGACGGGTTCTTCGTCGCCGCGTTCGAATGCGTCGGGCTGACGGGATGAGGGAAGCGCGGGAGTGGAGGATGCGGCCTCGATTCGCTATGGTCCGGCGGCGCAAGGGCCAAGGCGAAGCGAGCGCGGGCAAGGATTGAACGGGATGCAGGAGCGTGTGCTCATTATCGATTTCGGGTCGCAGGTGACCCAGCTCATCGCGCGCCGGGTGCGCGAGAGCGGCGTCTATTGCGAGATCCAGCCGTGCACCATTGCCGATGCGGACGTGCGCGCCTTCCAGCCGGCGGCGATCATCCTGTCCGGCGGCCCGGCCTCGGTGACGCGCGACGCGAGCCCGCGCGCGCCCGACGCGGTGTTCGATCTCGGCGTTCCCGTTCTCGGCATCTGCTACGGCGAGCAGATCATGTGCGCGCAACTGGGGGGAAGCGTTCAGGCGGGTGAAACCCGTGAGTTCGGCCGCGCCTTCGTCGACGTCGTGGACGACTGCAAGCTGTTCGAAGGGGTGTGGAAAAAGGGCAGCCGCGAGCAGGTGTGGATGAGCCACGGCGACCGCGTGATCCGCATCCCCGACGGCTTCCGCGTGGTGGGGACGAGCGACGGCGCCCCGTTTGCGGCGATCGCCGACGACAAGCGCAGATTCTACGGCGTCCAGTTCCATCCCGAAGTGGTGCACACGCCGCACGGCGCGGCGCTGCTGCGCAACTTCGCCCAGCATGTGGCGGGCTGCCGCGGCGACTGGACCATGGCGGCGTTCCGGGAACGCGCGATCGCCGACATCCGCGCCAAGGTGGGGAAGGGGCGCGTCATCTGCGGGCTTTCGGGCGGCGTCGATTCGGCGGTGACGGCGGCGCTTCTGTTCGAGGCGGTCGGCGCGCAGCTGCTGTGCGTGTTCGTGGATACCGGGCTGCTGCGCGCGGGCGAAGCCGAAGAAGTGGTCGAGGTGTTCCGCGGCCATCACAACATCCCGCTTGTCCATCGCGATGCGGGCGCGCTGTTTCTGGAAAAGCTTTCGGGCGTGACCGATCCCGAGCAAAAACGGAAAATCATCGGCGCGACCTTCATCGATGTGTTCGACGAAGAGGCGCACAAGGCGGGCGGCGCCGATTTCCTCGCCCAGGGCACGCTCTACCCGGACGTGATCGAATCGGTGTCGTTCCTGGGCGGGCCCTCGGTCACCATCAAGTCGCACCACAATGTGGGCGGCCTGCCCGAGCGCATGAAGCTGCGCCTCATCGAGCCGTTGCGCGAGTTGTTCAAGGACGAGGTGCGGGTATTGGGACGCGAGCTCGGCCTGCCCGAGCGCATGGTCTCGCGCCATCCCTTCCCCGGACCGGGCCTCGCCATCCGCATTCCGGGCGAGATCACCGCCGAGAAGCTCGGCATTCTGCGCCGGGCGGATGCCATCTATCTCGAAGAGATCCGCAACGCCGGGCTGTATGACGCGATCTGGCAGGCGTTCGCCGTGCTGCTGCCGGTGCGCACCGTGGGCGTCATGGGCGACGAGCGCTCCTACGATTACGCCTGCGCGCTGCGCGCCGTAACCTCCGAGGACGGCATGACCGCGGATTACTTCCCGTTCCCCCACGAGTTTCTGGGCCGCGCCGCCACGCGCATCGTCAACGAGGTGAAGGGGATCAACCGCGTCGTCTATGACGTGACGAGCAAGCCCCCCGGCACGATCGAATGGGAATAAGACTGGGCGAATGGGAATAGCGATGGCGGAGACGCGTTACGACCCGGCCAATGTCGAATCGCCCTGCGTCAAGGTCTGCGCGCTGGACCCGACGCGGCAGCTCTGCGTCGGCTGCTTTCGCACGGCAGCCGAGATCGGCCGCTGGCGCGACGCCTCCGACGAAGAGAAGCGCCGCATCAAGGCGGCCGCCCAGGCGCGCGCGAAGGCGGCGGGGCACCGCACCGGCTGAGCCCCGGTACAGCCAATGTTCAGGTCATCGGGCGGATGATAAAGCCCGCTGGACTGATGCCAAATTCCGCAAAGGGAGGAACGAAGATGAAATCATGGATGAAGGCGGCGGCCCTGGGCTTGGGCGCCTTGGTTGTCGCGGCCGGCACGGCATTCGCGGCCGGCGATTGGGCGGGGGTGTGGCAGGTCAAGGATTCCGCCGGCCAGCCCTTCGAGATCACGCTTTCGGCCGACGGCAAGGCGACGGCGAGCCTGCATAAGGAGATGGTGGGGACTTGGAAGGACGCGGGCGATGCCGCGGTGATCAGCTGGCAAACCGGCTGGACCACGAAGATCTCGAAAGCGGGCGAAGGCTACAAGAAGACGGCCTACCGGGCGGGTGCCAAGCTCGACGGCCCGCCGTCCAACAGCTCCGACGCGCAAAAGGTCAAGTAGCGGGCGTCAAATCGCCCGCGTTCGGGGGCGTGTCAGCCGCCGAAGCGGTGGCGCTTCGGCGCCCAATTCGAAACCGTCTTCTTGGCCGTCGGCGCCGGCGGGTTCTTGACCCGGGCCAGCGCGCGCGTGAAGGCCTGGAAACGGCGCTCGATTTCCTGGCGTTGTTCCGCAGTCAGATCTTCGTCGCGAATGCGCGACAGGTCCGAATGTCTGAGTTCGTTCATGGAGGGCTCCGGACTTGGGGCGACCGGAAGCGATGATCCCGCGAAATGGTTAACGAATTTCAGCAATCTGGGGATAATTTTGCGGATCTGACGCTAGATTATTGAATCCATTATTTATTTTGTGAGCGGAATGGGCTTTCCCGCAGGAATGGCGCCATCCGTGGCGGTTCCGGGCGCAGGCGCGCCGGTGGCCGCGGCGGGGGCCCCGGGAGCGACCGGCTGTGCCGGGGGCGGGGGTGCGGGCACGGAAGCGGCAGCGGGCGGCGTGGGGCTCGCCGGAGGTTTGGGCGCCGGCACGCTGGAAGGCGACGCGGCCTTGGTTTTCTTGGCCGCTGCCGAGCCCGGAGCGGTTTCGGTCTTGGCCGCGGCGCCCTTGGGCTGCCATTCGCGGGCGAGCTTTTGCGCTTCTTCGACCTGCTCCCGCGACATCTTGGCGGCGAGCGCGTCCCGGTTGGCGGCCGCCGTCTTGTCCCCCTGGGCGGCGGCGAGGTTGAACCACATATGGGCCTGGACATAGTCCTGCGGCGTGCCGCGCCCGGTCGCGAACATGACCCCGAGATTGAGCTCGCCCTCGGCCAGCCCCTGGTCCGCCGCCTTGCGGTAAAGCGCGAGCGCCTGCGCGTCGCTCTGCTCGACGCCCTGGCCGTTCTGGTACAGGTAGCCGAGGCGCGACTGGGCCTTGGCGTCGCCCGCGTCCGCGGCCCGCTTCAGCCAGGTTGCCGCTTGGCCGTAATCCTGGGGTACGCCGCGGCCGCCGCCGTAAAGAATCCCGAGCTCGAGCTGCGCCTCGGAAAGCCCGTGCTCCGCGGCCTTGCGGATCCACGCCGCCGCCCGGGTCTCGTCCTTCTTCGTCCCCAGGCCGTCCAGCAGCAGCGTGCCGAGGCCGTATTCCGCGGCCGGGTCGTTGCGCTGCGCCTGGGCGCTCCATTCCTTATAGGCGGTGGCGTAATCGCCGCGCTCGAAGGCGGCTTTGCCCTTGTCCTCCGCGGCCTCGGCGGCGCTCGCCGCGAGCGCGAAACCCGCCAGCAATGCGGCAAGGAAGACCCGGGATTTCAAGGATTTGAGCGCCGACACGGCCGATCCTTTACCGAAATTTAAGCCGGGCATCCTAGGCTGGAACCACGAAAATCGCGGCCGGCCCGAAAGGGCGCCGCGAAGATCCGGCAGGAGCCCATCCCATGACCCATTTCTTTCCCACTGCGGACCAGCCCCAAGGCTGGAAGCTGGAAGACCTTCTGACGGAAGTCCAGAACGACATCGTCCGCCGCTCGGAGAAGATCGTGGATGACATGCGCCCCCAGGCGCGGGGCGTGCTCCACAACAACATCGAGATCCTCGCCCTGCTCACCGAATGCATTCACAAGGCCGAAGCCTCGACGAAAATCCTGGAAAGTTTGGGACGCAGCGAATCCGACCACGGCGGCGCGCCCCGGATCGGCCGTATGTGAAATCAACCGTTCGAGACCACGAGTCTCGGCGCCGGCTCGAGTGAAGCCAGCACGCCGGGAAGCGTCCGCGCCTTTTTGAGAATCCGCCGTCCATCGAACAGCACATAACCCCCGGCCGTGCCCGGCGCATCGGCGCATTTCGCGATGGCGATGATCGGCCGCCCCTCGGCGCGGCGAAATACCGAGAACACGGCCATGCCGATTCCGTGGTCGATGGCATAGTCGCGCCAGTCCCCGTCGGCGACGCGGCGGGAATAGAGGGCGAGCAGCAGGTTCAGCTCCTCGCGGTCGAAGGCGATCCTGCGCTGCGCAAACTTGCGATCGGTGAGGCGAATGAGCTTCGCCATATGCGGTGCCATGCCCGAACTCAAGCACCCGGTGGTAACTGATTGTCCGGACGTCAGTTTCCCTTATTTTCGCCGTCACGTAAAGCAAGCGATGCCGCGGGCTCCGGCTGCCAAGGACGCGGCCAGGCGACCTGATTGCTCTTCGGGTCGAAAGGGTTGGGCTCGGTGTAGCAGGTGATATTGCCGAGCGTGCGGTAGCAATAAGAGGGGATGCTTTGGGCGACGGTGGTGGGGCCGTTCTCATCGAGGCACATCTTGTCGGCGCCTTCGAGCAACCGCTGCGACGAGCAATCCTTGTTCAACATCTGCGACATGATGTGGTCGGGCACCGTCTTGTCGGTCTCGAGCAGGCTGATGAGGCTGGCGCCGACGATGATGCCGGACTCGGCGGGGCTGCACGCGGCCAGGAGCAACAGCGCCGGAACGAGCAGAATCCGGGCTCGTTCGCGGTGCGTTCGGGTTTTGCGCGTGTTCCGCATGGGATACCCTGCCTTCGGGCCGGTCCAAGACGGCGTCCGGCTCCAGGCTTTCAGTATCCCCGGCAGGCGTTAACATTCGGTAACGGGCGGCGGGTGCCCGCGCCGGGCCGCCGCGCCGCTATCGTCTGGAAAACCGTTGTGGGATAAGGGCTTAGCGCTGATATCCTGGGATTGCCGGAATCCGCCCTTGGCCCAGCGCCGGTGCGGGCGATATGAGGAAGCAGGTTCAACAAGAGCATCGCAACAAGGAGGCGGCATGGCGGTTTCGACGCCGGTTTGCAATTTCGGCTGGAAGGCCCGCGATTTCGCCCTGCGGGGCATCGACGGAAAAACCTATCGTCTGGCCGAGGTGAAGGGGCCCAAGGGCACCCTGGTCATCTTCCTGTGCAACCACTGCCCCTATGTGAAAGCGACGATCGGGCGCATGGTGCGGGACGTACGCGAGCTGGCGGGTCTCGGCATCGGCACGATCGGCATCATGCCGAACGACACCGCGGCCTACCCCGAGGATTCCTTCGAGAAGATGAAGGTTTTCGCCCGCGAGCGCGGCTTGTCCTTTCCCTACGTCATCGACGAGACGCAGGAAACGGCGCGCGCCTACGGGGCCGCCTGCACCCCCGATTTTTTCGGCTTCAACGCCGACCTCGAGCTTCAATACCGGGGCCAACTCGACGACGGGCGGATGAATTCGAGCGCGGTCACGCGCCGCGACCTGTTCGAGGCGATGGCGCAGATTGCCAGGACCGGCCAGGGCCCGCGCGAGCAAATCCCCAGCATGGGCTGCTCCATCAAGTGGCGGGACTAGAGCACGCTCTTAGGTGCGCTCGGCCCGGCGCGCCGGGCCTGTTACCTGTGAATCCGATTCCAGACGATGCCGAAGGACCAGCCGGCGGCAAAGCCGATGAGCGCGGTGACGGTGACCAGAATGAGCGCGGTGACGGCGTTGAATGGGCCGACCACGTACACGGGATTTATGAAGTGCATCCAGAATATGAAATCAATGACGGCCTGCGCCCAGCCGAGCGCCACCAACAGCGACCACAGAAGATGCCATCCGCCGATGACCGCCCCCAGCGCCAATCCCGCCTTGTTCGGATTGATGGGTCCCATATGCTTCTCCCGATTGAAATTCAGCCGCGCTCGCTCGCAATCGAAGATTACCTCATGCCCAAACCATCGGCCATCGGTCCCGGCCGAGGGACGGGGTATGTTTCCGGCCGCGCCCGGCCCGGGGCGGTCCGGCCGGGACCGGTCCTTCCGGCCGCCCGGGCCGTTTGCCATCGGCCCCTCGGGCGGCTATTTTACCCACCCCGCGCCGCGCGCGCCGTTCCCCTGACGGGAGATTGATTTGGCCGACATCTTTCAGGAAGTCGACGAGGACCTACGCCGCGACCGGTTCACGAAGCTGTGGCGCAAGTATGGGTCTTTCGTCATCGCCGCGGCCGTCGCCGTCGTCATCGCAACCGGGGCCTATGTGGCGTGGAAGAACTACCGCGCCAAGCAGCTGATGGCCGAGGGCGATTCGTTCATCCAGGCGGTGCTGCTGCGCAATGCCGGACAATCGCGGCAGGCAACCGAAGCCTTCGCCGCGCTCGCCGAGCGCGCGCGTGACGGCTACGGCGCGCTTGCCCGGTTCAGCCAGGCGTCGGTGATGGCCGAACGCGGCGAGGCGGCCGAGGCGGTCAAGATCTACGACCAGCTGGCAACCTCGGCCCCCGACACGGCGTTGCGCGATCTCGCCACGATCTGCTCGGTGTCCTTGAGCCTCGAGTCGGCCGATCCCGCCGAGCTCAAGGCAAAGCTCGAACCCATCTCCGCACCCGACAACCCGCTGCGCCATTCGGCGCGCGAGCTTTCGGCGTTGCTGGCGCTGCATACCGGCGACACGGCGACCGCGCGCGAACTGTTCAAGGAATTGGCGGCCGACAAATCGGCGCCTTCCGGCGTCCGCTCGCGCGCCGAAGAGATGCTACAGGCGTTGATCTGACGATGGCTCCGAACGCCGTGCCGCTCGGCCGCGAACCGGAACGCGCGATGCCGCCTCGCCATGCGATGCAGGCCGGGTGGCGGATGCGCGCGCTTGCTTTGGCGCTGTGCGCGCTCGCGGCCGGTCTGGCCCTGACCGGATGCGATGAAAAGAAAGTCCCGCTCAAGGGCGAGCGCATCCCGGTTCTGATCCACGAAAACCAGATTGTTCCCGATGCGGCGCTCGCCAACGTGCCGGTCGAATTGCCGCGGCCGGTCGTGAATCCGGAATGGAACCAGCCCGGAGGCAACGCCAGCCATGACATGGAGCATTTGGAGATCGCCGACGAGCTGAAGCGGGCCTGGCGCGCTTCGATCGGCGCCGGCACCAATGACGACCAGACGCTCCTTCCCCAGCCGGTGGTGGCCGACGGCAAGATCTTCACCATGGACACCGAATCGGAGATCCGCGCCTTCGACATACAGACCGGCAAGAAGCTGTGGTCCGCCGAGGTGCTGGATTCGGACGACGCCGAAAGCTCGATCGGCGGCGGCGTCGCCTACGGCGCGGGCCGCATCTATGTGACCACGGGCTTGGCGCTGGTGTTCGCGCTCGACGCCACGACGGGAAAGGAGATTTGGCACCAATCGGTGCCCTCGCCGATGCGCGCCGCGCCGGCCTACGCCGACGGCCGCATCTACGTCGTGACCATCGACAACGAGATGTACGCCCTCAACGCCGAAACCGGCAAAACCTTCTGGACACATTCCGGCATCGCCGAGATCGCCGGGCTGCTCGGCGGCTCGGCGCCGGCCATCGAAGGCGGCACCGTGATCGTTCCCTATTCCTCGGGCGAGGTCTATGCGCTGCAGGTCTCGAACGGCCGCGTGCTGTGGTCGGACAATTTGGGGCCGGTGCGGCGCGGCGACATCGCCTCGCGCATCACCGACATCCGCGGGTTGCCGGTCGTCGACAAGGATCAGGTCTATGTCATCAGCCACGGGGGCAGGATGGTCGCGATCGATTTCAAGACCGGGCGGCGCGTGTGGGACAAGCTGTTCGGCGGCGTGCAGACGCCGTGGGCGGCGGGCGACTACGTTTACGTGCTCACCATCGATTCGGTGCTCATCTGCCTCAACCGCAAGGACGGGCGCATCCGCTGGGCGGCGGAGCTGCTGCGCTACGGCAATGTGGCCAAGAAGGAAGACCCGATCGACTGGAACGGGCCGGTGCTGGCCGGGGACCGCCTGCTCGTGGCCAACACGCGGGGCGAGGTCATCGCCATCTCGCCCTATACCGGCGAGCTTCTGGGCAAGATGAAGCTTGGCGGCCCGATCACCGTGGCGCCGCTCGTCGCCGACGGCACCGTTTACATCCTGACCGACGCGGGCGAACTCACCGCGTTGCGCTAGGCGGCGCCATGGACCGCAAGCTCGTCATCATCGGCCGCCCCAATGTGGGCAAATCCACGCTGTTCAACCGGCTGGCCGGGCGCAAGCTCGCGATCGTCCACGAGACGCCGGGCGTCACCCGCGACCGCAAGGAGGCGCCGGCGCAGCTCGGCGATCTGCGCTTCACGGTCATCGACACCGCCGGGCTTGAGGAAGCGCCGCCGGAATCGCTGCAAGCGCGCATGACGGCGCAGACCGAGCATGCGGTCGCGCAAGCCGATGTCGCGCTTCTCTTGATCGACGCGCGGGAAGGCGTGACGCCGGCCGACCGGCATTTCGCCCGCTGGCTGCGGAAAGTGAACGTTCCCGTCGTGCTCGCCGCCAACAAATGCGACACCAGAGAGTCGGAATCGGGCCTGTTGGAGGCCTATTCATTGGGGCTGGGGGAGCCGATTGCGATTTCGGCCGCGCACGGCGAGGGGCTGGCCGACCTTTACGCGGCGATCGAAAGATATTTCGGCGCGGCCCCCGCGCCCGAAGCGGGAGAAACCGGCGCGGCCGCCGGGAAACGCGAGCGGCCGATCAAGCTCGCCGTGGTCGGCCGGCCGAACGTGGGAAAATCCACGCTGGTCAACCGGCTGCTGGAAGAGGAGCGGATGCTGACCGGCCCCGAGCCGGGAATCACAAGAGACGCCATTGCCGTGCCCTTCACGTTCGAGGGGCGGGCCCTGGAACTGGTGGATACCGCCGGCGTGCGCCGCCGCGCCCGCATCGGCCAGGAACTGGAGCGGCTTTCGGTGGCCGAGACGCTGCGGGTGGTGCGGCTCGCCGAGGTGGTGATCCTGGTGGTCGACGCGAACGCGATCTTCGAGCAGCAGGATTTGGCGATCGCCCGCATCATCGAGGAAGAGGGGCGCGCCATGGTGATCGCGCTCAACAAATGGGACATCGTCGAGGACCGGACGGCGGCGGTGCGCCGCATGCGCGATGCGCTGGAAGCGCAGCTGCCTCAGGTCAAGGGCGTGGGGTGGATCGCGCTTTCGGCGCTGACGGCCGAGAACGTGGACGAGCTGATGCCCGCCGTGCTTTCGGCCTATGAAATCTGGAACCGGCGCGTGCCGACGCACGCGCTCAACCGCTGGCTGGCCAAGGTGCAGGAGCGCCATCCGCCGCCCGCCCCGGGCGGCAAGCCGATCCAGCTTCGCTATACGACGCAGGTCAAGGCGCGGCCGCCCACCTTCGCGCTGTTCGCGAACAAGCCGGAGCTGTTGCCCGACAGCTATTCGCGCTATCTCGCCAATTCGCTGCGCGAGGAATTCGGGCTTGCGGGAACGCCCCTCCGGTTCGTGGCGCGGCGGGGGAAAAACCCTTACGCGCCGCGCCCGAGGACCAAGCCCAAGCGCGCCTCGAAACGCCCGCGCCGGACCCGGGCCTAAATTACGAAAATGTAATCCGATCAAATAGTTTTGAATTGCGCTGGCGCGGGCGCACGAGCCACCATGAAGGCTCGATCCGAGGCTGCGGGGAGGGGCCGGGATAATGCGCGAGGCGAAGATCGCGCCGGTCGGCGGCCGGTGAGGCGCGGGCGGCGAACCGACGCCGAACCGGAGATCCGTGCCGGCGGCGGGCTGATCGACCGGCGGCTCTTTCTCGGGGCGGGCGCGGCGCTGGC
>DATDPM010000044.1:0-18558 GCA_035292745.1 Alphaproteobacteria bacterium | reverse complement strand
TCATGCAAAACTGAAATCAGAAAAGAGGCAGCGAGCAAGATAATGGAAACATCGGTCGTCGATGCGGCCGCCCTGGCGGGCGCCGCCCAAGCCTACAATCTGTCGATCTGGGGCCTGTTCGTCAGGGCCGACTTGATCGTGAAAGCGGTCATCCTGGGGCTTGTGATGGCCTCATTCTGGAGTTGGGCGATCATCTTCGACAAGGTGCTGCGGATGCGCCGCCTCGATATCCAGACCACGGAATTCGAAGACAGCTTCTGGTCCGGCGGCTCGCTCGACGATCTTTACGACCGCGCGGGCACCCGGCCGCAGCATCCCATGGCGGCGGTGTTTTCGGCGGCGATGCGCGAATGGCGCCGCTCGGTCTCCAAGGGGCGATTCAGCGCCAGCGGCATCCAGGAGAGCCTGCAACAGCGCATCGAGCGCGTCATGCAGGTTGCGGTCAGCCGCGAGATGGAGCGCCTGGAGCGCTACATGATCTTCCTCGCCTCGGTCGGCTCGACCGCGCCCTTCGTCGGGCTGTTCGGCACGGTGTGGGGCATCATGAACAGCTTCCAGGCGATCGGCGCCACCCACAACACCAGCCTTTCCGTGGTTGCGCCGGGGATCGCCGAGGCGTTGTTCGCGACCGCGCTCGGGCTGGTGGCGGCGATTCCGGCGGTGATCGCCTACAACAAGATCAGCAGCGACTTGGGGCGCTACGCCAACCGGCTCGAATCGTTCTCGGGCGAATTCAGCGCGATCCTCTCCCGCCAGCTCGAAGAGGGACACTAAGTGGCCGTCACCGTCTCATCGCAGGGTACTCGCGGGCGCGCGCGTTACCGCCCCATGTCGGACATCAACGTCACGCCGATGGTGGACGTGATGCTGGTGCTGCTGGTGATCTTCATGATCACCGCCCCGCTGCTGACCGTCGGCGTGCCGGTGGATCTTCCCAAGACCCAGGCGGCGACCATCAACGAGGCGATCGAGCCGCTGGTGGTCTCCATCAACGCGGAAGGAAAGATTTTCCTTCAGGAGACGGAAACCGACATGGAAAGCCTCGTGCCGCGGCTCAAGGCGATCACGGAATCCAAGCCCGAGACGCGGATTTTCGTGCGCGGCGACAAAAACGTCGCCTACGGCAGAATCATGGAAGTGATGGGCACGATCAGCGCCGCGGGATTCTCGAAGGTGGCGCTCATCGCCGAAATGCCACGCGGCGGGCCTCTGCCTGTTGCCCGGCCCACACCGCAGGCTAAGCCCAAGGCTCGCTAGGAGCTCGCGTTTGGAAACATATCGCGGCCCGGTTTTCTCGGCTGTCTTTCATATGGCGGTGATCGCGCTGATCTATTTCGGTCTGCCCCATTTCGCCCGCGAACTGCCGCCCATGGATATGCCGGTGCCGGTGGAAGTGGTCAACGTTGCCGACATCACCAACGCGCCGCCGCCGCCGGCGCCCAAGCCCGAGCCGGAAAAGCCCGAGCCGCCCAAGCCCGAGCCGGTCAAGGCACCGCCACCGCCACCGCCGCCGAAGCCCGAGGTCGCGGCGCCGCCCGAGCCGAAGCCCGAGCCGCCCAAGCCGGAGCCGCCCAAGGCCGTCGCCGAGGCGCCCGTGCCCGAGCCCAAGCCCAAGGTCCGGCCGGAGCCGCCTCTGAAGGACGTGAAGCCGGAGCGCAAGCCGCCGCCGCCCGACGACATGGCGTCGGTTTTGAAGTCGGTGGAGAAGCTCAAGCAGCAGAAGCACGAGGAGACGCCGGTCGAAACCGCCGAGGCGTTGAAGAACCGGACTCAGGCGCCGCGCGAGTTCAATCCGGCGGTGCCGGTCAGCATCAGCCAGATCGACGCGATCCGCCGCCATTTCGAAAAATGCTGGAACATCCCGGCGGGCGCCCGCGACGCCGAGGACCTGGCCGTGGAAATCCGGGTGACGATGGCGCCCGACGCGACTGTGCAGCAGGCTCAAATCGTGGAACAAACCCGCATGGCCACCGACCCCTACTATCGGGCGGCGGCCGAGAGCGCGCTGCGCGCGGTTCTGAATCCGCTGTGCCACTCGCTCCAGGACGTGGGGCTCAAGCCGGACCAATACGACCAATGGAAGGACATGGTAATCACCTTTAACCCGAAACAAATGATCGGAGCGTGAATCGTGGCGGCAATGATCCCATCGGGCGTGTCAATGAAATCGCTGTCGCGGCCGGCCGCGGCCCTCGCGGCGGCGGGTTTGGCGCTGTGTCTGTGTGTCGCCTTCGCGCGGCCGGCTTTCGCCGAGCTCAAGATCGACGTGACGCGCGGCTATGTCGAGCCGATGCCGATCGCGGTCACCGCCTTCGACGGCGATACCGACAAGGAGCGCCAGGTGGGGCAGCAGATCTCGGAGGTCGTGTCCGGCGATCTCGAGCGTTCGGGGCTGTTCAAGCCGATCGACCCGGCCGCCTTCATCCAGACGGCGTCCTCGCTGCAGGTTCAGCCGCGATTTTCGGACTGGCGCGTGCTCAACGCGCAAGCGTTGCTGACCGGCAAGGCGAGCTACCAGGAAGACGGCCGTCTCAAGGTCGAATTCCGCCTGTGGGACGTGTTCGCCGAACAGCAGATGATCGGCTTCGCCTTCTTCACGGTGCCGCAGAACTGGCGCCGTCTCGCCCATAAGATTTCCGACGCGGTCTATAAGCGGGTGACCGGCGAAGACGGCTACTTCGACACGCGCATCGTCTACATCTCGGAGACGGGCTCGCAGAAAAAGCGCATCAAGCGGCTCGCCATCATGGATCAGGACGGCGCCGATCACTCCTTCCTGACGGACGGGCGCGAACTCGTGCTGACGCCGCGCTTTTCTCCGACCGCACAGGAGATCACCTACCTCTCCTATTTCAACAACCGGCCGAGGGTTTACATTTTCAACATCGACTCCGGCCAGCAGGAGGTGCTCGGCGACTTCCCCGGCATGACCTTCGCGCCGCGCTTCTCGCCCGACGGCAACAGCGTCATCATGAGCATGGCGGCCGACGGCAATTCCGATATTTACAGCATGGACCTTCGCACACGGGCGGTGGTGCGCCTCACCAACCATGCGGCCATCGACACCTCGCCGTCGTATGCGCCGGACGGCAGACAGATCGTGTTCACCTCCGACCGCGGCGGATCGCCGCAGCTCTACGTCATGGACGCGAACGGCGAAAATGTTCACCGAATCAGCTTCGGCAACGGCAAGTATTCGACGCCCGTCTGGTCGCCGCGCGGCGACATGATCGCCTTCACCAAGCAAAGCGGGGGCGAGTTTTACATCGGCGTCATGCACACCGACGGGTCGGGGGAACGCAGCCTGGCCCAGGGCTTCCTGGTCGAAGGTCCGACCTGGGCCCCGAACGGCCGGGTTCTCGCCTATTTCCGCCAGCAGCCGACCGACGAGGCCGGACATGGCGGCGTCACGCGTCTCTATTCGATCGACATCACCGGCTATAACGAGCGCGAGATCATCACGCCGCTCGACGCCTCGGACCCGGCGTGGTCGCCGTTATTGCCGTAAAGAGGAGGACTTGCCACCAAGTAATCGCGCATGATATTGACTGTGCAACTGTTGTGTTTCCGCTGTTTCGCGGATAATATCCATCGCCAGTTCGACGTTTTCTTCCTCAATCGGCGCATGCGGCATTAGGGGGATGATATACATGGGCTTAAGGGTCATTAGCGTGTTCGCGGCCGTGCTGTTACTCGCGGCCTGCCAAACGGCACCGGAACAAACCAAATCAACGGCCGGCAAGGGCGCGGCGGCCGGAGCGGCGGCGGCGCCGCCGGCGGCAGCCGCTGAACAGGGCGGTATGCCGGGCGTGACGCCCGGTACGCAAGCCGATCTCGTCGCCAACGTCGGTGATCGCGTTTTCTTCGATTTCGACAAATCCGACATTCGCGCCGACCAGCGCCAAAGGCTCGACGCCTGGGCCGATTGGCTGCAGAAGTATCCGCAGATCACGGCGGTGATCGAGGGCCATTGCGACGAGCGGGGCACCCGCGAGTACAACTTGGCTCTTGGCGAGCGGCGCGCCAGTGCCGCGAAGAACTACCTGGCCGCGAAGGGCGTCGACGCCAAGCGCCTCCAGACGATCTCTTACGGGAAAGAGCGTCCGGCCGTGCTCGGCTCCAACGAAGCGGCCTGGGCTCAAAACCGTCGCGACGTGATGGTCGTCCAGTAGACGGCCTCATGCGCCTCTGAAATTGGGCGCTTTCTCACCTTCCGGCGCGGTGCGCCTCGGGGTGGGAAAGCGCCTTATTTTTTCCTAATTTTGGGGCCACAGTCGCGGTTTTCCGCGGAACGCGCCCTTGGGGTGCCCGCGGCTTCAGGCGGGAGAGCGAATCGGCATGTCCTGTGTGACGGTGATTCGAAGCGCGCGGCCGGTGCGGACGTGGTCCGTGACGGCGGCGTGCTGCGCCGTTCTCGCACTCGTCCTGCTGTGGGCCGGCTCGATCCCCGCGTCGTTGCCGGCCTTCGCCCAAGGCGACGAATATCGTCCGCTGCTCGACCGGCTCGACCGGCTGGAGCGCGACCTCAATCTGCTCCAGCGGCAGGTCTACCGCGGCAAGATCGAGTCCAGCGACGGCGACCTCGCGAGCACCCCTGGCAATGCCGGCGCCGCGCCGTCGGCCGTACCGCCCAACGCGGCGGCGGATATGGAAGTGCGTCTCACCACGCTTGAGTCGGAAATCCGCTCGGTCACCGGCCGCATGGAAGAGGTCAAGCATTCGGTGGACCAGCTGCGCGGCCGCCTGGAAAAGCTGGTGGCCGATGTCGACACCCGGCTCACGGCGATCGAGCAGAACGCGGCCAAGGCCAAGGCCGCCGAGGGCGCGCCGATGGCGGGCGAGCCTGCGCCGGGCGCGGAGCCGGGCGCCGTTTCTGCCGCGGCCGCTTCTCCCGCCGGCAAGGGCGAGGTTGCGCTTGTCCCGCCCGCAACCGGCGCGCCGGCGGGCGCAGGCGATGCCGCCGCCCCCGCGGAAGCCGCGCTGCCGCAAGGATCGCCCATGGATCAGTATCAGTACGCGCGGGCGCTTCTCGCCAAGGCCGACTACCCCGGAGCGGAGAAGACGCTCAAGGCCTTCATCAAGTCCTATCCGGACAATGAACTGACGGAGAACGCCGAGTATTGGCTGGGCGAAACCTATTACGTCCGCTCCGACTACACGAACGCCGCCGTGACCTATGCCGAGGGCTACAAGAAGTTTCCGGCCGGCCCCAAGGCCCCCGACAATCTGCTCAAGCTCGGCCTGTCGCTCGCCAACCTGGGCGAGACCGACCAAGCCTGTAAGGCATTCGCCGAAATCGACAAGAAGTTCCCGAACGCGCGGGCCGATATCCGCGACCGCGCCGCCGCCGAGCGCAAGCAGCGCGGCTGCAAGTGATTGGCCGCCCCTAGCGCCGTCTTTGGCCGCAACCCGCGCTTGGGCGCGCTCGGGCCCGGCGACTTCGCGCGGCTGATCTCCCCCTTCGCCCCTTTCGAGCCCAACCCCGTCGTCGCCGTGGCCGTTTCCGGCGGCGCGGACAGCATGGCGCTGGCGCTGCTGGCGGCGCAGTGGGCGTCGGCGCGCAAGGGCCGCGCCATCGCCCTCACGGTGGATCATGGACTGCGGCCCGAATCCGGGCCGGAGGCGCGCAGCGTCGGCCGCTGGCTCAGGGCGCGCGGGATCGCGCATCGCATCCTGACCTGGACGGGCCCCAAACCCCGCACCGGAATCCAGGCGGCGGCGCGGGAGGCACGCTATCGTCTGCTGCGCGGCTGGTGCCGGCGTCACCATGTGCTGCATCTCCTGGTCGCCCACACGATCGAGGATCAGGCCGAAACATTCCTGTTGCGGCTCGAGCGCGGCAGCGGGGTGGACGGGCTGGCGGGAATGCCGGCCGTCACGGAGGGTCCGCAACTTCGCCTGCTTCGTCCGCTGCTGACGGTTCCCAAGGCGCGGCTCATCGCCACGCTGCGTGCCCGCCATCAGGAATGGATCGAAGACCCGAGCAATCGCGATGAAAGTTTCGCCCGGGTGCGGGTCCGGGCGATGCTCTCGGGCCCGGCCGCAACCGCGTCCGGCCGCCGCCATATTTCGGCCGCCGCGCGCGCCATGGGGGCCGCACGCTCGGCCAATGAGCAGGCCGTGGCGGAATGTCTTACACGCGCGGCGTCACCCCACCCGGCGGGTTACATCGAGCTCGATGCCGGCGCCTTGAGCGCCGCTCCGCCCCATGTCGCGGCGCGGGCGCTGACACGCTGTCTCATGGCCGTTTCGGGTGCGCAATATGCGCCGCGGGGCGAGAAGCTGGCGCGGCTTCTCGGCGACGTCATGGGGCGAAATGCCTTCCGCGCCCGTACCTTGGGCGGGTGCAGAATTGTGCCGCACGGCGGGCGCATCCTGATTTGCCGGGAATGGGCGAAGGCGGAAAGCTGCGCGGCGCCCGTTGCGGGCGAGCCCGTGCTTTGGGATCGCCGCTTCCTCGTCCGGCTTAAGCCGAAGCGCGGCCGCGCGGCGCGCTGCCGTCTCGGTCCGCTCGGGGAAAAGGGTTGGAACGAGGTTGTGAAATATGCGCCGGGCCTGCGTCACTGCGGCGTTCCCGCGGCCGTTCGTCCGTCGCTCCCGGCGCTTTTCGACCGGCAAGGGGTGTTTGCGGTGCCGCATTTGGGCTTTGCCCGGAGCAAGACCGCCGCGGCCGCGTTGGCCATGGTCACGTGGCAGCCGGCAAATCCCCTCACCGGAGCGGGTTTTTCGGTTGCTTAATCGATGCGGCGCATTATTTCATAGAGAAGCCGAATCGCCCGGCTTGGCGCCGCCAAGCCCGCGATCCGCGGCGCCCCTATATGTGCTAGAGTCGGCTGCTCGAGTCGGTGGTAACAGGGTGTGCCGCGTAAAGGGTTGGGATCGTGAGCAATTTCAGTAAAAACCTTGCGCTTTGGGTGATCGTCGGCCTGTTGCTGGTGGTGCTCTTCAATATCTTCCAGGGTTCGTCGACGCGACCGCAGCAAAACCTGCCGTACTCCGAATTCATGAGTCAGGTCGAGGGCTCGCAGGTGACCGACGTCACCATGACGGGCAAGCAGATCGCCGGCCACATGGTGGGCGGGGGAATATTCCAGACCATCGCGCCGGACGACGATCCCAAGCTGGTCGAGACTCTGCGCGGCAAGAACGTGAAGATCACCGTGACGCCGGCCGAAGACGGGGTTCCGTCCCTGTTCGGCATATTGGTGTCGTGGTTCCCGATGCTGTTGCTGATCGGCGTGTGGATCTTCTTCATGCGCCAGATGCAGTCGGGCGGCGGCAAGGCCATGGGCTTCGGCAAGTCGCGGGCGCGGCTGCTCACCGAGAAGCTGGGCCGCGTCACCTTCGAAGACGTGGCGGGCGTCGACGAGGCCAAGCAGGAAGTCGAGGAGATCGTCGAGTTCCTGAGGGACCCGCAGAAATTCCAGCGCCTGGGCGGCAAGATCCCCAAGGGCGTGCTGCTCGTCGGTCCGCCGGGGACCGGCAAGACCCTGCTCGCGCGCGCCATCGCCGGCGAGGCGAACGTGCCGTTCTTCACCATTTCCGGCTCCGATTTCGTCGAGATGTTCGTGGGCGTCGGCGCAAGCCGCGTGCGCGACATGTTCGAACAGGGCAAGAAGAACGCGCCCTGCATCATCTTCATCGACGAGATCGACGCGGTCGGACGCCATCGCGGGGCCGGGCTTGGCGGCGGCAACGACGAGCGCGAGCAAACCCTCAATCAGCTGCTGGTCGAGATGGACGGTTTCGAGGCCAACGAGGGCGTGATCCTCATCGCCGCGACCAACCGGCCCGACGTGCTCGATCCCGCCCTGCTGCGCCCGGGCCGCTTCGACCGCCAGGTGGTGGTGCCCAATCCCGACATCGTCGGCCGCGAGAAGATCCTCAAGGTCCACATGCGCAACATCCCGCTCGCCCCGGACGTGGACGCGCGGGTCATCGCCCGCGGCACGCCCGGCTTCTCGGGCGCCGATCTCGCCAATCTGGTGAACGAGGCGGCGCTGCTGGCCGCGCGCCGCAACAAGCGCTACGTCACCATGGCCGAGCTCGAGGATGCCAAGGACAAGGTCATGATGGGCGCCGAGCGCCGCTCGATGGTCATGACCGACGAAGAGAAGAAGCTTACCGCCTATCACGAGGGCGGCCACGCGCTGGTCATGGTGTTCACGGAAGGTCACGAGCCGCTGCACAAGGTCACCATCATTCCGCGCGGCCGGGCGTTGGGCCTGACCATGTTCCTGCCCGAGCGCGACCGCTACAGCCAGTCCAAGCGCGAGCTCGAGGCGATGATGACTAGCCTGTTCGGCGGCCGCGTCGCCGAGGAACTGGTGTTCGGCAAGGAGAACATCACCACCGGCGCGCAGGACGATATCCGGCGCGCCACCGAGATCGGGCGCCGCATGGTCACCGAATTCGGATTCAGCGAGAAATTGGGTCCGCTGCGCTATTCGGAGAACGAGCAGGAACTGTTCCTGGGCCACTCGGTGACTCAGCGCAAGAACATCTCCGACCACACCGCGCAGATCATCGACGAAGAAATCCGCAAACTCGTCGAATCGGCGGAGGCCAAGGCGCGCAAGGTGCTGACTCAGCATCTGGACGATCTGCATACCGTCGCCAAGACGCTGCTCGAATACGAGACGCTGACCGGGGATGAGGTGAAGGCGCTGTTGCGCGGCGAGACGATCGCGCGCCCGAGCCCGGATTCGGAGCCGCCCGCCAAGAAAAAGGGACGGCGCTCGTCGGTGCCGACCAGCGGCGGCTCGAAGCAGGGCAGGCCCGGAGGCCTCGAGCCCGAGCCGCAGCCCGGAACCTGACGCCCGAATTCCCGCCGCATGTCTGAATTCGCTGCGACCCCCGGCGCGGTCGCGGCTTTTGTCGATCGCCTGCGCCTGCCCGAAGGCGGGCTGTACGTCCGCCCGGCGGCGCTTGTTTCCGGCCCCGAGGCGCGGGCCGTGGTTGCGGGCGGCCGCGGGATGCGGCTGGCAGGCGGGGATCTTGCCTTTCTTCTCTGTGAACTCATCGCCCGCGCCGATGACGGAGGCCGGGCTTCGATCGTGGCGCCCGCCGATTGCCTGTTCGATTGGTGCCGGGAAGCGCGCGGTCCTCTCGCGCACCGCGTCCGCGATCGATTCGCCGCCCTGACGCGGCCGCGTGCGCCCTTCGCCGGTGTTCCGCTGGCGGCCGGGTGCGGCGCGAAAGTCGCGATCATGGGCATTGTCAACGTCACGCCCGACAGTTTTTCCGACGGCGGCCGGCACCTCGACGTGAATGCCGCGATCGCGCACGGCGCGGCCATGCTGGAAGCCGGCGCTCAGATTATCGACATTGGCGGGGAATCGACCCGGCCCGGCGCCGTTCCGGTTCCGGTCGACGAAGAATTGCGCCGCGTTCTGCCGGTGGTGCGCGGGCTGGCGAAAATGGGCGCGACGGTCTCGATCGACACGCGCCACGCGGCGGTCATGGCGGCGGCGGTCTCCGCGGGCGCCCGCATCATCAACGACGTCACCGCGCTATCCGGCGACCGCGAAAGCCTTGGCGTGGCCGCCAAGAGCGGCGCCGGCGTCGCACTCATGCACATGCAGGGCGAGCCGGCGACGATGCAGGACGATCCGAGCTACGACGATGCGCCGCTCGACGTGTACGATTTCCTCGAAGCCCGCATCGCCGCCTGCGAACAGGCGGGGCTGAGCCGCGCGTCGATCGTGATCGACCCCGGGATCGGTTTCGGCAAGACCAAGCAGCACAACGCCGAGATTCTGAGCGGCCTCGCTCTTTACCATGGCTTGGGATGCGGCATCCTGGTCGGGGTGTCACGCAAGGGCTTCGTCGCCGGAGCCAGCGGCGGCGAGCCGGCCGACAAGAGGCTTGCCGGATCGCTCGCGGCCGCTCTCGATGCGGTGGAGCAGGGCGCCCAGCTGCTGCGCGTCCATGACGTCGCCGAGACCCGCCAGGCCTTGGCGGTGCGGGACGCCGTCCACCCGCCGGCGGGCTGGACTGCCGAAGGCGGCGGGGAATGATGTTTTTCCCGCGGCTTTTCTGGTAAAAGGCGGCCGAAGGGATCTCCGGGATCGAAGCGATGGCAACCAGGCTGTTCGGCACGGACGGCATCCGCGGCACCGCCAACGTCGAGCCGATGACGGCGGAAACGGCGCTCCGGGTCGCCAAGGCGGCCGGCCATCATTTCACGCGCGGCAACCACCGGCACCTCGCCGTGATCGGCAAGGACACGCGGCTCTCCGGCTACATGCTGGAACCGGCGCTGACCGCCGGCTTCGTCTCGATGGGCATGGACGTCGTCTTGGTCGGGCCGCTTCCCACGCCCGCGGTCGCCATGCTGACGCGCTCCTTGCGCGCGGACCTCGGCGTCGTCATCTCGGCGTCCCACAACCCTTACGAGGATAACGGCATCAAATTGTTCGGCCCCGACGGCTACAAGCTTTCGGATTCGGTCGAGCGCGAGATCGAAAAACGCGTCGCCGCCGGCGTGACCGAGAATCTGGCCGTGCCCGAGCGGCTGGGCCGCGCGCGCCGCCTCGACGACGCGCAGGGGCGCTACATCGAATACGTCAAGAACACCTTCCCGAAGGGCTTGCGCCTGGACGGGCTCAAGATCGTGATCGATTGCGCGAACGGCGCCGGGTATCGCGTCGCGCCCACGGTTTTGTGGGAGCTGGGAGCGGAGGTCATTCCCCTCGGCGTGGATCCCAACGGCTTCAACATCAACGACGGCTGCGGCGCCACCGACACCGCGGCGATGCGGCGCGAGGTCGCGGCGCACGGCGCGCACCTTGGCCTGTCGCTCGACGGCGACGCCGACCGCGTCATTCTCGCGGACGAGCACGGCGCGATTCTCGACGGCGACCAGATCATGGCGCTCATCGCCCGGACGTGGCAGCAGGCGGGCTGCTTGGAGGGCGGGGCGGTGGTCGCGACCGTCATGTCGAACCTGGGGCTCGAACGTTATCTGGAATCGATCGGGCTGCGGCTCGAGCGGACCCAGGTCGGCGATCGCTACGTCGTCGAGCATATGCGCCGCCACGGCATCAATATCGGCGGCGAACAGTCCGGCCACATCATCCTCGCCGATTATTCGACGACCGGCGACGGCCTGATCGCGGCGCTTCAGGTCTTGGGCGCCATCGTGCGCAGCGACCGGCCGGCGAGCGAGGTCTGCCGCATCTTCACGGCGTTGCCGCAAGTTTTGCGCAACGTGCGGGTCAACGGCGGCCAGCCGCTGGAAGCCGAGTCCGTGCGCACCGCGATCCGCGACGGCGAAAAGCGGCTCGGCGCCGGCGGGCGTCTTCTCATCCGCAAATCGGGCACCGAGCCGGTGATCCGCGTCATGGCCGAGGCCGAAGACGAAGACGTCGTCGGCAAGGTCGTGAACGACGTCGTCAGCGCCATCGAACGCGCCGCAAGCTGACCCGGCGGGAACACGGCATTCCATGCACGGTCGGGTACTTATTGTTGCCGGCAGCGATTCGAGCGGCGGCGCCGGAATCCAGGCCGACATCAAGACGGTGACGGCCTTGCGCGGTTACGCCGCCACCGCCATCACCGCGCTCACCGCCCAGAACACGCGCGGCGTCCTCTCCATCCATCCCGTCCCCGCCGCCTTCGTGGCCAAGCAAATGGAAGCGGTGCTCTCCGACATCGGCGCCGACTGCATCAAGACGGGCATGCTGCACACGGCCGCGATCATCGAGGCCGTGGGCGACGTCATCGAAAGGCTGGCGCCCGGCGTTCCGCTGGTGGTCGACCCCTTGATGATCGCCAAGGGCGGCGAACGGCTGCTCAAGCTTTCCGCGGTCGAGGCTCTGAAGCGCGTCCTGCTCCTCAACGCCACGGTGCTGACGCCCAATATTCCCGAGGCCGAGGCGCTGACCGGCATGACGATCCGCGACCTTGAGGACATGAAGCATGCGGCCGAGATGGTCCACACGCTGGGGCCCAAGGCCGTGCTGCTCACCGGCGGACACATGCGCGGCAACATGATCAGTGACGTGCTGCACGACGAGGGTGGCATCGAGGTTTTCGAAAGCGCGCGCGTCGACACCCCGCACACCCACGGCACCGGATGCACGCTGGCCTCGGCCATCGCGACCGGCCTGGCCCAGGGGCTTTCGATCCGTCACTCGGTTGTGCGCGCCCGCGCCTATGTGCGCGCTGCGATCCTTTCCGCCCCGGGGCTGGGGCAGGGTCACGGGCCGATCAATCACGCCCACACCGTGCGCCCGTTCGAGGGCAGCGACTAGCTTTCGGCGGCGCGCGGCCTTACTCGTCTTTCGCGACGTAGATCTCGCTTCCCGCGTCGCGGAAGCGGGCCGACATCTCGGCCATGCCTTTGGCGGCATAATCGCGGACTTCCTGCGTGATCTTCATCGAGCAGAATTTCGGCCCGCACATCGAGCAGAAATGCGCGACCTTGGCGCCCTCGGCCGGCAAGGTCTCGTCGTGGAACGCCTGCGCCGTCTCGGGGTCGAGCGCGAGGTTGAACTGGTCGCGCCAGCGGAAATCGAACCGCGCCTTGGAGAGCGCGTCGTCGCGTGCCCGGGCGCCCGGATGTCCCTTGGCCAGATCGGCGGCATGGGCCGCGATCTTGTAGGCGATCACGCCGTCTTTCACGTCGTCGCGGTCGGGAAGGCCGAGGTGCTCTTTGGGCGTCACGTAGCACAGCATGGCGGTGCCGAACCAGCCGATCATGGCGGCCCCGATGGCGCTGGTGATGTGGTCGTAGCCGGGCGCGGTGTCGGTCACGAGCGGGCCCAGGGTATAGAACGGCGCCTCATGGCAAACGGCGAGCTGCCGCTCCACGTTCTCCTTGATCTTGTGCATGGGCACGTGGCCGGGCCCCTCGATCATCACCTGCACGTCGTGTTTCCAGGCGATCTTGGTGAGCTCGCCCAGGGTTTCCAACTCGGCAAATTGGGCTTCGTCGTTGGCATCCGCGATCGAGCCGGGGCGCAGCCCGTCGCCCAGCGAAAACGCCACGTCATAGGCGCGCATGATCTCGCAGATTTCCTCGAAATTCGTGTAGAGGAAATTCTCCTGGTGATGCGCCAGACACCACTTGGCGAGAATCGACCCGCCGCGCGACACGATTCCGGTGACGCGCCGTGCCGTGAGCGGGATGTACGGCAGCCGCACCCCGGCGTGGATGGTGAAGTAATCCACGCCCTGTTCCGCCTGCTCGATCAGGGTATCGCGGAAAATTTGCCAGGTCAGGTCTTCGGCGACGCCGTCCACCTTTTCCAGCGCCTGATAGATCGGCACGGTGCCGATCGGCACCGGCGAGTTGCGGATGATCCACTCGCGGGTGCTGTGGATGTCCCGCCCCGTGGAAAGGTCCATCACCGTATCCGCGCCCCAGCGGATCGCCCAAACCATCTTGTCCACTTCCTCGTGGACGGATGACGCCACCGCCGAATTGCCGATGTTGGCGTTGATCTTGGTCAGGAAATTGCGGCCGATGATCATCGGCTCGGATTCCGGGTGGTTGATGTTCGACGGCAGGATCGCCCGGCCGCGCGCGATCTCGTCGCGCACGAACTCCGGCGTGACGAAATCGGGAAGCGCCGCGCCGTACGATTCTCCGTCGCGCAAGAGATCGGGTTGCGCGCGGCGGCCCTCATTCTCCCGGATCGCGACATATTCCATCTCGGGCGTCACGATGCCGGCCCGGGCGTAAGCGATCTGCGTCACCGCGCGGCCTTCGCGCGCGCGGCGGGCCTTGCGGCCGCCTCGCGGGAACGCGGGAAGCATGGTGGTCTCGCCCGGCTTGCGCCCGTCGTCCTCGGGCCGGGCCGCGCGTCCCTGGTAGCCTTCGGTATCGCCGCGCGCTTCGATCCACGGCGCGCGCAGCGGGGCAAGGCCCTCGGTGATGTCGATTGCGACCGCCGGATCGGTATAGGGGCCCGAGCAGTCGTAAACGACCAGCGGGGCTTCGTTCCCGGAAAGCGCGATGTCGCGCATCGCCACCCGAACCTCGGCGTTGCGCCCGCTCGCGACATATATCTTGCGCGAGCCGGGAAGCGCTCCCAGGGCGACGGTCAGGGGATGACCGGATTTCGTTGTCTGCGCCGACGTGCCTTCCGGCATGGCGGACCTCCCTCGTGACGGGCCGGTGATCCAAGCCCCGGGGGGCCGGCGCCGCATGTCCGGCGGAGCCGAACCATGCGTCGGGAGGATGCCCGGTTCCGTTCCCTTCGCCGGCATTACCCGGATCAGGTTCTAAGGGTCGCCAGTCGAGCCGCCCGTGTCACGAATGCCGGACGGCGCCTGGTCTCTCAGCCTCACGCATGGAGGCGCCCCCAGGAACAAGGGGTCATGGTGGTACGGGGCGCCGGCCCAGGTCAAGCGCGTTCCTCGGCCGCCGGATCGCGCCAAATCGCGGCGCATAAGCGCGGAAAACCTGGGCGTCGGGCGGTGCCGGGCCGGACGATTTCAGTGTCGAAACACATTCTCCGTGTTGCGTTCGTATTTTCTTTCGCAACGCAGCGGGCAAATGTCGCAACTATCGCTCTGGGCGCCGAGATGCTACTGTTATCGCTCACCTCGTCTTCGCCATCGAGTCTGCCCGCCGGCTCTCCGACAGCGATATCCTGCCATGTTCGCGATTGATCCGACCTACCTGATGTGGGCGACGCTGCTTCTTGCCGTCGCCACGATCGCGCTTTTTGCGGTGGAGACGATCGCGATCGAGATCACCTCGGTCGGGCTCATCGCCGTCATGCTTATTCTGTTCCAGCTTTTCCCCGTGGTCGGGCCCAAGGGCCAGAACCTGCTCGATGCGGAGCGGTTGCTCGCCGGATTCGCGAATTCCGCGCTTATTACCGTGATCGCACTCCTTGTCGTCGGTCAGGGCGTGGTTCGAACCGGCGCGCTTGACCGCGTTGCCCAGCGCGCTTTGCAGCTTGGCGGCGGAAACGCGCTGTGGCCGCTGGTCATGATCCTGGTCATGGTCGCGGTGATCAGCGCCTTCATCAACAACACCCCGATGGTCGTGATCTTCATTCCGATCACCCAGGCCATCGCGGCGAAAAGCGGGCGCTCCATCAGCGGTTACATGATGCCGATGTGCTTTGCCGCCACCTTGGGCGGCATCACCACCCTGATCGGGACCAGCACCAACCTTCTGGTGTCCAGCTCGCTGATCGATCTCGGCCAAAGGCCGTTGGGATTCTTCGACCTGACGGTTCCCGGCGTCATCCTGGCGGCGGTCGGCCTCTTCTATTTGCTCGTCTTCGGTCCGCGGCTGCTGCCGGCGCGGGCGTCGCTCGCGGGCGCGTTGGTGGGCGAGGGCGGCAAGCAGTTCATCGCCCAGATCACCGTGCCGGAAGGCTCCCGGCTCGTCGGCATGACGGCCGTTTTGGGCCTGTTCCCGAAGCTGCGTGACGTCACGGTGCAGCTGATCCAGCGCGGCGAACACGCCGAGCTGCCGCCCTTCGATAGCTTCGCGCTGCAGCCTGGCGATCTCCTCATCGTCGCCGCCACGCGCAAGGCCTTGATGGAGGCGGTGGCTCAGGGCGAGGGCGTCCTTCACCCCCATGTCCCCGGCGAGGAAGCCAAGGGCGAGGTCTGGGGCGCCGGCGATCAGATTCTGGCCGAGGCCATGGTCACGCCGGCCTCGCGCCTCATCGGCCAGACGCTGGAACAGATCGGATTCCGTTACCGCTATCACTGCATCGCGCTGGGCGTTCAGCGGCGCTCCCGCATGATCCGGGCGCGGATGACCGAGATCCCGCTCGAGGCCGGCGACGTGCTGCTGGTTCAGGGCCGCCGCGAGGACGTGCTGGCGTTGCGTGCCAATCGCGACATCCTGCCCATGGAATGGTCGATGACCGACCTGCCGGCGCCGCATCTGGCGGGCCTGGCCGGGCTCGTGTTCGCAGCCGTGGTGGGCCTCGCCGCCTTCGAGGTGCTCCCCATCGTGGTTGCCGCGATGATCGGGGTCGTCGCCATGATCGCGGTCGGCGCCCTGAACGTGCGCCAGGCGCTGCAAGCGGTAGACGCAAGGATCATCCTTCTCGTCGGTGCGGCTCTGGCGCTCGGCGCCGCCATGCAGGAGACGGGAGGCGCGGTTTTCGTTGCGCACGGATTCATCGGTCTTTTTGCCGGTGCGCCCCCGGCCGTCATCCTGTCGGCCTTCTTCCTGGTCGTCGCGGTCTTCACCAACGTGCTCAGCAACAACGCCTGCGCCGTCCTGTTCACGCCGATTGCGGTGGGACTCGCCCAGAGCCTGGGCGTCGATCCGATGATCTTCGCGATTGCGGTGGCCTTCGGCGCCAACTGCTCGTTCGCGACGCCCATCGGCTATCAGACCAATCTTCTGGTCATGGGCCCGGGCCACTACCGCTTCTCGGATTACATGCGTGTCGGTATTCCGCTGGTGCTGCTGCTGTGGCTGACCTTCTCCGCCCTCGCGCCGTTCTATTTCAGGCTGTGATCCCGGCTTGCCGGCCGCTGACGGCGCGCGGTGGTGCCGTGTCGTCATGACCGCGCCCAAGCCGGCCGTACGGCCGAAACGCCCCTATTTCGCCTCGGGTCCTTGCGCCAAGCCGCCGGATTGGTCGGCCGCGGCCCTGTCCCGTGCGGTCGTCGGCCGCTATCACCGTTCCGGCCCGGCGCGCGCCCGGCTGCGGGAAGTTGCCGAAAAGACCCGTGCGCTGCTCGGCATTCCGGCCAGCCACCGGATCGCCATCCTGCCCGGTTCCGATACCGGCGCGGTCGAAGCCGCGCTGTGGAATCTCTTGGGTCCGCGCGGCGTCGATATCCTCGCCTTCGATCATTTCGGCCACGAATGGGCGAGGGATGTCACCGATCAATTGCGTCTCGCCGACGTCCGCGCGCTCACGGCGCCCTATGGGGAAGTCCCCGATCTATCGCGCGTCGATTTCGGCCGCGACGTCGTCTTCGCCTGGACCGGCACGACCGCCGGCACATGCGTCCCCAGGGACGATTGGATCGCCGGCGATCGTCAGGGGCTGACGATCTGCGATGCGACATCGGCCGTGTTTGCGATTGATCTGCCGTGGGCGCGGCTCGATGCCGCGACCTTCTCCTGGCAGAAGGCGATGGGCGGCGAGGCCCAGCATGGATTTCTGGTATTGGGCCCCCGCGCCGCGGAGCGCCTGGCCGGTTACACCCCGGCCTGGCCCATCCCCAAGCTGTTCCGAATCGCAAAGGACGGCCGTCTCGACGAGCCGCTTTTCGACGGCGGCGTCATCAACACGCCGTCCCTGTTGTGCGTGGAAGACGCGCTGCTGTCGCTGGCCTGGATCGAGAAGCAAGGGGGGTTGAAGGGCATGATCGCGCGGGCCCGCGCCAATCGCGCCCTTTTGGATAGCTGGATCGAGACAAGCGATTGGGCCGGCCATCTTCCGCGGAACGCCGCATTCCGCCCGCCGACCCCGGTCGCCATGCGGTTTTCCGGGCCGCGAACGGAGGCGATGACGGATGCCGATCGGCGGCGCCTGGGCGCCGCGATAGCCGCCTTGCTCGAGGCGGAAGCCGTGGCCTTCGACATCGACGCCTATCGCGCCGCCCCGCCCGGCCTGCGGGTTTGGACCGGCGGCACGGTTGCGGCCGAGGACGTTGCGGCCCTGCCGGCGTGGCTGGATTGGGCCGTGGCCAAGGTCATGTCCGGCCTCTGAGCGGTCCGCACCGGCGGGAGCGGCATTCGAAAATCGGCGGAACGCGTCGTTTCCGTTGCCGTTTGGAGGTAAAATCGCTACCAACGGGGGTCCCGCCGGTCCGGAACCTATGATCCGCGATATCATGGGGCCGGCCTAAAATCCAAAACGATGGCGACATGAACGAAGTTTTGAACAAGGCGCTTTTGCCCAACGGCCTGCGCGACGTGCTGCCGCCCGACGCCGCGTTTGCGTCGCAGGTCGTGGTCACACTCATGGCCTGTTTCGAGACTCACGGTTACGAGCAGGTGGACCCGCCGCTGGTCGAATTCGAGGACAGCCTGCTGTCCGGCGCGGGGGCCGCCACCGCAGGCCAGACTTTCCGGCTGATGGACCCGGTGTCGCAGCACATGATGGGGCTGCGCACCGACATAACGGTGCAGGTCGCGCGCATCGCCACCACCCGCCTCGTCAACGCGCCCCGGCCGCTGCGCCTGTGCTACGCCGGACAGGTCCTGCGGGTGAAGGGGACGCAGCTCAATCCCGAGCGCCAGTTTGCCCAGGCGGGAGTCGAACTCATCGGCTCGGATTCGGCGGCCGCCGATGCCGAGATCGTCACGCTCGGGGTCGAGGCGCTGGAGAAGGCGGGGATCACGGGCCTGACCGCCGATCTCACCATGCCGACCCTGGTTCCGGCGCTGTGCGCCGCATACGGATTCCCGGCCGATGTAGTGGCGCGGCTGCGCGCCGCCCTCAACCGCAAGGACGCGGCCGGCGTCGCCGCCATCGCCGGTTCGGCCGCGCCGCAGTTGCTCGGGCTCCTGCGCGCGGCGGGACCGGCCGGCCCCGCGCTCGACGCGCTCGCCCGGCTCGACCTGCCCGAGGCCGCGGCGGCGGAACGCCAGCGCCTGGCGGCGGGCGCCGC
>DATDPM010000043.1:0-6679 GCA_035292745.1 Alphaproteobacteria bacterium | reverse complement strand
GCGCCTTGATGAGCGAGGTGGTGGCGGATGTCCTGCCCGCCTCTCCGGTCGCGGTGCTCTCCGGCCCGACTTTCGCGAGCGAGGTGGCGAAGGGCCTGCCCACCGCCGTGACGTTCGCCTGCGCCGACGCGGCCTTGGCCGAAAGATTGGCCGGGTATCTCGGCAGCCGCCGGTTCCGCACCTATCTCTCCGACGACGTGGTCGGGGCGGAGCTGGGCGGCGCGGTCAAGAACGTGCTGGCGATCGCCTGCGGCATCACCATGGGACGAAGTTTCGGCGAAAACGCGCGCGCCGCGCTCATCACGCGGGGACTGGCCGAGATGATTCGACTCGGGCTCGCCAAGGGCGCGCGGATGTCCACCATGATGGGGCTTTCGGGATTCGGCGATCTGTCGCTCACCTGCAACAGCGAGAAATCGCGCAATACATCGCTCGGCGTCCTGCTCGGCCAGGGTGTCGCGCTCGGCGATGCGATCAAGCGCGGCACCGGCGTGAGCGAGGGCGTGTATTCGGCCGAAGCGGTGCGCGCGCTTGCCAATCGGCTCGATGTCGTCATGCCGATCTGCTTTGCGGTGGATCGCATTCTGAATAGCGGCGTCGATATCGACGCGGCGATCGCGGAGCTTCTCGACCGGCCGGTCGGGGAGGAAACGGCCGACCTGCCGAAGGATATCGATCGCGCGTCCCGCTTCGGCTAGCCTGCCGCGGCAAAACTCACACGCACGGGAACCATCATGTTGTTTGCGGTCATCTGCATGGACAAGCCGGGGAAGAGCGATTTGCGCGCGGCGACGCGGCCCGCGCATCTCGAATATCTGGAACGCTTCCGCTCGCGCAACGCGATCTCGGGGCCGTTGCTCACCGACGACGGCACGGCGCCGAAGGGGAGTCTCCTCATTCTCGATTTCGCCGACCGAAAGGAAGCGCAGGCGTTCGCCGACAACGACCCTTACGCCAAAGCGGGGCTGTTCGATTCGGTGACGATCACGCCGTTCAAGAAAGTCTTCGGTCCGGCGTAGGGAAGACGCCGCATGGGCTCAACCTCGTATTGGCTCATGAAATCGGAGCCCAAGACATGGTCGTGGGCCGATCAGGTCAAGGCCAAGGTCGCGGAATGGGACGGCGTCCGGAATTACCAGGCCGCCAACAACATGAAGGCGATGAAACTCGGCGATAAGGCCTTGTTCTACCATTCGGGGGATGAAAAGCGGATCGTCGGCGTGGTCGAGATTGCGCGTCTCTATTATCCCGATCCGACCGACAAATCCGGGCGATTCGGCATGGTGGACGTGCGGATGGCGGCGCCGTTGACGAAGCCGGTCGCCCTGGCCGAAATCAAGGCGGAGCCCCGGCTTTCCGGCCTCGCCCTGGTGCGCCAGTCCCGGCTTTCGGTGATGCCGGTGGACAAGAAGTCTTGGGCGCTGCTGTGCCGGATGGGGGGCGTCAGGGCTTGAGGCCGGGCCGATTGATCCGGCAGCGCTTTTCGTATTAGCGTCTGGGGCTGCGCCCAGGGGGGACAAAGGCCATGAGCTACGTCGAGAAAACGCTGCAGGCCGGCGAGACGATCGTCTACCAGACCCGGCTTCACTGGATCGTCTTTCTGCCGGCGATCGTGGTCGCCGCCGGCGGATTGATCGCCATCCTGTTTTCGGGGCGCGCGGGCGACGCGACGCTCGTCAATTTGGTGAAGACGCTGGGCCTTGCGCTGATTCTTTTCGCCGCGGTCATGGCGATCTCCATGTGGATCCAGTTCGCCTCCACGGAAATGGCGATCACCAACCGGCGCGTGGTTGCCAAGATCGGATTCATCTGGCGCCGCACGATCGAAATGGAGCGGCAGAAAGTGGAGAGCGTCTCCGTCGATCAAAGCATCTTGGGGCGCGTGCTCGATTACGGCACCATCATCGTGCGCGGCACCGGATCGACTCTCGAGCCGATGGCGAACATCGACGATCCCCTCGAGTTCCGCAACAAGCTTCTCGCCGGCTCGCATTGACATGAAACCGACAATCGCCGCGTCATGACCGAAACCCACATCTATCCCGTTCCCGAGGCGCTCGGAAAAAGCGCCTGGATAGACGAAGAAGGCTACTTCCGCGAATACGCGCGCTCGCTGATCGAGCCGGAGAAATTCTGGCGCGAGCAGGCGGCGATGCTGGAGTGGATCAAGCCCTTCACCAAGGTGAAGGACTGCTCGTTTACCGGAAAAGTGCATATCCGCTGGTTCCATGACGGAACGCTCAACGCCTCGGCCAATTGTCTCGACCGCCACCTGAAGACGCGCGGCGATCAGACGGCGATCATTTGGGAGGGCGACGATCCCGCCCACAGCCGCCACATCACCTACCGCGAGCTGCACGAACAGGTCTGCCGCTGCGCCAATGCGTTTCGCTCGCTCGGCGTGAAGAAGGGCGATCGCGTCACGATCTATCTGCCGATGATTCCCGAGGCCGCGGTCGCCATGCTCGCCTGCGCGCGGATCGGCGCGATCCATTCCGTCGTGTTCGGCGGGTTCTCGTCCGATTCGCTCGCCGGCCGCATCACGGATTGCGATTCGACGGTGCTGATCACCGCCGACGAGGGCCTGCGCGGCGGGCGCAAGGTCGGGCTCAAGGTCAGCGCCGACGAGGCGCTGAAATCCTGCCCGGGTGTCGCGACCGTCGTGGTGGTGCGGCGCACAGGGGGCAACGTTCCGTTCACGCCGGGGCGCGATCACTGGTACGACGAATTGATCGCCGCCGCCTCGCCCAATTGCGTCGCCGAGGAGATGGGCGCGGAAGACCCGCTGTTCATTCTCTACACCTCGGGCTCGACGGGGAAACCCAAGGGCGTGCTGCACACGACCGGCGGTTATCTCCTGTTCTGCGCCCTCACGCACAAATACGTGTTCGATTACCGCGACGGCGACATTTTCTGGTGCACCGCCGACATCGGCTGGGTGACGGGCCACAGCTACATCGTCTACGGGCCGCTGGCGAACGGCGCGACCACGCTCATGTTCGAGGGCGTGCCGAATTACCCCGACGCGTCGCGGTTCTGGCAGGTGGTGGACAAGCACAAGGTCAACATCTTCTACACCGCGCCGACCGCGATCCGCGCGCTGATGCGCGAGGGCGACGAGCCGGTGACCAAGACGTCGCGCAAGTCGCTGCGGATTCTGGGGAGCGTGGGCGAGCCGATCAATCCCGAGGCGTGGGAATGGTATTACCGCATCGTGGGCGAGAGGCGCTGCCCGATCGTCGATACCTGGTGGCAGACCGAGACCGGGGGCATTCTGATCACGCCGTTGCCGGGCGCGACGCCCTTGAAGCCCGGCTCGGCGACGCGGCCCTTCTTCGGCGTCAAGCCGGTAATCGTCGACAACGAGGGGCATGAACTGGAAGGCGTGTGCGAGGGAAACCTGTGCATCGCCGATGCCTGGCCGGGGATGATGCGCACCGTGTTCGGCGATCACGAGCGCTTCGTACAGACCTATTTCTCGACCTATCCGGGGCGCTACTTCACCGGCGACGGCTGCCGCCGCGACGCCGACGGCTATTACTGGATCACCGGGCGCGTGGACGACGTGATCAACGTATCGGGCCACCGCATGGGCACCGCCGAGATCGAATCCGCGCTGGTCGGCCACGGCAAGGTGGCGGAGGCCGCGGTCGTCGGCTTCCCTCACGAAATCAAGGGCCAGGGCATTTTCGCTTACGTCACGCTCATGGCCGGCATCGAGCCGAGCGACGAACTGCGCAAGGAGCTGGTGGGCTGGGTGCGCAAGGAGATCGGACCGATCGCCAGCCCCGACATCATCCAATGGGCGCCCGCCCTGCCCAAGACGCGCTCGGGGAAGATCATGCGGAGAATCCTTCGCAAGATCGCGGCCAACGAATTCGACACGCTCGGCGACACCTCGACGCTCGCCGACCCCGGCGTCGTCCAAAACCTGATCGAGAACCGCGGGCGCCACGACACCGCCTAGAGCGTCACTGCTCCGAACGTTCGGTGATCTGGCGCTGGCGGGCGCGGATGTCCGCCGGCCAGCGGCTCTTGATATAGGCGAGGACGGCCCAGATCTCGCGATCGCCGAGCTTGTCGCCGAAGCCCGTCATGTCGGTCCGGTAATCCGAGGACGCGAAGATCTTGGTGCCGAATTTCGTCACCTCGAAGAGCTGGCGGTCGGTGTGATGCCAGGTGTGGCCGGTGGCATCGTGCGGGGGCGCCGGAAGTTTTCCCGACGGGCCCGGCCGCTGCCAATCCGGCTGGCCTTTCAGATTGGCGCCGTGGCAGCGGGCGCAGTGGGCGTCGTAGACCTTTTTCCCGAGCGCGACCTGCGCGGGATCGTCCGGATCGGCCTTGGGGCCGTGACCGCCGCCCCAGACGATCAGCGCGCCGAGTCCCGCCGCAAGCACCGCGGCCACCGCCCACAGGAGCAGGGACGCGCCGCTCACCCCGCGCTTGCCCGGATGCTTCGATCTCGCCTGCTTGGCGCCCGCCATGCGAACCCCGTCCGTGCCGAGAGGCCCGTTCGTGCCTCGAGGAGAGTGTGGGCCATGCGGCCCGGGATGCGTCAACGGCGAATCGCGGTATTTCCGGCGGCGGCCGTCCTTTGCGGCGCGGCTCCGCTCAGCGCCGCGTTTGGCCGTCTCCGCACCAGGCTTCGCGGCGGCCGCCGTCGTAAGGCCGCACCAGCCCCGAATGGAGCATGAGATCGGCGAGGTTCTCGCCCTTGGCGGTTTCCACTTCGGCCAGCACCCGCCCGCCGTATTTGTCGTAGCGGATGTCGCGCAGCATCACCGGCCCCTCGCCCACCGATTGCGCGAGGCGGGCCTTGGCCTGTTCGGCCATGGTGTGCTCGCGCTCGCAGCGCGCTTTCAACTCGGGGGCGTCGATGCGGGCGATGCGCACGTCGGTCGCGACCATCTGGCCGAGCCAGATGCGCGCCTTGACGGCAAGGGTGTCGCCATCCACCACCGCCACGATTTCCGCCGGCACCGGCCCGGGCACGGTTTCGCCCGACGCCGCGGCGCGGACCCCGGCCGCCAGGGCGGCGGCGGCGAGCCCCCACACGAGCGCTTTGGCCGAAACCGAAAACCCGCCGCGCCGACGCGGCCGCGATTTTTTCGATGCCTGCATGTATCGGCTGCGTTGCCGTGTCCGGATACGACTATCGCACGGCGATTCCGGCTTTCCGGTGTACGCCCGCATGACGCGCCCCCGGTTCCGGACTAGGAATATATACCAACAACCGCGCAAAGGCAAGGCCAGAGTTAGGGATACTGTCCTTTAAGCGCGGGTGAGGCGTGGCCGGCGGTTAGAAGTCCACGCAGATGCCCTTGCGCTCCCAATCCCCGTACCGGGTGGGCTCGGGGCCCGCCGGGCCGCCGATCTCGGCCACTTTGGCGGGCGCAGGCTTGGCGGGCGCGGGCTTGGCAGGCGCGGCGTTGACGGCGTCCGGTTTGGCAGGCGCAGCTGTGACGGCATCCGGTCTGGCGGCGTCCGGTTTGGCGGACGCGGGCCTGGCGGGCGCGGGCCTGACGGCCGCGGCTGGCGCGACCGCCGGTTCGTTCGATTTGCGCGTGCCGGTCATGGCTTGCGAAAAAGCCCCGAATGTCGGCAATTGTCAACATCGGGGCGAGCGGCGCACGAAACGCGGCGGGTCGCGGCGGGGCGGCCTTGATCCGATGCCGCGGTTCCTTAAGTAAGTGACGGCTTTTTGCCGGCATTTGCCGCCATCTGCCGCGATCTGCCGCGTTTCGTGCGATCTGCCGCCATCTGCCGTGATTTGCCGTGAAATGCGACGAAAAGGCGACGCTTTGAACGCTCTTTTGAACTATTCCCGCACCGCCCTGCTGCTGGCGGCCCTGACCGGCCTGTTTCTGGCCGTGGGATATCTCGTGGGCGGCGAGACCGGCATGGGCATCGCCTTCCTGTTCGCGCTCGCGACCAACGCCTTCGCTTATTGGAACGCGGACAAGATGCTGCTTTCCCTGTACCACGCGCGGGAAGCGGACGAGCGCAGCGCCGGGGCGCTTTACGGCACGGTGCGCACGCTGGCCCAGCGCGCAGGGCTGCCGATGCCGCGCGTCTATATCGTCGACAATCCGCAGCCCAATGCCTTCGCCACGGGACGCAACCCGGAGCACGCGGCGGTGGCGGTCACGACCGGGCTGATCCAGTCGCTCACCATGGAGCAGGTGGCGGGCGTGCTTTCCCATGAGCTGACGCACATCAAGAATCGCGATACGCTGATCATGACCGTCACCGCGACCATCGCCGGCGCGATTTCGATGCTCGCCAATTTCGCCTTCTTCTTCGGCGGCAACCGCAACAATCCGCTGGGCATCTTCGGCGTGATCCTGGTCGCGCTTCTGGCGCCCATCGGCGCGATGCTGGTGCAGCTTGCGATCTCGCGCGGGCGCGAATATGAGGCCGACCGCGGCGGCGCGGAAATCTCGGGCCAGCCGCTGTGGCTGGCCGCGGCCTTGGCACGGCTCGAGGCGGCAAAACAGGTGGTGCGCAACCCGGAAGCCGAGCGCAACCCGGCGACCGCGCATCTCTTCATCGTCAATCCGCTGCACGGCGGTCCGCTTGCCGGATTGTTTTCGACCCACCCCGCGACCGAGGACCGCATCGCGCGCCTTCGGGCCATGGCGGGCACGGCGGGTGGCGAAGCGCGGCCGGCGCAAACCGG
>DATDPM010000042.1:0-7004 GCA_035292745.1 Alphaproteobacteria bacterium | reverse complement strand
CAGCGCAGAGCGAGGGAGAGGAGAACCATCGCCAAAACGGCGGCGGCGCCAAGAGATACCATGACGGTCTTGGCCGGCGGCCAGCGGTCGTCGCGAGCGAGCGCGACCCGCTGCCGGCCATCGGCCCGCAGCGACGCTCCCGCCCTGGCGGATTCGTCGGTATGGCCGGCCACGGCCTTTCTCAGGGCTTCGGATCGCATGGAGGTGTCTTATCCGGATAAAGCGGCAAAAAAATGACGCAGAGGCATTAAAGCCCCCGCGCCGGTTAACGTATGGTGAACGGAAACGCCCCCTAAAGGCCTTGGCCGGGCTGCGGCAACGGCTTTTCGGCGATCCGCGCGCTCGCGACCGGCGGCGGGTTTTATAAATTTACATCGATCTTGCTGACGCTGGTTTCGTCGTCCTGACCGGGTCCGGTCATGACGGCGATGGCGGCAAAATAGGCGCCGCCCGCAAAGCAGGCGAGGCTGAAGATGGCGAAGCCGATGGCGCACAGGCGCAGGCGTTTCATGACCGTCGCGCCGCGCGCCGCACCGGCTTTGAATTTCTCGGCGCCCGAATCCGCCGCGTCACTTTCCGCGGGATCAGACAAAGCATTCGCGCGGGCTTGCCTGCCGTGAAACGCGAGCCGGCCTTTTTGAGTTTCCGTGAAATAGGCGAAGAGCGTGGCGAGCCCCGCCAGCACCAGCCCGGCGAGGAAACTCGCGGCGGCCATGGCGGTGGCGAGAAAGGCGGCGTCGAGATCCGTGCCGAGCAGGCTCAGATACACGGGCAAGACGACCAGCGCGCCGCCGTTGAGCACGAACAGCGCGCGCAAGCCGGTGACGCCGAGCGCGAGCGCGTTGCTGTTGGCCTCCAGCGCCTGGCGATCGAAGGGATCGATGGCGGCCCGCCATTCCGCGCGGATCAGCCGGCGGCGCTCGGCCTCGCTCGACGTGTCGCTTGAATCTGTCATGGATACAGGGCGCGCGTCTAATGCGCGGAAATGATCGGCATCACGATGTCCACACCGTTCTTCCCGGAAGCAATGACGCGGCCGGCCGGGAGGGTGACGGTGACCACGGTCCCCTGATCGATTGCGCTCTGCAATGCAATGGTCCCGCCATGAAGCACGACGAGGCCGCGCGTGATCGAAAGGCCGAGTCCGGCCCCTTCGGTTTGAGGCGCGGTGTCGCGGCGCGCGCGTTCGAAGGGCTTGAAGACGTGCTCCAGCGCATCGGCCGGAATGCCGATGCCGGTATCGGACACGCGGATGACCAAGTCGCCGCCGCCGCCCCACGTTGCCGTCATGCTGACCTCGCCGCCTTCGGGTGTGAATTTGATGGCGTTGGCCAAGAGATTGAGGAAGATTTGCCGCAAGGCTTTCGCGTCGGCCTTGATCGTGACGTCGCCACACGTAACGTCGGCACGGAGAGTTATCGATTTGGTGCGCGCCTGAAGGCCGACGAGTTTGATCGCCTGCTCGATCATAGTGGCAAGCGTCACGTGCTCCTCGTGCAGAGTGACCCGCCCTGCCTCGATCCGGGACATCTCCAACAGATCGTTGATCAGCGCCAGCAGATGCTCGCCGCTCGAGTGGATGAGCGCCGCATACTCCGTGTATCCCTTGTTCGCAATCGGCCCCATGATTTCGCTCTTGATCATCGAGGAAAAACCCAGGATGGCGTTGAGCGGCGTGCGCAATTCGTGGCTCATATTGGCCAGGAACATCAGTTTCGCGTTGTTCGCGTCCTGCGCTTGCTGCCGCTCGCTGACCAGGGCCACGATGGTCAGCACATTCGTGGCGAGCACCACGACAAGCGTGCCGACGAGCAGCAGCGGATTGGCCAAGGTTTGGTGCTGAAACGGCCCAAAGCCGGCGACCGTGCCCGCGGTCGCGAGCACGGACACCAGCGAAACCAAGGTGTAAGCGGAACGCAGAGACATGCGCAGCGCGATCCACGACAGCGGCACCACCAGCAGGAAAGGGAACGCCGGGCGGATGTCGTAGCCGCGCAGGGACGGCGTCAGGAACAGCACGAGGCTGACCAAGGCGACAAAGCCCCAAACCGCCATGTTGCGGCGATTGATCGCCCGGTCGGCGACGCCGACGCCCGTATCGGGCTCCTGCTCGAGCCCCAGCCAAAGGATCGCCGCCGGCGCGAGATAGAGGGTGCCGCCGCTGTCGGTGAGCCACCAGGTCACCCAGGTCGCGTAGAATTTGCCGGGATCGAACGGGTGCCCGATCGCCATCGCGGTGGCGCCGCCGGCGGCGCTGATCGCGGGGGCCAGGAAGGTGGTACAGATGACGAAGGCCATCAGCCCGGCAACCGACGTGAACAGGCCGCCCTCGGGCCGCAACCGGCGCAGCACGAGGATGCTGATCACGGGGCCGAGCGCGTTGGTCGCGGAGATCAGGGCGGTGACATGCAGGGGCGGTGCGAACAAGATCGCGTTGGCGAGAAAGGAACCGAGAAAAATTCCCGGCAGCAGCCGCACGCCGCCGACCATCGCGGCGACGATGGCGACGCTCGCCGGCAGCCAGATCGGCGCCGGGAACAGGCCATAAGCCGCAAAGAACCAATTGACCACCGAGCCGAGGGCGAAATAGAGCGCAATGACCACGACATTGGCTCCGATCCAGGGCACTGCGCCCGCTTCGGCGAGGACCGGTGGCGTCCACGGCTGCGAAGGGCGTTGCTTTGCGCCCGCGACGATTACATTAACCGGCACTCCGGAGTTCCCCCGATCTCGACACGGCGATGCCGCCGACGCTTTACGATACCCGTTCTCTGTCAATACGGGTATAGCGGCCAAAATGTCTTAAAGATTACTAAATCGCCTGTCCGTCGCGCGCGGCCGATTTCCCGCGGCGGCAATCGTATCCCTGTATTCAGCCGCGTCGCGGACCTTCGTCGCACTTTGACGAAGCGATGGCGTCCCCTAGGGGATTCGAACCCCTGTTCCCGCCGTGAGAGGGCGGTGTCCTGGGCCTCTAGACGAAGGGGACCTTGCGGAGCCCGCAAGTCTTAGCGGAAGGCCCTGGCGCGTTCAAGCGCTCCAGCCATTCAAGGCCTGGGCCTCAGCCTTCGATGCGCAGCCGGATTTCGCGGAATCGGTGCGCCAAAGGGTCGAGCAGATGGGCGGTCACCGGCCCCGCCCTGCCCTTCTCGACGCCGACGATGACCCACACCAACTCGGGCTCGAGCGCGGATTCGAGATCGTGCGCCGAGGGCACGGGCGGATGATCGGGATGGGAATGGTAATGGCCGACGATGCGAAGCCCGGTTCCCTCGGTATCCCGCATCACCTTGAACCGCGTTTCCGGATCCACTTCGAAGCGGTCGCGCCGGCGCGGCGCGCCCGAATCATTCAAGGCGATGTTCGGCGTGGGAACGACCTGCGTCACTTCGACGTCGCCGGCGCCGCGCCCGACCAGAAGCCCGCAGCATTCTTCCGGGTAGGCCGCCTCGGCCGATTCGGTGACTTGTTTCAGCTGTAGCGCGGACAGGACAATCACGGGCGCCGCCCGGCTCAGGCCGCCGTCAGGGGGCCGGGGCGAAATCGAACTCGCCCAATTCGGCGCCCGAGTCGAGATCGAACACCAGGATGCGCGGCGATCCGTCGGCGAGCCGAAGTTTCAGAATCAAGCGATCGCCCGAAGCGGCAAAATCGTCGAGATGCGCGCCTTCGGGCAGCGCGATGTTCTGCTTGCCGAAGGCGGGCCTGGATGAGGGCGCCGCCGATTGGGTTGCCTCGATCTTGCCGGTCGCGCGCTTATAGATCGTCACCGCCACGACGCCGGCAGCGATCAGGATCAGCACGCCCAGAAAGATCACGAGGGCCTTGAGCCCCTGCATGGTTCCGGTCCAACCTCGCGCGATGACGGATATTGCTCCGGGCACGGCCGGCAACAAACGCGAGACGCGGCACCGCGTCACCGCCGCTGCCGCCGATCGCGGCCTTCGTCTCGACCGGCTGCTCGCCGCGGCCCTGCCGACGCTGTCGCGCACGCGGCTCAAAGCCTTGATCGAGCAAGGGCACGTCACGACGGCGGGCGCGACGATAACCGACCCCTCGCGCAGGGTCAAACCGGGGGAAAGCTTCGTCGTCGCCGAGCCGCCGCCGGTGCCGGCCGCGCCCCGGCCGCAGGAAATCGCCCTGGCAATCGTGTATGAAGATGACGAGCTGATCGTCATCGACAAGCCGGCGGGGCTGGTCGTTCACCCCGCGGCGGGAAATCGCGAGAACACGCTGGTCAACGCGTTGCTCGCCCATTGCGGCGCAAGTCTTTCAGGGATCGGAGGCGTGATGCGGCCCGGCATCGTCCATCGCCTGGACAAGGATACGAGCGGACTCATTGTGGTTGCCAAGACCGACGAGGCGCACGCGGCACTTTCCCGCCAGATCCAGGACCGCACCATGACGCGCGCCTACGGCGCCGTGGTGTGGGGCACGCCCAGGCCCGCCCAGGGCGAGATCACCGGCAACATCGGCCGCAATCCGCGCAACCGCAAGAAAATGGCCGTGGTGAAGCGCGGCGGAAAGCCGGCCGCGACGCGCTACCAGGTGCTGAAGAGGCTGGGTACCGCCGCGAGTCTGGTGGAATGCCGCCTGCAAAGCGGCCGCACGCACCAGATCCGGGTGCACATGGCGTCCATCGGGCACGCGGTGATCGGCGACCCGGTCTATGGCGGCCGGCCGCGCGCCCACAAAGGCCAGACGGCCGGCGATCGCACGCAGGCGTTGGCGGCGGCCAAGCGGCTGGGGCGGCAGGCGCTTCACGCCCAATTGATTGGCTTCGACCACCCGAGATCGGGGAAGCGGCTCGAGTTTTTGTCAGATTTTCCTAATGATATTAAAGAGTTGATAAAGTGTTTGGAGGGATCGTAGAATTAATTATATACTTGAGTAAGGTAGTTGGTTATTATTGACGTCGAGCCCGCCGATGGGCTAAGTTAACAACATCGGGGCGGGAGTTTCCTTAGACTATTCGGTCAAGGAGGCCTCGCCCTTCGGCCCCTTAGGGGCAGGGCCGCACACGCGGCCCGTGGAGAGAAAGGAATGGCAGCCACGGCAACCTACCGCTTACCCAGTCTCGGTTCGGAACGCGGGCTCTCGCGCTACCTCGGGGAGATCCGCAAGTTCCCGATGTTGACGCCGGATGAGGAATTCATGCTCGCCAAGCGCTGGCAGGAGCATGGCGACAGCGAAGCCGCGCACAAGCTGGTGACGAGCCATCTGCGCCTTGTCGCCAAGATCGCCATGGGCTATCGCGGCTACGGCTTGCCACTGAACGAGCTCATTTCCGAGGGCAACGTCGGCATGATGCAGGCGGTCAAGCGCTTCGACCCCGATCGCGGCTTCCGGCTCGCGACCTATGCCATGTGGTGGATCCGCGCCGCGATCCAGGAATACATCCTGCATTCGTGGTCGCTGGTGAAACTCGGCACGACGGCGGCGCAGAAGAAGCTGTTCTTCAACCTGCGCAAGCTCAAGGGCCAGATCCAGGCTGTCGAGGAAGGCGATCTCACCCCGGAACATGTGAAGAAGATCGCCGAGGAGCTGAACGTGACCGAGGACGAGGTGATCACGATGAACCGGCGGATGGCCGGCGCGGATCACTCCCTCAATGCCCCGTTGCGCGCCGAAAGCGACGGCGAGTGGCAGGACTGGCTGGTCGACGAGACCGAGAACCAGGAAGAGGTGCTGGCCGAAAAAGAAGAGATGGGCAATCGCCGCGACCTGCTGGCCCAGGCGATGACCACGCTGAACGAACGCGAGCGGCATATCCTGTCCGAACGCCGGCTCCGGGACGAGCCGCTGACGCTCGAGGATCTGTCACAGCAATACGGCATCTCGCGCGAGCGCGTGCGGCAGATCGAGGTCCGCGCCTTCGAGAAGCTGCAGAAGTCGATGAAGAACCTCGTGATCGAGCGGCGTCTCGGGAAATAGGCTTTAATCCGATCGGTAGCAAAACGGGCCCCGCTGGGGCCCGTTTTCGTTTGCGCGCCGCCCGCGAGCGGGCCTCATCTCTTGGCAGCCGCAGGGCCGATTCCCCAATCCTCGCGGAGCTTGGCTTGTTGCGCGCGGAGGCTGGCGATCTGCTGCGCCCCGCGAATCCGCAACATGGAGGCGGCAAGCGGCTGCAAACCCAGATTCAGTATCCAACCGATGGCCGCCGCCCCGTACATCGCCAGCCAAGTGTAGACATCGCCCAGCATCGAGATGCTGTGATAGAGCGTGTTCGGCCCCCGCCACAGGATGGCGACGAACGGCGCGACGCCGGCGAAATTGAGCCCCGCCACGCAGATCGCGGCGCTCTTGTGCGGGCTGCGGTCCACGAACAGGGCGACCGCCGTCGGGATCATGCCGAGCAGGACGATGGGAACCGTGGGCAGCGCCACGACCATCGAGACCGCGAGCAAGCCGAAGCCCATGACCAGCAGCACGGAAGCGTTGGAGCCGTCCCGCCCTGCCGCGGCCCGCCGCCTTCCGCTTTGATCCGCCGTGCCCGGCGCCGGCTTGGCCGGTTTGCCCTGATAGGCCGGCACGGCCGGTCTCACCGGCTTCACCGGCGCGGCCGATTTAGCCGGTCGACGGCGTGGGGGCGGCAGATTCCTGAGTGTCGCCATCGTGCTAACCGCGACGCATCACGAGCAGGACGGCGACCACGCCCAGTGCCACCGCCGCGGAAACGATCGTCGCGATTCGGCTCGCCAGCCTTTCGGCCCGACGGTCCAGCGCGGCGCCTTCGGCGGAAAGGCGGTCGATTTCGGCTTCCGCCGCGGCGAAGGCAGCGAGCGCCTGCTGGTAGTCCTGCTTGTCGCGCTCGCGCTGTGTTTTGTCGTCGACGAAATTGAGGAGCTCGACCAGGCTGCCCTTCTTCATGACGCGTTGGAGCTGCTCGTGAAGCTGTTTGCGGAGCGCTATCCCGTAATAACCGTCGATCACCACTTCGGCGAGTTTCCCGAGCCACGCCGCGAGTTGCGGCAAATGCGGCGGCCCGAGCTTCCACTGCATGA
>DATDPM010000041.1:0-19657 GCA_035292745.1 Alphaproteobacteria bacterium | reverse complement strand
CCGGCGCGGCCATTCGGTTGACCTTGCCCCCACCACCCGGCATAGTTGCCCAGCGTTTCTGCGCCTTTTCGGCGGTCCTCGTTCATCGCCCGGCCGGCCGGACGCCCTTAAGGGGCGCAGGAGGCGCTTGAGGCCGGCTTGGGCATGGTCCATAAGCCCACATGCCTTCGATCCCACGGGCCGTATTCCACAGGCCGTCGTCCACGGGCCATAATCCCACGGGCCATAATCCCACGGGCCATAATCCCAGGGGCCATCATGAGGCCACGCCGCCATGCCAATGACCGACCCGGTGGACCGCCGCCGATGAAGACCCGCACCAAACCCCGGCCGACCCTGCCCCGCGCGGCGGCCAAGGCGCGGACGCCCGCGGACGACCTCGCGGCCGGACGGCGGGTGCTGTCGGCGGAGGCGCAGGCCCTGGTTGCCCTGGCCGGCGCGCTGGGCAACGCGTTCGTGCGGGCGCTCGACCTGCTGGCCGCGGCGCCGGGGCGCGTGATCGTCACCGGCATGGGCAAGAGCGGGCACGTTGCCCGCAAGATCGCCGCCACCCTGGCCTCGACCGGCACGCCCGCGCTGTTCGTGCACCCGGGCGAAGCCAGCCACGGCGACCTCGGCATGATCACGCCGGCGGATGCGGTGCTGGCCCTGTCCAATTCGGGCGAGACGCAGGAATTGTCCGACATCGTCGCCTACACGCGGCGCTTCCGGATTCCGCTGGTGGCGATCACCGCGGGCGAGACCAGCACGCTGGCGGAGGCCGCCGACGTGTCGCTGGTGCTGCCCGAGAACGGCGAGGCCTGCCCGATGGGCCTGGCGCCCACCACCTCGACCACCTTGATGCTGGCGCTGGGCGATGCGATCGCGGTGGCGCTTCTGGAGCGCAAGGGATTTTCCGCCGAGGACTTTCACGTGTTCCATCCGCGCGGCAAATTGGCACAGAAATTCCTGCGCGTCGGCGACCTGATGCACGGCGACGACGAGCTGCCGCTGATCGGCGAGGACGGCGCCATGTCGGACGCGCTGATGACGATGACGGCGAAGAGATTCGGCTGCGTGGGCGTCACGGACGCGAGCGGCAGACTCGCCGGGATCATCACCGACGGCGACTTGCGCCGGCATATGAGCCCGAAACTTCTGGAGCGGCGCGCGCGCGACGTGATGACCGCCAATCCGAAGACCATCCGGCCCCAGGCGCTGGCGGCGGAGGCATTGGGCGTGATGAACGAGAAGAAGATCACCAGCCTTTTCGCGGTCGAGAACAGGCGGCCGGTCGGGATCATCCACATCCACGACTGCCTGCGCGCGGGTGTCGCCTGACCCATGGAAGCGGGAAAGGCGACGCGAACCAGCTTCGCCGAACGCACCGCGGCCGACATCGCCGCTTCGCCTCCGGGCCGGAAATTTCCCGCGGCGCGCAAGGCGAGCGCGCGCTACAGCGTGTTCGTCAACCTCATGCGGTTCGTGCTGCCGGCGGTGGCGCTCGTCTTGGTCGCCGTGGTCGTGGTGTGGCCGCAGATTCACACCGGGAAATTGCGCTTCCGACTCAACTTCGCCACCGTCAGCCCGAACTCGGCGAACACGCTGGCCATGGTGAAGCCCCGCTTCACCGGCCTGGACGCGGGCCAACGCCCCTATACCGTGACCGCGGAAGCCGCGACCCAGGTGGCGGGCGGATCGCCGCTCCTCGACCTCGACAAGCCGGTGGCGGACGTGACGCTCAAGGACGGCACCTGGGTGGTGTTGCGCTCGACCGAGGGCACCTACAATCAATCCACCCGCGATCTGGACCTGCGGGGACGCGTCAATCTGTTCCACGACAAGGGCTACGAGTTCGAGACCGCGCGCGCGTTCCTGAACCTGACCGACGGGACCGCGCACGGCGAGGAGAAGGTGCAGGGCCAGGGACCGTTCGGGCATCTGACGTCGGAGGGATTCCGCATCAGCGAGCACGGCAAATACGTGGTGTTCACCGGGCGCGCGACGCTGATCCTCTACCCCAAGAGCGCCAGGGGCGGGCGATGAGGGGCGGTTTCGCCGCCCGCGGCATCGTGCTGGCCGCATTCCTCGCGGCGCTGCCGCTCGCGCACGCGCCGGCATTGGCGCAGGGGCTGGGGCTCAGCCAGGATTCGGAGCGGCCGGTCGAGATCAACGCCGACCAGGGCATCGAATGGCGGCGCGACGATCAGGTCTATATCGCGCGGGGCAACGCCACGGCCAAGCGCGGCGACATCACCGTGCGCGCCGATACGCTGACCGCCCACTACCGCCCGGTCGAGGGCGGCGGCACCGACATCTACCGGCTGGATGCCGTGGGCGGCGTCGTCATCACCTCGCCCAGCTCCAAGGCGGTGGGCGACAACGGCGTCTACGACGTGGACAACGCCATCCTCGTGCTCAAGGGCGGCGCCCTGAAGATGATCTCGCAGGACTACACGGTGACGGCGCGCGACAGCTTAGAGTACTGGGACCGCCGGCAGATGGCGGTGGCCCGCGGCGACGCCCTGGTGGTCAACCAGGACAAGCGGCTTTCCGCCGACATCGTCACCGCGTTCTTCACCGACGACACCCAGGCGGGCGAGCCCGGCGGCAAGACGCAAACGGCCAAGCGCGCCGCCAAGAAGGAGGCGAAGAACCAGGGCCAAGACGCCGCCGGCGGCGACCGGAACCAGATCCGCCGGATCGAGGGCTTCACCAACGTCCACATCTCGACCCCGGGCCAGATCGCCACCGGCGACCGCGGCGTCTACGACGTCGAATCCGGTATCGCCACGCTGTTCGGCTCGGTTAAGATTACCAGGGAGGACAATCAGTTGAACGGCGAATACGGCGAGGTGAACCTGAACACCGGCGTCAGCCGCATGCTGAGCGGCCCGCCCGGAGCCACCGGCCCGCAGCCGGTGCGCGGGTTGTTCTCGCCCAAGAAGAAACCGCAGATCAGCCCCCGCGAGGGGCCGGATACCGGGCCCGCGGCCGGACCCGTGGCGGCGCCGGCGCCGCCGGCGGCGGCCGGCTATGTCCCCACCCAAGCGCCGCCGCCCGCGCCATGACCGCCATCGCCGAAACCCCGCGCCGCGAAGGCGCGCCCGAGGAAGGCGAAGCCCCGCGGCCCCATCTGGTGACCGACAACGCCGGGCTGACCGCCCACAACATCGGCAAGTCGTTCAAGCGGCGGCCGGTGCTGCGCGGCGTCAGCATCGCGGTGAACCGCGGCGAGGCGGTCGGGCTGCTCGGCCCCAACGGCGCCGGCAAGACGACCTGCTTCTACATCATCTGCGGACTGATCGCGCCCGACTACGGGACGGTGTTCCGCGACGGCTACGACATCACGGACCTGCCCATGTACCGCCGGGCGCGGCTCGGCATCGGCTATCTGCCGCAAGAGGCGTCGATCTTCCGCGGGCTTTCGGTCGAGGACAACATCCGCTCGGTGCTGGAAGTGGTGGAGCCGTTGCGCGACCGGCGCGAGGCGATGCTCGACACGCTGCTGGCGGAGTTCTCGATCTCGCATTTGCGCCGCACGCCGGCGCTGGCCTTGTCGGGCGGCGAGCGGCGGCGCGTGGAAATCGCCCGCGCCCTGGCCTCGCATCCGGACTTCATGCTGCTCGACGAGCCCTTGGCCGGAATCGACCCGATCGCGGTCGGGGAAATCCGCCAGCTCGTCTCTCACCTAAAGGACCGGGGAATCGGCGTCCTCATCACCGACCACAATGTCCGCGAAACGCTGGATATCGTGGACCGCGCCTATATCCTTCACGAAGGGACGGTGCTCATGGAAGGGGAGCCCTCCGAGATCGTGGCCCACAAGGAAGTCCGGCGCGTTTACTTGGGGGAAAGATTTAGCCTGTAGGACTGACCCCCATGGCCTTAACGCCCCGTCTGGACCTTCGCCAGACCCAGTCTCTTGTCATGACGCCGCAGCTGCAGCAGGCGATCAAGCTGCTGCAGCTGAGTGCGATGGAGCTTGCCGAATACGTGTCGGCGGAGCTGGAGGAGAACCCGCTTCTCGAGAGCGAGGAGGGGGAGGAAGGCGATTCCGGCGGCGCCGGCGAGTCGGGCGAATCCGAGCCGGTCAACGGCGCCGATGACGGCGAGACGCCGCTCGACGGCGTTTCCGGGCTGTGGAACGGAGACGACGCGCCGCACCAGGAAGACGCCCCCGACCAATTCGCCGATTGGGGCGGCGGCGGACGCAGCGACTTCGACAACGGGTCGGCCGCCATCGAAGAGACGCTGAGGCACGAAAAGAGCCTTCGCGACCACCTCCTCAACCAGCTTGCCATGGACATCACGGATGCCGCGGACCGGCTGATCGGGACGCATCTCGTGGATCTGGTCGACGAGGCCGGATATCTGACCGGCGACCTTGCGGCGGTGAGCCAAAGGCTGGGCTGCGACGTGGCCCGCGTCGAGGCGACGCTGGAAAAATTGCAGGCCTTCGACCCGCCCGGCATCTTCGCCCGCAATCTTTCGGAATGTCTGGCCCTGCAATTGCGCGACCGCAACCGGCTGGACCCGGCGATGCAGGCGCTGCTGGACCATCTGGACCTCATGGCGCGGCACGACAACCGCGCCCTGTTGAAGATTTGCGGGGTGGACGCCGAGGATCTGACCGAGATGCTGGCCGAGATCCGCGCGCTCAATCCCAAGCCGGGGCTGGCCTTCGACCACGCGGTGGCGCAGCCCATCATTCCCGACGTCATCATGCGGCCGCTGCCCAAGGGCGCGTGGAGCGTCGAGCTCAACGCCGACACGCTGCCGCGCGTGCTCGTCAACAACGTCTATTACGCCAAGGTTTCCCGCGGCGCCCACACCAAGGACGAGCGCGACTACATCAGCGAGCGCTACAACGCGGCGAGCTGGCTGGTGAAGGCGCTGCACCAGCGCGCCACCACCATCCTCAAGGTGGCGAAGGAAATCGTGCGCCAGCAGGACGCCTTCTTCCGCCACGGGGTGGAGCGGCTGCGGCCGCTCATTCTGCGCGACATCGCCGAGGCGATCGGCATGCACGAATCGACGGTTTCCCGCGTCACCACCAACAAATACATCGCCGGCCCCAGAGGCATCTTCGAGCTCAAGTATTTCTTCACCTCGTCGATCCCCGCCTCGCGCGGCGGCGAAGCCCATTCGGCCGAGGCGGTGCGCCACCGCATCAAGGGCCTGATCGACGGGGAAACGGAGAAATCCGTGCTCTCGGACGAGGAGATCGTGGACACCCTGAAAGCCCAGGGCGTGGATATCGCGAGACGGACCGTGGCGAAATACCGCGAATCCATGCGAATCCCCTCCTCCATCGAGCGCCGCCGCCAAAAATGCCTTATCGTATAGACACTTGAGAAATTCCGGCCGGGTTGTGTTGACTCCCCCGGCCCCCCTCCTTTAACGTCCGCCCCTTGGTCGGATTTGCCCGACCCGCCGCCCGGCGCGGCCAGCCACATCGGCCGGGAAACAAATTAAAATCATTCATGCAGCTTTCCGTCACAGGTAAGCAGATCGACGTGGGCGACGCGTTGCGCGAACACATCGAGACCGCTTTGGACACCACCGTTTCGAAATTCTTCGACAACGCGATCGAGGGATCGGTCGTGCTGGCGCGGCACGCCCATTTGTTCCGCGCCGACATTTCGGTGCATATCGGCCGCAACATGCTGCTCCAGGGACACGCCGAGGCCGGCGACCCCTATGCCGCCTTCGATGCCGCGTGCGAGCGGATCGCCAAACGCCTGGGCCGCTACAAGAGCCGCCTGCGCGACCACAAAAAGGGCGCGAAGGCCGGAGGCCAAGCGCTGATGGCGAGCCAGTACATCCTCGCCGCCAACGAGGGCGACGAGGAGGCGACGCTGGAGGACAATCCCGTGGTCGTCGCCGAGATGGCGACCGCGATCGACACCATGACCGTGAGCGAGGCGGTGATGCGGATGGACCTGGCGGATGTGCCCGCGATCCTGTTCCGCAACAGCGCCCACGGCGGCCTTAACATGGTTTACCGGAGGAGCGACGGAAACGTGGGATGGATCGACCCCCAGAGCGCCAGCGGCCGGGCCGCCGGCGCGCATGATCAACCGGCCCGTTCACATTAGGCGAATCATGGAACTTCCCGAATTGATAACGCCCGAATGCGTGGTCGCCAAACTCAAGGCGACAAGCAAGAAACAGGCGCTTCAGGAGCTATCCAAGAAGATGGCCGGCCTGACCGGCCGCACGGAACGCGAGATCTTCGACGTGCTCCTGGAGCGCGAGCGGCTGGGGACCACCGGCGTCGGCATGGGGATCGCCATTCCCCACGGCAAACTGCCCGGACTGGAACGCCTGTACGCGATATTCGCCAAGCTGGAGAAGCCGATCGATTTCGAATCGATCGACGAGCAGCCGGTGGATTTGATCTTCCTGCTGCTGGCCCCGGAATCCGCGGGCGCCGACCATTTGAAGGCGCTGGCCCGCGTCTCGCGGCTGCTGCGCAACAAGGGCGTTTGCGAAAAGCTGCGCGGCACGGAAGGGGCGGACGCGCTTTACGCGCTGCTCACCGAAGAGGCGACCAGCCACGCCGCCTGAGGCCACGCCGCCCGCGCCGGGCGCCCGGTTCACGTCACTTGCACGGATAGGCGGTGCGCATCGCCGCAATCGCCGCGTTGAGCGCGGGAAGGGTCAGCTCGCCCACGTGCTCCTTGCCCCATTTCATATACGACTCGCGTAATTCCTCGTCGGTAACGCCTTCCGGCGGCACGCAAAACGGCGCGGAGCCGCCCTGGCCGCGGCTGTAGGTCGCCAAATCCTCGATCCCTTCCAGATAGCCTTTGCAGTAGAGCTGATCGGATTTCAGCACTTCCGGCGTGCCCTGGCACCGGGCCATCAATTCCGCGCCGCTCAGCAACGTGTCCTTGGCCGAGGCCGCCGACAGAGGCAGCAGCGCCCACGCCGTCACCAGCCAAAAACCGAAATTCCGCGCCGCCATGGCTTCGTCCCCCTGGTGAAATTCGAAGGACAAAGACTACACGAAGGGGGGCGCGGACCGCGAGCGGCAGCGGGCAAAAAAAAGCCGCCCCGGCGAGATGCACGGGGCGGCCTTATGTCACATTGCGCGGAAACCTTCGGGAAACCGCCGCGCCGTTTGCGCGGGCGCCGGTTAGTGGACGATCTGCGGATCGAGACCGTGGCGGCGCGCCGCGGCCATCGCGAGTTCGCGCGAGTCGCCGACACCGAGCAGCGAGCCGTCGGCGGCGTGGATCATGAAGTTGCTCTGGCCCTCGACCTCGACCGGGCGGACGTAGGCCAGGTCGTTCATGCCGAGCAGCGCAAACTCCTGCTGCGACAGGGGGAGCATTTTTTCCGTTGTTTTGTTTTCCATGTTCATTTTTTTCTCCTACCCCCGGGATTACGACGCTTTCCGTTCGGCACCGCCGACGGAGACAGTCACGCCATCCTTGCCGCCCGCGCGCTTGCCGGCATTGATCTCGACGGTACGCGGCGAGGAGGCACGCTCCGGACGTTCAAGATCGATCGAAAGCAAGCCGTTGTCGAGCGACGCGCCGACGACCTTGATGCCCTCGGCGAGCACGAAGCTCTTCTGGAACTGACGCGCGGCGATGCCGCGATGGAGAAAGGCCTTGCCCGTCTCTTCCGCATGCTTGCCGCGGATGGCGAGCTGGTTGTCCTCGACCGCGACGGAAAGATCGTCCTTGGTGAAGCCGGCGACGGCGAGCGTGATGCGCAAGTTGTCGTCGCCCACGCGCTCGATGTTGTAGGGCGGATAGCCGTCGCTGGAGGCTTTGGTGATGCGATCGAGCGCGCGCTCGAATTCATCGAAGCCGAGAAGAAGCGGGCTGTTGAACAGGGACATACGGGTCATGCAAATCTCCTCCGATGAGCGAGTTGCGGTCGGGCCCGGAAACCGGCGCCCGGAAGGACGGCCCCACAGGCGCCGCCCCTTCCACGTCAGTATATGTGTGTTAACGAATTCAGGGTTTCAAGCACCCCGGAAGGCCCTGGAATGCAAGGACAAAGCGGGATCCCGGACGAGGCGCAGGCGGATTGCGGCGAATCCGCCCGGGGCCGGTCAGCGGGGCTGACGATTCCGCGTCCGCGTCTCGCCGTTTGCCGGTTGCTGAATCTTGCGTTGCGCCGCCACATAGGCGGCCTGCGTGCGATTCTTGACCTTCAGCTTCTTAAAGATATTCTGGACATGGATTTTTACCGTCGCCTCGGCCAATCCCAGCTCCAGCGCCACTTCCTTGTTCGGCATTCCCTTGGCAATCATTTCGAACACCTCGGCCTCGCGGCGCGTCAGCAGATTTCGGCCTTTCGGCGACGTTTCGGGAAGCCGGGGATGGCTCTCGCCCGCCAACATGCCCTGCAATAAATCCGATGGGATGTAGAGCCCGCCGGCCGCGACCAGCCGCAGTGCGGCGACCGCCACGTCCGCGCTCGAACTGGTCGGAATAATGCCGGCGATTCCCTGTTCGATCATGCTTTCAAGCACGGCCGGATCGTCGCTATCGGTGTGAACGACGACCGGCGTTCCGGGGACCATATGCATCAATTCCTTGAGCGCCCGCAAATCGATGTCGCAGGAGCAGATCGCCAAGTACAGGATTACGTCGCTCTTTTGACCCTCGGCCGCCAACTCCCAAATCTCTTCGAGGTCTTGCGCCTCGATAATTTCGGCGCTTTCGATCAGCCGGTCGAGAAGCATGCGAAGGCAAACGCGGCACAGGCTTCCCCCGCCGACTAGAACGATTCGCAACGGGCGATCTTCAGGTGTTCGGCGCTTTCGAGGCGCCGTTCGGATTTTCGAAATTTTTCGTCCCATCGATTGTTCTTTTCACCGAGTGATCGTTACGGCGCCGCGCAGCCCCCGAGGGCCGTGCCGTGCGACGGGAGGCGCCGATAACGCACCCAAGACCTGTGCCTATACGATAAAAAATCCCGCGGGCCAAATTCTAGATAATAATGACTAGATATTTCTCGCTAAAGACAAAATAAAGTAATGCGAATGACTAGGGCGATCTATTTACATTCATGTATCGTATGTAATACGCGATATACATGCAAATTTAATCGTTTATAAACCTATTTACTATAAAATTTTCGATGTTCGAATATTTGTTTTGCCTGCAACCGGAGATAATCGGCGTCCAACGCTGTGTGGACGGGGCCCCGCCTGAAAACAAACATTACGACCGATTTCCAGCGGCACGCATCATCATTTCAGGCGCAACCCCGGTCAATATGCACGCCCACATGGCGCGCCGTACACCCGGTAACGTACCGGAGGCGACGACATGGTGGCAGCATCACCGCGCAACCGACGCGCGCGTGTGGCCGGGGCAGCCGGGGCCGCACAGGGCGGTCCGCCATGGTTTCGTGCATTTGCCGCACATCCCGCCGCACTCCACAACATAGCCGCAGTTCTGCTGACGCTCGATGCCGCCGGACGGGTCCGTCACGCGAGCCGCGGCGCAGAGAAGCTGTTCGGAGTTAAGTCCCGCGGCCTCAAGGGGGTGCCGGTCCGACGTCTGCTCCCGGGCCTTGACCTCCGGGAGATTGCCCGAAACGGGAGCCCGGCATGGATCGGCAATTCGGCAGACCGGCCGAGACCTCCCTTATCTAAAAATCTTCGGGGAGACAAGCATGCGATCACGGGTCCAAGCCGCCGACCGGAAACGCCCGTCCGGCTGCGGCACGTTCTGGTGCTGGTGGGCGAAGGCGATTCTCAGGCTGCGCGCATAAGCGCGAATTTGCATCACGAATCGCGCCACCTGGCCGCGATCGTGGAGCAGGCCGACGACGCCATCCTTTCGGTCGGAGCGGATCACAAAATAACGCTGTTCAACCACGGCGCGGAGCGGGTGTTCGGCTACACCGCCGCCGAGGCCCTGGGCCAGCCGCTGAACCTGTTGATCCCCGACCGTTTCCACGAGCGGCACGATGGTCACATGAAACGGTTCGCCGAAGGCGGCGAGCAGGCGCGCCAAATGGGAGACCGGGGCGAGATCGTCGCCCGGCGCAAGAACGGCGAGGAATTTCCCGCGGAAGCCTCGATCCTCAAGCTGGAGATCGACGGGGAAACGGCGTTCACGGCGATTCTTCGCGATACCACGGCGCAAAAGCGCGAGGAACAGACTTTGCTACTCGCGAAAAAACAAGCCGAGGTCGCGAGCCGGGCAAAGTCGGTATTTCTCGCCAACATGAGCCATGAGCTGCGCACGCCGCTCAACGCCATCATCGGATTCTCTCAAGTGATGCTGCAGCACGTGCATGGATTGCTGGGGCATCCGAAATACGAAGATTATGTGACCAATATTCTCGAAAGTGGGGAAATCCTTCTCAACATCATCAATGACATTCTCGACATGTCCAAGATCGAGGCCGGGAGAGTCGAACTCGATTTCACCGCAATCGCCGTCGAGGAGGCCGTCGATTCGATTGTTCGCATGCTCGGCGAACGGGCGGTGTCGGCGCGGCTGCGCCTTTCCATGAAGATCGCGCCGAATCTGCCCCAGCTTCGGGCGGACGAGCGCATGGTGAAGCAAATCCTTCTCAACCTGGTTTCCAACGCGATCAAATTCACGCCCGAAGGCGGGGAAATCGTCATTGCGGCCCGGATGCAACCCAACGGGGATCTGACGCTCAGCGTCAGGGACACCGGGATCGGCATGGCCGCGGAGGACATCCCGAAGGCGCTGGAGCCGTTCGGCCAAGTCAACGGCGCGCACGCCAGGCGATATACCGGAACGGGCCTTGGGCTTGCGCTGGTGAAGTCCATGATCGAATTGCACGGCGGCGCGCTCACCATCGACAGCGGCGAGAAGCTCGGCACCACCGCAACAATCAATTTCCCGGCCGCCCTTGTGGTCCGTCGCAAATCACAGGCCGCCCCGCGCCCCAACGATGAACTGCATGGCGATGCCGAAAAAGGGATACGGGCTCCGCCGGGAAGCCACGCGACACATCAACGCAATTTATGACGCCGAGTTCGTCCAACGGACGGATCGTCCGAAAAACCATAACAGCTACACAGGTCGGCCGAGCATTTGACTTTCAAAAGGCAGCAATACTTCGCGACACCCACCGCGTGTAGGAGATTGAGATGAGCAGCAGTGAAATGGATTTTCGGACCAAACTCGAGTTTCTAAAGATGGACTCGGAGTCGAAAGAGGCCTTGCGCAGCTTTCGGACTATCCTCGAATCCAAGATCGACAAGGTATTGGAGGGCTTCTACGCCCACGTCGGGGCCATTCCCGAGCTTCGAGCGATGCTGGGAAGCGACACCAATATCTCGCGCGTGCGAGCGGCCCAGGGCAAGCACTGGCTTAACCTGTTTACGGCCGAATTCGACGGCACCTATTTCGAGACGGTCAAGCGAATCGGCGACGCACACTACAAGAACAACCTGTCGCCGAGCTGGTACATGGGCGGGTACTGCTTCGCACTCAACAGCATAATGGAACTCGCGGTCAGGACGTACCGGCTCAAATCCCATAAGCTGGTCAAGGCCCTCCAGGCAATCAGCCGCGCCGTGTTCGTGGACATGGACCTGGCGCTGTCGGTCTATCACGACGCCATCAAGGTCGAACGCGAGCGCCGGCAGACGGCTCTCCTCGACTTGATCCGCGATTTCGAAACCAAGTCGACTGCATCCCTTGGTGCGACGGCGGAGGCGACGAAGCAGGTTCAAGAGACGGCACAAAGCATGTCCGCCACCGCCGAGGAAACCAACCGGCAATCCCTGGCGGTGATGGCCGCGGCCGAACAGGCCTCGAGCAACGTGCAGACGGTGGCAACCGCGGCCGAGGAATTGTCGAGTTCCATCGCCGAAATCAGCCGGCAGGTCGCTCAGGCGGCGAGCGCAGCCGGGAAAGCGGTCACCGACGCCCGCCGGACGGACGGCACGGTGCGGGGCCTCGCAGATGCCGCGCAAAAAATCGGCGAAGTCGTGGAGCTTATCAACGACATTGCGAGCCAGACCAATCTTCTGGCCCTCAACGCAACGATCGAGGCGGCCCGCGCCGGGGAAGCCGGAAAGGGCTTCGCCGTCGTCGCCTCGGAGGTCAAGAGCCTGGCGAATCAGACGGCCAAGGCCACCGAAGAGATCGCGGCACAGATTCACAGCATGCAAACGGTGACCTCGGAAGCGGTCACCGCGATCCAGGGCATCGGCGAGCAGATCAACGGGATCAACGAGATCGCCACGGCGATCGCGGCGGCGATCGAGGAACAAGGCGCCGCAACCGAGGAAATCGCCCGCAACATTCAACAGGCCTCGAGCGGCACGCAGGAGGTTTCCAGCAACATCGCCGGGGTGACGCAGGCGGCCGGCGAGACGGGCGCGGCGGCCCACAAAGTGCTCGAGGCCTCGCGTTCGGTAGCCAGCCAATCCGACGCGCTCCGGGACGACATCGGCAAGTTCCTCGAGGGGGTCAAGGCGGCATAGGCACGCAGGGTCGCGGCAGCGGCCTTCCCTCCGCCGCTGTCGCGAGGGCGCGGCGGCGGTCGGTCATGGGAAGAGAGAAGATCCGGCCGGCCGGGTCTTTTGCCTTGCCTGCGTCCGGGCGGAGACGCGGGCGGGGAACTTCTCACTCGGCGATCCGCACATCGGTCACGCCGGGGTGCGGCGCGGCGAGCGCGGCGGGGAATGGCTTGCCCTTGAGGTAGCGGTCGAGGAAGGCGCGCGAATACGCGACGACCGGCTCTTGCATCGTGACGTTGCGATCGGTCCAGGCGAAATGCCCGGCATTTTCGAACTCGACGAAGTATTTCGGCGCGGGGGACTGGTCGAAGGCGCCGCCCGGTTCCTTGAGAGACGGCGTAGCGCCGGTGTCGCGCGTGCCGCCCTGATACATCACCGGCGCGCTTAAATTGCGCAGCGTTTCGCGCGCAACGAAGGGCGCCGCGAAGGGCGAGAGCCCCAGCACCGCCTTGACGCGCGGGTCTTTCCAGGTTTCCCACGCGCCGGCAAGCCCCAGCGCCGTATAGCCGCCCAGCGAATAGCCGATGAGACCGACGTTCTGCCAATCGAACGGGGGCGCGGCATAACGCGGGTCGCGGGCGAGCGCGTTCAGCAGCCGCTCGATGTCGTCGCGGCGGTCGCGGAGCGTCGTCTCGTTCCACTCGCTCACCTCGCCGAAGGGCGGCTGCGGCCGGGTGGGCCACATCATCACCGCGCAGGCGGCGTCGCGGTGATTGGGGGCGAAGATCGCATAACCGGATGCGGCCAGCGCTTCCATCAGGAACCCGGTCTGCGTGTTGCAGCCGTTGAAGCCGTGGGAATATACGAGCACCGGCCAGGGGCCGGGCACGGAGCTCTCGGGAAGCCAGGCGGCGACCTCGATCCCGGCGATATTGAACGCCTGCGGGCCGGCGGCGGCAGGCGGCGCGAAGCCGGCCCAGGCCACGATATGGCCGCCCAGCAAGCCGCACAGCAACAAGACGGCGCGAATCCCGGCGCGCATTCGAGCAACCCCCTTGCCCCGGAACGGTGTACCACGAACGGGGGAGGCCACGCCCGCGCCGACTCAATCGTCGCGTTCGTTTTATGCGCGAATGAACGAAGGGCCCGATCGGAAACGATCGGGCCATTTTGAAACTGCCGGCGCCAAGGGACTGGGCCTATGCGCCGCGGCGAACGACGATTCGGGCAGCGATCCGGGAGGCGTTAGCGCCGTCTTACTATTTAAGCGGGTTTCCCCTTTTCGCGCCGCAAGAACGACCAAAGGCTACGGGCGGCCCGGCTCGCCGGTGCCATGATCGGCCTCGTCCGGACGGTTCGCGGCAGCGTCTTTCCGCCTTCCTCGCGCGCGTATTCCGTCTCGGTCCTGGTCGCGAAGCGGCGCGCTTTTTCGAAGAGCGTCTCGTCCGAACTTGGCGCAGATACACGAAGGCCCCGACCGTTGCCGGCCAGGGCCTTTAAAACTGGTGGAGCCAGACGGAATCGAACCGACGACCTCTACAATGCCATTGTAGCGCTCTCCCAACTGAGCTATGGCCCCGCCGGGCGGCCAAATGCGTTGCGCGCGGCCGCCCCGTGAATCGGGGAATCAAATTAGGTATTTCCGTTTTAACCCGGCAAGCGAAAAAATCCGTTAACGGCCGGGCACGATATCGCCCGCGCCGGAAGGCTTGAGGGCGCCTCAGCCCCGATCTTCGTCGGGCACCTTTTCCCCGACCTTGCCGACCACGGGGTCGTCCTCGCCGAGCTCGGAGGCGTCTTCGATCACATCCTCCTCCTCGGCCCCTTCCTCTTCGACCTCCTCGAACTCGGCCTCTTCCGCCGGGACCTCTTCGCTTTCGAGGCCCTCTTCAACCGGCTTCTTCGGCGGCGGCGCCTTCTTCTCCTCGACCGGCTGCGGCCGGGAGCGGCGCGCCTTGGTGAAGACCTCGGGATCGAACTGCGTCCTGCATTTGGGACACACGATCGGAACCCGGCGCATGTCGTAGAACACCGCGCCGCAACTCTGACAGGTACGTTTTGTCCCCCACTCCGGCTTCACGGCCGGTCCCCTCCCTGTTCGCTTCGCGCCGGGGTGCCAATTGCCACGATCAAGGCCGCCTGTCAAAAGCAAAAATCGGAAGGGTTAATTGTTCGGGCGGCCGATACATATCCGATACATATTACGGGTGACGCGCTACCAGCAGGGGCACCCCCTATGGTAGGACAGCGGTAGCGGGTTCCTTGCCGGCCGGATCCGGCGCGCCCCTAGGGATAAAGCATTGAAGCCGTTCGTTTCGATACCGAAGCGCACCCTGCGCGGCCGCATCCGCGTGCCGGGGGACAAGTCCATCTCACACCGCGCCCTCATGCTGGCGGCGGCGGCGGTGGGGCGCAGCCGTATCACCGGGCTGTTGGAAGGCGAGGACGTGCTGCGCACGGCCGCGGCCTTGCGCGCCCTGGGCGCCGCGATTTTGCGCGAAGGCGACGGCGCCTACCGCGTGGACGGCGTCGGCGTGGGCGGGCTGACCGAGGCGAGCGAGGTGCTGGACCTCGGCAATTCGGGCACCGGCGCCCGGCTGCTGATCGGGTTGGCGGCCACGCATCCGTTCACGAGTTTCTTCACCGGCGACGCATCGCTGTGCCGCCGGCCGATGGCGCGGGTGACGGCGCCCCTGTCGCGCATGGGCGCGCAATTCGTGTCGCGCGGCAACGGCAGGCTGCCGTTGACGGTGAGAGGCGCGGCCATGCCGATCCCGGTCACGGAAAAATTGAGCGTTCCTTCGGCCCAGGTGAAATCGGCGATCCTGCTCGCCGGCCTCAACGCGCCGGGCGAGACCACGGTGATCGAGCCCGAGCCGACCCGCGACCACACGGAAATTCTGCTGCGCCATTTCGGCGCGGTGGTGAAGAGCGAGGAGGCGCCCGAGCACGCCGGCGAAAAATACCGTCACGGGCGCGCCATCACGGTCATGGGATTTCCGGAGCTTTCCGCAAAGGATGTCGTGGTTCCGGGCGATCCCAGCTCCGCCGCTTTTCCGGCGGTCGCGGCGATACTCGCCGAGGACGGCGAGGTCGTTATCGAGAACATGGGCGCCAATCCGCTGCGGCTCGGACTCTATGAAACGCTCCTGGAGATGGGGGCCGACATCGAATTTTCGAACCAGCGCGTGCAGGGCGGCGAAAGAGTGGCCGACGTGACCGTGCGCGCCTCGCGCCTGAAGGGCGTGGATGTCCCCCCAATGCGCGCGCCGTCGATGATCGACGAATATCCGATACTGGCCATCGCCGCCGCCTGCGCCGAGGGCAAGACGGCGATGCGGGGATTGAGCGAGCTGCGCATCAAGGAAAGCGACCGGCTGGCCGCGATTGCGGAAGGGCTGGCGTCGTGCGGGGTCACGGTGGAGAAGCTCGAGGACGGGCTGGTCGTCCATGGGACGGGCCGCAAGCCCGGCGGGGCCATGATCGGCACCCATTTCGACCACCGCATCGCCATGGCGTTTCTGGTCCTGGGGATAGCCGCCGACGACGAGGTCACGATCGACGACGCCGGCATGATCGCCACCTCCTTTCCCGGCTTCGCCGAGCTGATGAACGGGATCGGGGCGGAGATCAAGGCGGCGCCATGAACCCGCGGCGAGCCGGCCCGCGGGTGATCGCCCTCGACGGGCCGGCCGCGGCCGGCAAGGGGACCCTGGCCCGAAGGCTGGCCGCCCATTTGGGCTATGCCTATCTCGAGACCGGCCTCCTGTACCGGGCGGTGGGCCTGAAGGTGTTGCGGGCCCATGCCGACCCGGCCGACGCCCAGGCGGCGGTCAAGGCGGCAAAGGCGCTGGCCGCCGGCGATCTCGACGGCCCCGAGCTGCGCGGGGACGAGGCCGCCAATGCGGCCTCCGAGGTCGCGGCCATTCCCGAGGTGCGCCGGGTATTGGTTAACTTCCAGCGGGAGTTCGCCGCTCACCCCCCGGGGGGCAAGGGGGCGGTGATCGACGGGCGGGACATCGGCACCGTGGTTTGCCCCGAGGCGGAAGTGAAGTTTTTCGTGACCGCCAGCGTGGAAACCCGCGCGGAACGCCGCCTTAAGGAGTTGCGGGAGCGGGGCATCGCGGGTATACATAGCCGCGTTCTCAGGGACATGAAGGATCGCGACGCCCGGGACAGCCAACGCGACACGGCTCCCTTGCGGATGGCAGACGATGCCATCCTGCTCGACACCACGGAGCTCGATGCGGACGAGGTCTTCGCCGCAGCCCTTAAGTCGATAGAATCGCGTGTTCGTGCCGGAAGCGACTGATCCGGGGCCGAGACTGCCGCCCCGACGTCTGAGAGACTGAACCGACGGCCCGCCTCGGGGCGGGCCAAAGGATGGAAGCGGCGCGGCCGCGAGGCTCGCCGCGGATTTTAATTTGGGGTCCCGGCCGGTTCGCAGCGAACCGGCGGCGGGATTTTTCGCATGGGTCGTACGCGCAGATCGGGAGAAGGAATGGCACAAGGGTTGATGGCCGAATCGCACGCAAAACCGTTCTCGACGGGCGAGAGCTTCGCGGCGCTTCTGGAAGAGACGCTCGGGAAATCCGTGCGTTTCGAGGGCACCGTGGTCAAGGGCAAGGTGGTCGCGGTCGAAAACGACATGGTGTTGGTGGACGTCGGGCTGAAGTCCGAGGGGCGCGTCGCGCTCAAGGAATTCGCCACCGGCGGCAAGCCGGCCGAGATCAAGGCCGGCGACATCGTCGAAGTCTTCGTCGAGCGCATGGAGGACAAGCACGGCGACGCCATGCTGAGCCGCGAAAAGGCGCGGCGCGAGGAATCCTGGTCCCTGCTCGAACAGGCCTACAAGGACGCCCAGCGCGTCACGGGCACCATCTTCGGCCGGGTCAAGGGCGGGTTCACCGTGGATCTGTCGGGCGCGGTCGCGTTCCTTCCCGGGTCCCAGGTGGACATCCGGCCGGTGCGCGACATCGGGCCGCTTTTGGGCACGCCCCAGCCGTTCCAGATTCTCAAGATGGACCGCAGGCGCGGCAACATCGTGGTCTCGCGCCGCGCCGTTCTCGAAGAGTCGCGCGCCGAGGCGCGCTCGGAGCTGATCTCCGGGCTGGTCGAGGGGCAGATCCTGGAAGGCGTGGTCAAGAACATCACCGATTACGGCGCGTTCGTGGATTTGGGCGGCGTGGACGGCTTGCTGCACGTGACCGACATCGCCTGGCGGCGCATCAATCATCCTTCCGAGGTGTTGAGCATCGGCCAATCGGTGCGGGTCAAGGTCGTCCGGTTCAATCCGGAGACTCAACGCATCAGCCTCGGCATGAAGCAGCTGGAGCCCGACCCGTGGGAGGGCGTGGCCGCGAAGTATCCGGTCGGCACCAGGTTCAAGGGCCGCGTCACCAACATCACCGACTACGGCGCCTTCGTCGAGCTGGAGCCGGGCATCGAAGGCCTGGTCCACGTCTCGGAGATGAGCTGGACCAAGAAGAACGTGCATCCGGGCAAGATCGTCTCCACCAGCCAGGAAATCGAGGTGATGATCCTGGACGTCGATTCCGAGAAGCGCCGCATCAGCCTCGGCCTCAAGCAGTGCCTCGAGAACCCGTGGATCACCTTCAAGGAAGCGCACCCCGCCGGCACCGAGCTGGACGGCGAGATCAAGAACATCACCGAGTTCGGGTTGTTCGTCGGGCTGCCCGGCGAGATCGACGGCATGGTGCATCTCTCGGACATCGCCTGGGGCAAGCCGGGCGAGGAAGCGGTCAAGGACTACAACAAGGGCGACCGCATCAAGGTGAAGGTGCTGGACGCGGACACCGACAAGGAGCGCGTCAGCCTCGGCATCAAGCAGCTCACGCCGCAGCCGGCGGCGGCCGTCACGGCAGCTACGGCAGCCGCGGCGGAGCCCGCGAAGGTCAGCAAGGGCGAAGTCGTCACCGTCACGGTCGCGGCGATCAAGGACAACGGCATCGAGGTCACGCTCAGCGACGGTTCGACGGGTTTCATCCGCAAGGCGGACCTCGCGCGCGAGCGCAGCGAGCAGCGGCCCGACCGCTTCGCCGTGGGCGAGCGCATCGACGCCAAGGTGACGGGCACGGACCGCAAGGACCATCGCGTCCAGCTTTCGATCAAGGCGCGCGAGGCGGAAGAAGAGAAAGAGGCGTTGGACCAGTTCGGCTCTTCCGACTCCGGCGCCAGCCTCGGCCAGATCCTGGGCGCGGCCCTCGACAAGGCCAAGAAGGCGAAGAAGAAGGGCAAGCAGGACGATGATGAGGGCACCGACGACGAGTAAGGCTTGCCCAAGCCCGGGCGCGGCGCGCAGCCGCGAAAGGCTTGTCCGTGTCCCTTGACGCGGACCTCCGCGTCGACCGGCGGCGCCTCAAGCGCCGTCTTGCCTTCTGGCGGATCGCCGCCGTGATCTTCGCCGTCGTCGCGGTCCTGCTCGTGCTCAACCGCAACCAGCGCATCTTCGAGACCAGTCACATCGCCCGGCTCACCATCGACGGAATCATCGCCGACAATCTCGACCGCGACCAGCTTATCCGGAAAGCCGCGGACGATCCTTCGGTGAAAGCCATGATCGTTCACATCAATTCCCCCGGCGGCACGGTGGTGGGCGGCGAATCGCTGTATTGGAACCTGCGCCGCGTCGCGGCCAAAAAGCCGGTCGCCGCCGTGATGGGCGAGATGGCGACGTCGGCCGGCTACATGGCGGCGCTCGGCGGCGACCGCATCTTCGCCCGCGACGGCACCATCACCGGCTCGATCGGCGTCATTTTGCAGACCGCCGACGTCACCGGCCTGCTGGCGAAACTCGGCATCACCACCGAGGCGCTGAAAAGCGCGCCGCTCAAGGCCGTGCCTTCGCCGCTCGAGCCGATCACCCCCGAGGCGCGCGAGGCCACCATGGAGGTGGTCCGCGATGTCTTCGACATGTTCCAGGGGCTGGTGGCGGAGCGGCGCGCGCTTGGCGCGGACGAGGTGGCGAAATTATCCGACGGCCGCGTGTTCACCGGACGGCAGGCGGTCAAGAACGGACTGATCGACGAGATCGGCGGCGAGCCCGAGGCGATCCAGTGGCTGGGGACCGCCTTCGGAATCGATACGGGGCTTCCGGTGAGCGACCTGGAAGGCGGCGAGAAGACTCGCCTGTGGCGCGGTCTGGTTGGGAGTCTGGCCGGAAAAACATTGTTGTCTGAGAGACTTACCCTTGACGGGCTGGTTTCCCTCTGGCACCCTGATTTGCGTTAG
>DATDPM010000040.1:0-20981 GCA_035292745.1 Alphaproteobacteria bacterium | reverse complement strand
CCGCCGCGCTTATGCGCGCCGTCCACGATCTCTCCTTGCCGAACAGGGTGCTGCAGATCGTGGCGCCGGGCACCGAACTTCCGCGCGCGCACCCGGCCCACGGGCGCGGCCGGACCGGCGGCAAGGCCACCGCCTTCGTGTGCCGCAACGGAACCTGCTCGCTTTCGGTGACCGACGCGGCCGCCCTTGCCGGGCTGCTTGCCGTGCGGCAATAATCAGACATGCAGCTCGCGATCGCTTCCCCGGCCGGTCCGCTGGTTCTCACCGAACAGGCCGGGAAAATCGTATCCCTGAATTTCGCCGATCGCCCGGCGGCGGGAAAAAGCCTTGCCTCGCCGCTGCTGCGCGAGGCGGCCAAGCAGCTCGCCGCTTATTTCGCCCGAAGGCTTGAGGATTTCGACCTGCCCTTGGCCGCCGACGGCACCCCGTTTCAGAAACTTGTGTGGCGGCGGATGCGGAAAATCGCTTACGGCGAAACGATGAGCTACGGCGAGATGGCGGAGGCGCTTTCGACCGGCCCGCGGGCGATCGGCGGCGCCTGCGCCGGCAACCCGATTTGCATCCTCATTCCCTGCCACCGCGTGCTGGGCGCGCATGGCGCGCTCGGCGGCTATTCCGGCGCAGGCGGGCTGGCGACCAAGCGTTATCTGCTGGAACTCGAAGGCGCAACGGCGCGCGCCCGCTGCGCCTGAGATGGTCCGTGACGTAATCCCGGGCGGGATTACGTATTCATCGAATCGAAGAATTCCTGATTCGTCTTGGTGTGCTTGAGCTTGTCGATCAGGAATTCCATCGCATCGGTGGTGCCCATCGGCGTCAGGATGCGGCGCAGCACCCACATCTTCGAGAGCGTCGCCTTGTCGACAATGAGCTCTTCCTTGCGCGTCCCGGACTTGCTGACGTCGATCGAGGGGAACACGCGCTTGTCCGAAAGCTTGCGGTCGAGGATGATTTCCGAATTGCCGGTGCCCTTGAACTCTTCGAAGATCACTTCGTCCATGCGCGAGCCGGTATCGATGAGCGCGGTCGCGATGATGGTGAGCGAGCCGCCCTCTTCGACGTTGCGCGCGGCGCCGAAGAAACGCTTCGGGCGCTGCAGCGCGTTCGCGTCCACGCCACCGGTCAGCACCTTGCCGGAGCTCGGCACCACGGTGTTGTAGGCGCGCGCCAGCCGGGTGATCGAATCGAGCAGGATCACCACGTCGCGCTTGTGTTCGATCAGACGCTTGGCCTTGGCGATCACCATCTCCGCCACCTGAACGTGACGGGTTGCGGGCTCGTCGAAGGTCGAGCTCACGACCTCGCCCTTGACCGAGCGCGCCATGTCGGTCACTTCCTCGGGCCGCTCGTCGATCAGCAGCACGATCAAGTAAACCTCGGGGTGGTTCTCGGCCACCGCGTGGGCGATGTTCTGCAGCATCACCGTCTTGCCGGTGCGGGGAGGTGCGACGATCAACGCGCGCTGGCCCTTGCCCAACGGCGCGATGAGATCGACGATGCGCGTGGTGAAATCCTTGGCCGTCGGGTCCTTGAACTCGAGCCGCAGCCGCGACTGGGGATAGAGCGGGGTCAGGTTGTCGAAATTGACGCGGTGGCGGACTTTCTCCGGATCCTCGAAATTGATCCGGTTGACCTTGAGCAGCGCGAAGTAGCGTTCGCCGTCCTTGGGCGAGCGGATCTGGCCTTCCACCGTGTCGCCGGTGAGCAAACCGAAGCGGCGCACTTGCGACGGGGAAACGTAGATATCGTCCGGACCGGGAAGGTAGTTCGCCTCCGGCGCGCGCAAGAATCCGAAACCGTCCTGCAGCACTTCGAGCACGCCGTCGCCGTAGATCGGCATGTCCTTTTCGGCGAGCTGCTTCAGGATCGCGAACAGCATGTCCTGCTTGCGCAGGCTGCTCGCGTTTTCGATCTGCAGTTCTTCGGCGAAGGCGAGGAGGTCGGTGGGCGATTTGCTTTTAAGTTCCTGGAGATTCATGGACGGTTCCGTAGCGGGGAGAGGAGAGGGAAATGGATGAGAATCGGAGAGGCGGCGCATTTTTTTGGAGGGCGCCCCCGCCGCGCGCTGCCGCGGTCGGGTGGTTTTCATAAAGCGCCGGAAGGGACGTAAATGCGCGGGGCGTGTGGCCCGCCTAGACTTCAGCACAAAGGGTTAACGAAACGCCGCCGCCAAGTCAACGGTATTCGCGCGCGGCCCGCCCATCCGCCTCAGAACGGCCGCACGATCGCCAGGACCACGATGGCGACCATGAGCAGCGTCGGGACCTCGTTGGCGACGCGGTAAAAGGCCGCCGTGTGGCGGTTGCGGTCGGCGGCGAAGTCCTTGCGCCAGCGCGCGAAAAATCCTTGAGCGGCGGCGAGCCCCAAGACCAGCACGAGCTTGGCGTAGATCCACCCCCGGCTCCACTCCACCGCGCCGGGCGTTGCCAGCAACAGCCCGCCGAAAACGAAGGTCGCGATCAGGGCCGGATTGATGATGGCGCGCAGCAGGCGCCGCTCCATGATCTTCAACATTTCCGAGGCCGCCGAGCCGGCCTCCGCCCCGCAGTGATAGACGAAGAGCCGCGGCAGATAGAGCATTCCCGCCATCCAGGCGATGACGGAAATGACATGGAGGGCCCGCGTCCAGGGCAACAGGGCCGAAAGCGTCTCGTTCATCTGCGCTCCTCACGCGGCGCTTGAGAGATGCGGGCAGCGCGCGAAATTCGTCGGGCAGGGCATTTCGCCGGGGCCGCTGCGCAGCGCGCGCGAGTCCGCTTCGGCCGCGCGCACCAGCGCCGCCAGCGCCTCGATGAAACCGGGATCGGTCCCGACCGTGGGGATGCGGATGTAACGCGGCACGCCCGAGGCATCCGCAAGTTTTTTGTATTCGATGTCGAGCTCGACCAGAGTTTCGGAATGTTCCGAGACGAAAGCGATGGGAACGACGATGGCCGGGCGCTTGAGCTCTCCGCAGCGCTCGATCTCCGCGTCGGTCGCCGGCCCCAGCCATTCCAGCGGCCCGACCCGGCTTTGATAGCAGACCGTCCAATCGAGAGCCGGCAGGCCGAGTTTCGAGACCACCGCGGCGACCGACCGTTCCACCTGCCATTGGTAAGGATCGCCCGCCTCGACCATGCGCTTCGGCAGGCCATGGGCGGAGAACAACACGCGCGGCAATCCCACGCCGCCGCCCCCCGGCGCGCCGAGGACGGCTTTCACTTTTGCCGCGACCGCAGAAACGAAGCCGGGCGCGGTCGGATAACAACACACCGCATGGCTCGGAACATCGAGCCCGACACGTCGCGCGGCCTCGCGCCACGCGACCAGCGACGATCCGGTGGTGCTGGCCGAATATTGCGGATAGAGCGGCAACAGCACGATGCGGTCCGGAGCGAATTGCTTCACCGCCTTGGCCGCCTCAAGGCTCAGGGGATGCCAGTAGCGCATGGCAATGAACACGCGGTACTCGCGCCCCGTCCCGGCAAGCGCCGCCGTCAGCGCGGCCGCCTGCGCCTGCGTGTTGGCAAGGAGCGGCGAGCCGCCGCCCAGATGCGCGTAGATCTCGCGCGCGACCGGCGCGCGGCGCGACGAAATGAGTCTTGCCAGCAGCCAGCGGAACACGGCGGGCAAGCCGATGATCGCGGGGTCGTTGAAAAGATTGAACAGGAACGGCCGAACCGATTCCAGCCGGTCCGGCCCGCCGAGATTGAACAGAACGACCGCGGTTTTCGCCATGGCGCCACTATGGCGGCTCGCGGCGCCGTTTGCCAGACGCTCGCCGCCGGATTGCGAAAGCTCAGCCGGCCCGGATCAGTTGGGCGAGCTCCGCCACATGATCGGGCGGCGTCTCGGGAAGAATCCCGTGGCCCAAATTGAACACGAACGGGCCGGCGGAGAAGCCGTCGAGGATGCGGCGCGTCTCGGCGCGCAGCACCGCGCCGCCGGCGACCAGCACCTGGGGATCGAGATTGCCCTGGACCGGGATGTGTTTCTGGATCTCGCGCGCCGCCCAGGCGACGGACACGGCCGAATCGAGGCTGACCGCGTCGACGCCGGTCTCGCGGCCGTAATCGGCGTAAAGCGCGCCGATGCCGCGGGGAAAGCCGATGACCGGCACGTGCGGGAACGCGCGCTTGACCCGGGCGACGATTTCCTTGGTCGGCTGGAACACGAATCGGCGCAGGAACGGTTCCGGCAAGACGCCGGCCCAGGTATCGAACAGCTGCAAGACTTCCGCGCCCGCGGCGGCTTGGCCCACCAGGTGGACGGCCGTTGCCTCGACCAGCAGATCGACGAGGCCCTGGAATTCATGCGCTTCGGTGAAAGCCCAGGCCTTGACCGCGGCGAAGTCGCGGCTGGTGCCGCCTTCGACCATGTAGCTCGCAACCGTCCAGGGGCTTCCGGCAAAGCCGATGAGGGCGGTGTCGGCGGGGAGCTCAGAGGCGACCAGGCGCAGGGTTTCATAGACCGGGGCTAAGCGCTCGGTCACGCTTGCGGCGGACAGCCGTTTCAGATCATCGGCGCTGCGCACCGGCTCGAGCACCGGCCCTTCGCCCTCGCGGAAGGCGACTGTCTGGCCCAGCCCCAAGGGAACCATCAGGATGTCGGAGAACACGATGGCCGCATCCATGCCGAAGCGGCGGATAGGCTGAAGCGTCACTTCCGCCGCGAGTTTCGGCGTCAGGCACAGATCCAGGAATCCGCCGCAGGAGGCGCGGACTTCCCGGTATTCCGGCAGGTATCGCCCGGCCTGGCGCATCAGCCAGAACGGCGGCGGCGCACCGGCCTCGCCCGCGAGGGCCCGGAGCAGCGGCTTGGTTCCCGCCGGGTGAGGCCGAGCGTTCCTGTTCACGTAAGCTGCCCTTTCCTCTATTAAGTATAAACTTATAGGTGGTAGTGGCAGTGGATGCCTGTGGAAAGCGGGGATCAAGGTATGCGCGGATTCTATCCGCAAGCAACGAACGGCGGGCGGAAAATCGGCCCGCCTCTGTGAGCGGGTGAAGGATAGTCCGAAAGCGGACCGCGATTGCGGGGGGTTGGAGTTTGATCCACAGGCCGTGAATTACGGGACTCATGTGAATAGAGCATCGTCGTTGAGCCGTTATCCGCGTCTTGCCGCCTGTGGAGAGGAACTGCGCACAGGTTTGCCGATTGGGGAGTTGACGGTGATGAAAGCGAACCGAATCCATCGCGAGCCCAAAACATGCCCAGTTATCCCCGCTAACCGGAAAGCCCAACAGCGATGAGCGAACGATTCCACCTTCATCTTGTCTCCGATTCGACCGGCGAGACCATCACCAGCGTGGCGCGGGCCTGCCTCGTTCAGTTCGAGGGCGTGGACGCCGTGGAACACGTGTGGAATCTAGTGCGGACCAAGCGTCAGCTGCAGCGCGCGATCGCGGGCGTGGAAAACAACCCCGGCGTCGTGCTGTTCACCTTGGTCGATGCGAAAATGCGAACGGCGCTGGAGGGCGCCTGCCGGCAGTTGCAGGTGCCGTGCATCTCGCTGCTGGATCCGGCGATCGCGGCGCTCTCGGAATATTTCGGCATCAAGAGCCGCGCCAAGCCGGGGTTGCAGCACGCGCTGGACGCGGAATACTTCGCGCGGATCGACGCCATCAATTTCGTGCTGGCCCATGACGACGGCCAGCTCACCAAGGATTTGAACGAGGCCGATGTGGTTTTGGTCGGCATCTCGCGCACCTCGAAGACGCCGACCTGCATCTATCTCGCCAATCGCGGCGTGAAAGCGGCGAACGTGCCGCTCGTGCCCGGCGTCGGCCTGCCGGCCGAGTTGATGCGGGCGACCAAGCCGCTGATCGTCGGTTTGACGAAGGATCCGATCCCGCTGGTGCAGATCCGGCGCAACCGCCTGCGCTCCCTGAACCAGGAGGAGGAGACGGATTACATCGACCTCGAGAAGGTGAAGCTCGAGGTTGCCACCGCGCGGCGCGTGTTCGCCGAGAACGATTGGCCGGCGATCGACGTGACCCGGCGCTCCATCGAGGAAGTGGCGGCGGCGATCCTTCAGCTTCACGACCGGCGAGCGGGGAGAATCACATGACGGCGGCATCGGCGAGCCCAACGATCAAGCAATCCTCGGCGCGCGAGGTCTATCTCGCCTCGCGCAGCCGCACGCGCGCGAAGCTGCTGACCAATGCCGGCATCGTTTTCACCGCGGAGCCGGCGGCCGTGGACGAAGCGGAAGTGAAATCGGCGATGTGGGCGGAAGGGGCGAATACCGAAGCCGCGGCCGCGGCGTTGGCGGTTCTCAAGGCGCGCAAGGTCTCGAACCGGCACCCGCAGGCCCTGGTCATCGGCTCCGATCAGATACTCGATTGCGACGGCGTGTGGTTCGACAAGCCCACCGACATGGAAAACGCGCGGGCGCAGCTCCAAAACCTGCGCGGGCGCACCCACCGGCTGGTCAGCGACACATGCGTCTTCCTGCAAGGCGCGCGGCTGTGGTCGCACGGCTCGATCGCCGAACTCGTCATGCGCGATTTCAGCGACGGATTTCTCGACGATTATCTGAAAGCCATGGGACCGGGGGTGCTGGACGTGGTGGGCGGCTACGAGATCGAGGGGCTGGGCGCGCAGCTGTTCACCAAAATCTCGGGCGATTTCTTCAGCATTCTCGGACTGCCGCTGCTGCCGCTTCTCGATTTCCTGCGCGGCCACGGGGTGGTGGGCGAATGATCGTCAGCGCCAAGGCGCGGCTGGCGGGCATCATCGGCTGGCCGGTGGATCATTCCTTGTCGCCGCAGCTCCACGGATTCTGGCTCGAGCGCTACAAGATCGACGGCGCCTATGTGGCGCTCCCCGTCCGCCCCGAAGATTTGGGCGAGGTGCTGAGGCTGTTGCCGAGAATCGGATTCCGCGGCGTCAACGTCACCGTGCCCCACAAAGAGAAGGCGGCGGAGGCCATGGACGAGCTGGAGCCGCTGGCGCGCACCATCGGCGCGGTCAATACGGTGGTGGTGCAGGGCGACGGGACGCTGTTGGGGCGCAACACCGACGCCTACGGCTTCATCGAGAATTTGCGCCAGGGCGCGCCCGATTGGCATGCGCCGCATAAGCCGGCGCTCGTGCTGGGGGCGGGCGGCGCCGCGCGCGCGGTGTGCGTGGCGCTGCTGGACGCCGGCGTGCCGGAAATCTACCTCGTCAACCGCACCGCGGATCGCGCCAGGCGCCTGGCGTCGGCGCTGGGCGAACAGGTGATCGCGGTCAAATGGGAGGCGCATGCCGCGGCCATGGCCGAGGCGGCGCTGGTCGTGAACACCACGAGTCTGGGCATGAAAGGCCAGCCCGAGACCGAGCTCGATCTGTCGAAGCTGCCCAGATCGGCGGTCGTCACCGACATCGTCTATGCGCCGCTGGAAACGCCGCTTTTGGCCGCGGCGCGCAAACGCGGCAATCCGGTGGTGGACGGGCTCGGCATGCTGATCCATCAGGCCCGGCCCGGTTTCGAGGCCTGGTTCGGCGTCGCGCCCGAGGCGACGCCCGAGCTTCGCGCGTTCCTGGTCGCGGCGCTGGAAGCGTGAGCGGACTGCTGGAACCCGCATGATCGTCCTGGGCGTCACCGGCTCGATCGGCATGGGCAAGACCACCGCGGCCGCGGTCCTCCGGCGGCTCGGCGTCCCGGTGTTCGAGGCCGATACCTGCGTTCACCGGCTGCTGGCCGAAGACGGCGCGGCAGTGCCGGGCGTGACGAAGGCGTTTCCCGAGGCGGTGCGCGGCGGCGCGGTCGATCGCGCCAAGCTCGGCGCGATCGTATTCGCGGACCAGGCGGCGCGGCGAAAACTCGAAGACATCGTCCATCCCCTGGTGCGCGCCGCGGAGCGGCGGTTCCTGAAACGCGCGGAGGCGCGGCGCGCGGCCATCGTCGCCCTCGACATCCCGCTGCTGTTCGAAACCGGCGCGGACGCCATGTGCGACGCGACCATCGTCGTGACCGCGCCCCGTTTCGTGCAAGAGCGCCGCGTGCTGGCGCGCCCGGGAATGACCAAGAAGCGCCTGGCGCAGATTCTCTCGCAGCAGATGCCGGATGCGGAAAAACGCAAGCGCGCCGATTTCACCGTCGCCACGGGCCTCGGCTTGCGCGCGGCCTTGAATGATCTAAGGCGAATCGTCAGATTGGTGGCACAAAGAAACCGCCGCCCGGCGCATGTGCGCCGCGCGCCCCGAAAAATGGGACCGCATGCGCGAAATCGTCCTCGATACCGAAACCACGGGACTTGACCCCGGCTCCGGCCACAGGATCGTGGAAATCGGCTGCGTCGAGCTGCTGCGCCGGATCCCGACCGGCCTCACCTTCCAGCGCTATGTCAACCCCGAGCGCGAAATTCCGGCGGAAGCCCGCGCGGTCCACGGGCTGACCGACGCGTTTCTCGGCGCGCAGCCGCTGTTCTCGGGCATCGCCGTCGATTTTCTCGAATTCATCGGCGATGCCCCGCTCATCATCCACAATGCCGAGTTCGACCTCGGCTTCGTCAACGCGGAGCTGGCGCGCGCCGGGCTGGCGCCGCTTGCGGCGTCGCGCGCCGTCGATACGGTATTGCTGGCGCGGCGCAAATTCCCCGGCGCGCCCGCCAATCTCGATGCGCTGTGCCGGCGCTTCGGCATCGACAATTCGAGCCGGCAGCTTCACGGCGCGCTTCTCGACGCGAGTCTCTTGGCGGAAGTCTATCTGGAGCTCACCGGCGGCCGGCAGGCGGGGCTCGGCCTTGCGCCCGCGGAATCCACGGCCAATCTCTCCGGCGGTCTCGCGGCGCGCGGCGCCGTGCGCCCGCCCCGGCCGCATCAGCCGAGCGCCGAGGAGTTGGCGGCTCACGCCGCGCTGATCGCGCGGCTCAAGAGTCCCGTGTGGGGATCGTAGCGGCGGTTACGCCTGGCCGGCGGCCGGCTGGTCCTGCAGCGCGAACTGGCGGCGGTAAAGCGAGACGAAATCGATGGGATTGAGGAACAGCGGCGGGAAGCCGCCGTCCCGCGTCACGTCGGCGACGACGCGCCGCGCGAAGGGAAACAGAAGCCGCGGGCATTCGATGAGAAGCACCGGCCGCAGCACGTCTTCGGGCGCGCCCGCCACGGTGAACACGCCGGCATATTCGAGCTCGGCGATGAAGGCCGGTTCGCCGCCGATCTTGGCGTCGGCGCGGATCGAGAGCGTGACCTCGAAGACGCCCGGTTGCAGGCCGCGGGCGTTCACATTGACGTTGACGTCGATCTGCGGCTGCTCCTTGGTCGCAACCAGACTTGCCGGTGCGCGCGGATTCTCGAAGGAGAGATCCTTGACGTATTGGGCGTTGACGACGAGGGAAAGGCCTTGAAGGCTGCGGTCGGCGCCTTCGGGCGGCGGGCTGCCGGGCTCGGTTTCGGCCATTGCGAAGCTCCTGGGGTCTTGAAGTGAGGCCGGGGTAACACGGAAAAAGCGCGCGCACAACCGGCTCGCGCGGGGAAAAGGGCGGAATCCGCGATCTTGCGCTTGCGCTTTGCGGTTTAACCGCCCAGCTAGTGTGACTAGAATATCGCAAATACGGCCGAACGACGAAATCGGCCGCGGGAGATCGAACCATGGGCGACGGTTTCGCCTATCTCGACATCGTGCTGCTGGCGATGGTGGCCGCGTTCCTCATTTACCGTCTGCGCGGCGTGCTCGGCCGGCGCACCGGGAACGAGAAGCCGCCGCGCGATCCGTTCCGCACGGGCGACGCGGAGGCCGCGTCGCGCGGCAAGACGCCGAAGCTTCCCGACCGCACGGCGCCGGCCGCCACCCGCAACGGAGCCGAGACCGCGGCCGAGCCGGGCGGCGCGTTGGGCGAAGGCTTGCGCCAGATCGCGGCGGTCGACCCGTCCTTTACGGCCGATTCTTTCCTGGCGGGCGCGCGGACCGCCTTCACCTGGATCGTCGAGGCCTTCGGCAAAGGCGACGCCAAGACCCTGCGGCCGCTTTTGAACGACGACGTCTACGGCAATTTCTCGGCGGCGATCGAAGCCCGCGCCAAAGCCGGCGAATCGCTGGAGGCGGCGCTGGTCGGAATCAAATCGGCGGAAATTCTCGAGGCGCGGCTCAATGGGCGCGCCGCCTTCGTCACCGTCAAATTCGTCTCGGAGCAGGTGAACGTCACCCGCAACAGCAAGGGCGAGGTGATCGACGGCGATCCCGTACGCGTCGTGGCCATTACCGACATCTGGACGTTCGCGCGCGACCTTCGCGCGCGCGATCCCAATTGGAGCCTGGTCGCGACCCGCAGCCCGAATTGATGCGCCGCCCATCGGCCACGGCCGCAACGAGCCGCGCGGCGCGCCGCGCGATTTTTTCAGTAAGCCTCGCGCTTTCGGCTTTGTTCGCGCTGTCCCTGCTTTCCGCCTGCGCGCCCCGGGTGCCGCCGGCGGAAAAGCTGACTCTTCACAAGACCTCGTTCGCCGAGCTTGAGGGGTGGGGCGACGACCACCAGGCCGAGGCGTTGCGCGCCTTTCTTCTCTCCTGCCCGGCGCTCGCCAAAGCCGGGCCGCAGACCTCCGGCTCGCAGACGCAGGCATCGCAATTCGGAGCGGCCGAGCCTTGGCGCGCCGCGTGCGAAGAGGCCGCAACGGTCGCGAGCGACGATGCCGCCGCGCGCGCGTTCTTCGAAAAGCGGTTCACCCCCTATCTGGCCGGCAACAACGACGAAACGGACGGGCTTTTTACCGGCTATTACGTGCCGGAGCTCAAGGGCTCGCGCAGCAAAAGCGCGCGGTACCACGTGCCGATTTATCGCGTTCCGGGCGACCTGGTGACCGCCGACCTCGGGCTGTTCAAGGAGGAGCTCAAGGGGCAGCGCATCGCCGGCAAGGTCGAGCAGGGCAAGCTCAAGCCCTATGACAGCAGGGCGGAGATCGACCGGGGCGCGCTCGCCGGCCGCAGCCTGGAAATCCTTTACGTGGACGACGCGGTGGATGCGTTCTTCCTGCACATCCAGGGATCGGGCCGGGTGGCGCTGGACGACGGCAAGCTCATCTCGATCGGCTATGCGGGCACCAACGGCCGGCCTTATGTGGCGATCGGGCGCGAGCTGGTGCACAACGGCGCGATGGAAAAAGACGACGTCACCATGCAGTCGATCCGCGCCTGGCTCGCGGCCCACCCGGGCGAGGCCGAAAAGACCATGGAGGCGAACCCTTCTTACGTGTTCTTCCACGAGCTTCCCGGCGACGGGGCCGTGGGGGCGGCCGGCGTGGATTTGACGCCGGGGCGGAGCCTCGCCGTGGACCATCGCTTCGTGCCGTACGGCGCGCCGCTGTGGCTCGCGGCCGGGGACGCCGCTTCGAGCGGGGCGCCGCTGCGCCGCCTGATGGTCGCCCAGGACACCGGGGGCGCGATCACCGGGCCGGTGCGCGGCGACGTGTTCTGGGGCTTCGGCCACGAGGCGGGCGAGCGCGCCGGGCGCATGAAGGACCGGGGCCGGTATTACCTGCTGCTGCCGCGCGCGGCGGACGTCGCAACGACGGACTAGCGCCACTTGCCAAGGGTGCCGGGTCCTCTCATTCTCGGGCCTCGCCCCGCGAAGCGGGGAAATTCGAGGAAGCGCGGATGCGGGCCGGACTGTTCGTCACCTGTCTCGTCGATTTGTTGCGGCCGAGCGTCGGCTTCGCCGCCTTGCGGCTCTTGGAAGACGCCGGATGCGACGTGATCGTGCCGCGCAACCAGACCTGCTGCGGCCAGCCCGCCTATAATTCCGGGCGGCGCGCGGACGCCAAGCATCTCGCCAAGGCGACGATCGAGGCTTTCGAGGATTGCGATTATATCGTCGCGCCCTCGGGCTCCTGCGCGGCGATGCTGCGCATTCATTACCCCGCGCTTCTGGCCGACGAGCCGGATTGGGCGGAGCGCGCGACATATTTCGCCGCGCGCTGCCACGAACTCGTGTCTTTCCTCGTCAACGTGCGCGGGGTGACATCGGTTCGCGCGCGCTGCGAGGGCGTGGCCGCCTATCACGATTCCTGCTCGGCATTGCGGGAGCTGGGGATCGGCAAGGAACCGCGGCGGTTGCTGGGATGCGTCGAGGGGCTCACCTTGCGCGAGACCGGCGACGAGCAATGCTGCGGCTTCGGCGGCGCGTTCTGCGTCAAATTTCCCGAGATAGCGACGCGGATCGCCCGCGACAAACTGGCCGCCGTGAAGCGCACGGGCGCGGCGACGATTCTTTCGGGCGATTTGGGGTGCCTGCTGCATCTGGCCGGAACCGCCTCGCGCGAAGGCGTGGAAATCTCCTGCCGCCATGTGGCGGAAGTGCTCGCCGGGAATTTGGACGCGCCGGCAATCGGCGAGGACGAATCGTGAGCGCCGCGGCGGGCCCGCGCGATTTTCCCGCGGCGGCCAAGCGGGCGCTGGGCGATGCGGCGCTGCAGCAGGCACTGGGCAACATTCCCGCCGGATTCCAGGAGAAGCGCAAGAACGCCATCGCCCGGCTGCCGGAATGGGACGCCCTGGTGGATGCCGCGACCGGCATCAAGAACCACACGCTCGAGCATCTCGATTTCTATCTCGAAGCCTTCGAGGCGAAGGTCGCGGCGCAAGGCGGCCAAGTGCACTGGTGCCGCGACGGCGGCGAAGCCCGCGCCGCGGTGCTCGCGATCTGCCGCGGCGCGAAGGCCAAGCGCGTTCTCAAATCAAAATCCATGATCGCGGAGGAGATCGCGCTCAACGCCGCGCTGGAAGAAGACGGCTTGGACGTGGTCGAGACCGATCTCGGCGAATACGTGCTGCAGCTGCGCGCCGAGGCGCCGAGCCACATCATCGCGCCGATCATTCATCTCAACCGCGATCAGATCGCGGATTCGTTTCTGGAGGCGCATAAGAAATACGGCAAGAGCAAGCGCCTCGATTCGGCGCGCGAGCTGCTCAACGAGGCGCGCGAGATTTTGCGCGAGAAATTCATCACCGGCGACGTCGGCGTCACCGGCGCCAATCTGCTGGTGGCCGAGACCGGATCGGCGGTGATCGTGACCAACGAGGGCAACGCGGATCTGGCGGTGACGTTGCCGCGCGTCCACATCGTCATCGCCAGCATCGAGAAACTGGTGCCCACCGTGCCCGAGGCCTGGACCATCCTGCGGCTGCTGGCGCGCTCGGCCACGGGCCAGGACATCACCGCCTATACGACCTTCGTCGGCGGGCCGAGGCGCGCGAGCGACACCGACGGGCCGGGCGCGTTCCATGTCGTGCTTTTGGACAACCGGCGCGCGGAGATGCTGGGAAGCGGATTCCGCGACATGCTGCGCTGCATCCGCTGCGCCGCCTGCATGAACCATTGCCCGGTCTACGCCGCGGTCGGCGGCCACGCCTACAATTCCGTCTATCCCGGCCCGATGGGCGCGGTGCTGACGCCGTGGTTCGGCGGGATCGGCAACGCCGCGCATCTGCCCAATGCCTCGACCCTATGCGGGCGCTGCGAGGACGTGTGCCCGATGCGCATCCCGATCCCGAAGATGCTGCGGCTGTGGCGGGAAAAGGAGGATGCGGCGAAGCTTTCATCGAGGCGCGGGCGGATCGCGCTGGGCTTGTGGGCGTGGGCGGCGAAGCACCCTTTCGCCTATCGTTTGGGGGCGCGGATCGCGGCGCGCGCCCTTCGCCGGCTTTCCGGCGGAAGGGGGCGGATCGCCCGGCTGCCGTTCGGCTCGGCCTGGACGGATAGCCGGGACTTTCCGGCCGGCCAGGGCGATACCTTCCAGGGCCTTTATGCGAGACGGGGGCGATGAGCGCGCGCGACGAAATCCTTCGCCAAATTCGAGCCGGGCTGAAGCGGGGCGCGCTGGGGGCCGAGGCGCAACGCGCATTGGCCGCGCGTCTCGCCGCGCCGCCTCAGACCATCGTCCCGGCGCGCGCCCGGGGAAACGAAACCGAGCTGTTCGCGCGGTTCTGCGAGATGGCCAAGCGCGCGGGCGCGACCGTCTCGGCTTGTGAAGACACAGGAGAGCTGGGCCGCGAGATCGCGCGGTTCCTGGGGCAAGAGAGTCTGCCGCGCGTCATCCGCATGGCGCCCGAAGCGGGGCTCGATTTCATCGCCTTGTTGAAACAAACCGGGTTCTCGATCCTGCGCGGGGCCGCGGAACCTTCCGACCGCGTCGGGCTGTCGCGCGCGCTCGCCGGCGCGGCGGAAACCGGAAGCCTGATGCTGGCGTCCGGCGAAGGCCACCCCATGAGCCTGGCCTTCTTGCCGGAGGTGCACATTGCCGTGCTGCCCCGCATCCGCATCGTCGGCTGTTACGAGGAGGCGATGGCGCAATTCCGAAGCGGCGGAATGACACACGCGCTGCCGCGCGCGGTGACTTTCGTCACCGGTCCTTCGCGCAGCGCGGATATCGAGCAGAAGATCCAGTTCGGCGCCCATGGGCCGCGGCGGCTGCACATTTGCGTTTTGGAGAAGATGCCGTGACTTCGAGGCGCGGCAAAACCCCGGACGACGCCACGCTCTGGCAGCGCGTGGCCGAAGGGATCGCGCCGCTGCCCGCGAAGGCCAAGCGCAAGACGGCGAAGATCGCCCGGCCCGCGCCGCCGGCCAAGCCCGAGCAACCGGCCAAACCCGTCAAGCCGGTGAAAGCGAAACTTCCGCCGGCCAAGCCCGCCCCGCCGCCCTTGCCGCCGCTTGCCCACTGCCGGGCGCCGGGGCTCGACGCGGCGAGCCTTGAGAGACTGCGGCGGGGAAAAATGCCGATCGAGGCAAGGCTCGATCTTCACGGGTTCACGCTGGAGGCCGCGCACAAGGCGCTCGCGGATTTCGTGGCGAGATCGGCGGAGCGGGAACGGCGCGCGCTGCTGGTCATCACCGGCAAGGGCGGGCGCGCGGCCGGGGACGGGGAAACGCCGCGCGGAACCTTGCGCGAATCGGTGCCGCGCTGGCTGAACGAACCGGCGCTGCGCTCGAAGATTCTCGCCTTCGCCCAGGCCCAGCCCAAGGACGGCGGCTCGGGCGCGCTTTACGTGCTGCTGAAACGGAAGCGCTAAAGGATGAACTTGCTGAGGTCGGAGTCTTTGGCCAGCGCGCCGACCTGATCGTTCACGTATTTCGCGTCGATCGTGACCTTGGTGTTGGGGCGGTCGGTGGCGTTGAAGCTGATCTCCTCCAGGAGGCGCTCCATCACGGTGTGAAGACGCCGCGCGCCGATGTTCTCCACATTGGCGTTGATCTCGGCCGCCAGCGTCGCGATCTCCTCCACCGCGTCGTCGGTGAAATCGAGCGTCACCTCTTCGGTCGCCAGCAGCGCCTTGTATTGGCGCAACAGGCTGTTCTCGGGCTCGCGCAGGATGCGGACGAAATCGCCGCGCGTCAGCGCCTTGAGCTCGACCCTGATGGGGAGCCGCCCCTGAAGCTCCGGCAAAAGATCGGAAGGCTTGGCCATATGGAAGGCGCCGGAGGCGATGAACAGGATGTGGTCGGTCTTGACCGTGCCGTACTTGGTCGCAACCATCGTGCCTTCGATCAAGGGCAGCAAATCGCGCTGCACGCCCTCGCGGCTCACGTCCGCGCCGATGCGATCCGAGCGCGCGCTGATCTTGTCGATCTCGTCGAGGAACACGATGGCATTCTGCTCGACGTTGGTCAGCGCCTCGCGCGTCACCTTCTCGTGATCGAGCAGCTTGTCGCTTTCCTCCGCGATCAAGATCTCCATGGCGTCCTCGACCGACAGGCGCTTGGGCTTCTGCGTGCCGCCGAAGGCCTTGCCGAGCATGTCGCTCAGATTGATCATGCCCATGCTGGCGCCGGGCGCGCCGGGAATCTCGAAGGTGGGGAGAGTCTGCGAGAGACTTTCGGTGACCTGGATTTCGATTTCCTTGTCGTTCATCTCGCCGGCGCGCAGCATCCGGCGGAACTTGGCGCGCGTATCGGTGCCGGCCTGATCGCCCACCAGCGCGTCGAGCACGCGCTCCTCGGCGTGGATCTCGGCGCGGGCCGCGACTTCCTTGCGCGCGCGTTCGCGCGCCATGGCAAGCGCGATTTCCACGAGATCGCGGATGATCGATTCCACATCGCGCCCGACATAGCCGACCTCGGTGAACTTGGTCGCCTCGACCTTCAGGAACGGCGCGTCGGCGAGGCGCGCAAGCCTGCGCGCGATCTCGGTCTTGCCCACGCCGGTCGGGCCGATCATCAGGATGTTTTTCGGCAACACTTCTTCGCGCAGCTCTTCGGAAAGCTGCATCCGGCGCCAGCGGTTGCGGAGCGCGATGGCCACCGCTCGCTTGGCGTCTTCCTGGCCGACGATGAAGCGGTCGAGCTCGGAAACGATCTCGCGCGGGGTGAACGACGTCATAACGGCTAAAGCTTCTCGATCACGACATTGGTGTTGGTGTAGACGCACACGCCCGCGGCGATGTCCATGGCGCGGCGCGCGATGGCCTCGGCGTCCATGCCGTCATTCGGCATCAGCGCGCGGGCGGCGGATAGCGCGTACATGCCGCCCGAGCCGATGCCGATGAGCCCGTCTTCGGGCTCCAACACGTCGCCGGTTCCCGTGAGCACGAGCGAAACCGATTTGTCGGCGACCGCCATCATGGCCTCGAGCCGGCGCAGGTAGCGGTCCATGCGCCAATCCTTGGCCAGCTCGACGCAGGCGCGGGTGAGCTGGCCGGGATGCTGTTCCAGCTTGGCTTCCAGGCGCTCGAACAGCGTCAGCGCGTCGGCGGTGGCCCCGGCGAAGCCGGCGATCACCGACCCGTCGCCCAGGCGGCGAACCTTGCGCGCGTTGGACTTCATGATGGTCTGGCCGACCGAGACCTGGCCGTCGCCGGCGACCACCACGTCGCCGTTCTTGCGCACCGAAAGGATGGTGGTGCCGTGCCAAAGTTGGGTGTCTGTCATGGGCGGCTCGGAAATTCGCGGATCAGTGGGTGAGGATCGGGGCTTTCGCCGTAAGCCACGGTATTTGGCCCCTTCCCGCGGCAGGGTCAAGCCCGGGCCAAGCGCCGCAGGTTTGCGCCGCCCGCGGGGGTGGCGCGCCCCTTGGCTTCCTGCTAAAACCTCGGCGCAGATTCGGCGGGCGAAGCCGCCTGCCGGCGAAGGAGCGCCCATGCGCAAGGCCGTCGTCGAGCGCAACACCAAGGAAACGCGAATCAAGGTCGCCGTCGATCTCGACGGGCGGGGCGAGTCGCATGTCTCCACGGGCATCGGCTTCCTCGACCACATGCTGGAGCAGTTCTCGCGCCACAGCCTCATCGACCTGGAGCTCGAGGCCAAGGGCGACCTGCATATCGATTTCCATCACACCACCGAGGACAGCGGCATCGCCATCGGCGAGGCGGTGTCCAAGGCGCTGGGCGAGCGGCGCGGCATCATGCGCTACGGCTCGGCGCTTTCGCCCATGGACGAGACGCTCACCCGCGTGGCGGTGGACGCCTCGAACCGGCCGTATCTCGTCTGGAAGGTGGCGTTCAGCCGCGGCAAGCTCGGGGAAATGGACACCGAACTGTTCAAGGAGTGGTTCAAGGCGTTTTCGCAATCCGCCGGCATCACGCTCCACGTCGAGTGTCTTTATGGCGAGAACAACCACCACATCGTCGAGTCCTGCTTCAAGGGACTCGCCCGGGCGCTCCGCGCGGCGGTCACGATCGACCCCAGGGGCTCGGACGCGGTGCCCTCCACCAAGGGAACGCTCGGCGGCTCTCTCTAGCGCGGTGGCGCGCCCGGCCAAGGGTTGAGGCCATGCGTATCTATACCGTCCATCTCGGCCCGGAGCGCGCCAATCGCGAGCGCGACATCCGCTTCGTCAAGGAAGGCTTCTCCTGGCCGGCCTTCCTGTTCAGTTTGTTCTGGGCGCTGGCAAAGGGAATGTGGGTGACGGCCGTCCTGATTTTTCTCGCCCAGGGCGCGATCAGCGGCGTCATCGCCGGCGCGCATCTCTCGCCCGAAGCGCAGAGCGTGTTGAGCTTGGCATTCTTCGTGCTGCTCGGCGCATTCGGCAACGACTTCGTCCGCTTCGAGCTGGCGCGCAAGGGTTATCGCGAAGTCGGCGTGATCGCGGCAGCCGATATCGCCGCCGCCGAGCGGCGCGCCTTCGAGCGCATTCCCGCACTGGGCGCCGCATGACCGTCGCCGTGATCGATTACGGATCGGGGAATCTGCGCTCCGCCGCCAAGGCGATCGAGGCGGCGGCGCTGGCGGACGGGCACAAGGCGCGCGTCATCATCGCCACGAAACCGCGCGATCTCGAGGACGCGAGCCAGGTGGTGCTTCCCGGCGTGGGCGCCTTCGCCGACTGCAAGCGCGGCCTCGAAGCGCTGCCCGGAATGATCGAGGCGCTGGAGCGCCACGTGATCCGCGGCGGCAAGCCTTTCCTCGGCGTGTGCGTCGGCATGCAGTTGATGGCGGAGCGCGGGCTCGAGCACGGCGTGCATCAGGGGCTGGGCTGGATCGCGGGCGAAGTGCGCCGCCTCACGCCGTCCGACCCGGGGCTCAAGATTCCGCACATGGGGTGGAACGACCTGAGGTTTCGCCCCGGCCGCCATGCGCTGCTGGCGGGACTCCAATCCGGCGGCGACGCCTATTTCGTCCACAGCTATTACCTGGCGTGCTCGAACGCGGCGAATGTGATCGCCGAAGTGGACTACGGCGGCGCGATTGCCGCCATGGTCGGGCGCGACAATCTGGTGGGGACCCAGTTCCATCCCGAGAAGAGCCAGGCGCTGGGGCTGCGTTTGATCGGCAATTTCCTCGCCTGGCGGCCGTGATGCTGCTTTATCCGGCGATCGACCTCAAGCAAGGCCAGTGCGTGCGGCTGTGGCGGGGCGAGATGAACCGCGCCACCGTCTTCAGCGACGATCCGGGCGGACAGGCGCGCAAATTCGCCGCGCAAGGCTGCCAACGGCTTCATGTCGTGGATCTCGACGGGGCCTTTGCCGGCAAGCCCATGAACGCCGCGGCGGTGGATGCGATCCTGGCCGCCGTCTCGGTTCCGGTGCAGCTGGGCGGCGGCATCCGCGACCTGGATACGGTGGCGCGCTGGCTGGAGCGCGGCATCGCCCGCGTCGTGCTGGGAACGCTGGCCTTGCGCGCGCCGGAGATCGTGCGCGCGGCCTGCCGCAAGTTTCCCAACCGGGTCGCGATCGGCATCGACGCCAAGGGCGGGCGCGTGGCGGTGGAAGGCTGGGCGGAAGCCAGCGAGGTGAGCGTGCTCGATCTCGCGCGGAAATTCGAGGATTCGGGGGCGGCGGCCATCATCCACACCGACATCGAGCGCGACGGGACCATGGCCGGCCTCAACGTGGAAGCGGCCGCCGAGCTCGCGGCACGGCTTTCGATCCCGGTCATCGCCTCGGGCGGCGTGGCCTCGCTGGACGACATCAAGGCGCTGAAGAAAGTTTCCGGTTCCGGCATCGAGGGCGTGATCGTCGGCCGCGCGCTTTACGACGGCAGGCTCGATCTGCAACAGGCGCTCGCCGTGCTCGAGGATCCGCCATGCTGAAAATGCGGATCATCCCCTGCCTCGACGTGAAGGACGGCCGCACCGTCAAGGGCATCAATTTCGTGCGGCTCGTGGACGCCGGCGATCCGGTGGAACAGGCGCGCATTTACGACGGGCAGGGCGCGGACGAGCTTTGCTTCCTCGACATCGCGGCCAGCCACGAGAATCGAGACACGCTGTTCGACGTGGTGGCGCGCACGGCCGAGCAATGCTTCATGCCGCTGACCGTGGGCGGCGGCGTGCGCACCGTCGAGGACATCCGCAGGCTATTGAGCTCGGGGGCGGACAAGGTCTCGATCAACACCGCGGCGGTGGCCCGCCCGGATTTCATCCGCGAGGCTTCGGAGAAATTCGGCAGCCAGTGCATCGTCGTGGCGATCGACGCGAAGGCAACGGGGCCGGAGCATTTCGAGGTCTTCACCCACGGCGGGCGCAACGCCACGGGCAAGGACGCGGTCGATTGGGCGCGGCAGGTGGTGGAGCTGGGCGCCGGAGAAATCCTGCTCACCTCCATGGACCGGGACGGGACGCGGCTGGGATTCGACATTCCGCTGACGCGCGCGGTCGCGGACGCGGTGCCGGTGCCGGTGATCGCCTCGGGCGGCGTGGGCACGCTCGATCATCTGGTGGAAGGGATCCGGGACGGGCACGCGACGGCGGTGCTGGCGGCCTCGATCTTCCATTTCGGCGAGCACACCATCGGCGAGGCGAAGGCCCATATGAAGGCCGCCGGGATTGCGGTGCGCGACGTGCTGCCCCGGGTGCGGTGACACGAACCGGGGAATCTGCTAGGCAAATTGACGGCCACGCGGCATGACGCCGTCGAGCGGGGGGATCATGGCAGGCGATGACAACGGCATGATCGAGCGGCTGTTCGCCGTGATCGAACAGCGCCGCGGCGGCGATCCGAATACCTCCTACACCGCGAGCCTGCTGGCCAAGGGCACGGACGAAGTGGCCCGCAAGATGGGCGAGGAGGCGGTGGAGACCATGATCGCCGCGGCGCGGGAAGACAAGCCGGCGGCGGTCCGCGAGAGCGCCGATCTGATCTATCATCTTCTCGTGCTGTGGGCGCGGCTGCGGATTTCCCCCGGCGAGGTCGGCGCGGAACTGAAACGGCGCGAGGGAACGTCGGGGCACGCGGAGAAGAAGTCGCGCGGCGACGCGTGACGCGGCCCGGTTGATTTGGCGCGAGGGTGAGCATCATGGCTTATGATCCGAACAACGTGTTCGCCAAGATCCTGCGGGGCGAGATCCCCAGCAAAAAGATCTATGAGGACGAATGGGCGCTGGCCTTCCACGACATCCAGCCCCAGGCCCCGGTCCATGTGCTGGTGATCCCCAAAGGCCAATACGTCTCGATGGACGACTTCAGCAGCAAGGCCAGCGCGGAAGAGATCGCCGGATTCTTCCGCGCCGTGGGCGCGGTGGCGCGAAAATTGGGATTGCCCGCCAAGGGCTACCGGATGCTCGCCAACCACGGCCGGGACGGCGGCCAGGAAGTGCCCCATTTCCACATCCATATCTTCGGCGGCAGGCCGCTGGGGCGGATGATCGCG
>DATDPM010000039.1:0-15810 GCA_035292745.1 Alphaproteobacteria bacterium | reverse complement strand
CGCCGCGCGAAGCTGCCGGGGCACCAGCCCCAGCGGTCGTGCACCAGCACCCAGCGCCCGTAATGGAAGGGCGCGAAGCCCCAGGGCTGGTCGTCGATCCAGGTCCAGCCCCACGGCGCCACAAAGGCCCAATGGCCGTAGCGATAGGGCGCCCAACCGGCCTGCACGCGCGACGGATACCAGAGCGGCCCGTAATCGGCGGCCGTGGCCCAGGTCCCGTAGCCGTCCAGGTCCTGATAGCCGGTCATCTCCGGCGACACGTAATTCAGAGTCTGGGAAGGCCCGGTCGGCGTCACCCGGCCGCCGTTCCACACGATCGGCGGCGCGGCATTCCCCGCCGCCGCGGCAGGGGCCGCCGCCGCCGGAACCGGCTCGCGCGAGCGCGCCCAGTCGTCGAAGGCGTCCGCCTGGGCGGTCGTCAGCGTGAACGCGACCGGCTCGCCGCTCGCGAACACGCTCTCGCCCGCGGCGATCACACGGGTGCCGCTCGAAGCGTCGATGCGCGCCTCGCCGTCCAGCACGCTCACCTGAATCCGGTCGGCGGGCCGATCGCCGGTCATCCGGCCGGCATCGATGCGATAGCGGCCGGCCTGGGTCAGCATCACCTTGCCGTGGGCGGTCAGCACCTCGACGCCGCCCTCGGGCAGCACCGGCAGATGCAGGTTCACATGGCCTTGCCGGAGCGCGATCTGGGTCGCGTCGTCGTCGATGCGGACCACATCGATTTCGCTCCGCTGATCCATGCGGATCTCGGCCGGCCCGACCTGGATCTCGGCCTTCGAATTCGGCTCGGTCCAGAACGAATCGCCCGAGGTCACGGGGAAGTTGAGCGTGGCCGGCGACCACTGGGTCTGCTCCGCCGCGTGGAAGGAAACCGTACCCTCCATGAAGCTCAGGCGCCCGACGCGCCCCGGCGGATCGGGCAGGTTCACGGCATCCGCGGTGTCCGCGGCCGCGCCGCCGGAAAGATCGGCGGCAACGGTTACGGTGGAATCGGCCACGGTGGAGGCGCTCGCCAAGATCAGCGCCAGCGCCGAAGCCGTCAATTTCCGCCAACTCGTGTTCGTGGACATCTCAATACCTCGCCGTGCTCCGGTTAAATGCGAACTCGATAACCGTTACACGCAAGGTGCCATGGGAACCTGCGGGGCAAGCCGCGTAATGTCTGTGGCATTATCGTGGCGCCGCGCGCGCCGCGTTCAGCCGCCGTTCATGATCATGTATGGGATGGACGGCCGCGCCGCCGGGTTTATTCAGGCGAGATCGAAGAAAAGTATCTCGCTGTCTTCGCTGGCCTCGAACGAAAGCTTGGTCTCGCCCGTTACGGCCGCGCCGTCGCCGGCCGCAAGCGATACGCCGTTGAGGACAAGCGCGCCGCCCGCCACCTGCACCCAGCCGTGGCGCCCCGGCGCCAGCGCGTGGTCGAGCTTGCCGCCCGGTCTGATATTTCCGGCATAGACCGCGGCGTCCTGATGGATGACGAGCGAGCCGTCGCCGCCGTCGTGCGACGCGACCAGGCGCAGCCGGTCCGCCATCTCGGCCGGCGGGAACGCCTTCTGCTGATATCCGGGCGTCGCCCCTTCGCGCTCGGGCAAGATCCAGATCTGCAACAGATGCACGGGCTCGGTCTTCGAGGCGTTGAACTCGCTGTGCTGAATGCCGGTGCCGGCGTGCATCAGCTGCACTTCGCGCGGGCGGATGGTCGAGCCGTTGCCGAGGCTGTCGCGATGCGCGAGCGCGCCGTCCAGCACATAGGTCAGAATCTCCATGTCGCGGTGGCCGTGGGTGGCGAAGCCGCCGCCGGGCGCGATCATATCCTCGTTGATCACGCGCAGGCTGCGGAAGCCCATATGCGCCGGGTCGTAGTAATCGGCGAAGGAAAAGCTGTGGCGGCTGTCCAGCCAGGACGCGCGGCCGATCCCGCGCTCGCGCGCAGGGCGTTTGGTGATCATCGCTCTCCCGCCTATCGCTTGGTCTTGGGCGAGACGTGGGATTTCAACCCCGCGCCGTCAAGCCACGCCCCGAAGCATTTGGGGCCTTGCGCTTCGAGGGCGGGGGCGAAACGCCGCGTCTGCGCCCGCAGGTCCTCGGCCGAAACGCCCGGCGCGGCCGCGATCTCACAGGCATGGCCGATGAGCCAGCGCTCGATGTTCTTTGCCGCGACCTCGGCATGGAACTGCAGGGCGAGGGCATGTTTGCCCAAGCTGAAGGCCTGGTTCGCGCACACGTCGGTCGAGGCGAGCGGCATCGCCCCTTGGGGCAGATCGAAGGTGTCGCCGTGCCAATGAAGCACCCGGGTCTGGTCGGGCGATAGATGCTTGAGGCAGGAGCGCGCGCCCTCGGCGGTCAGTTTCAACGGTCCCCAGCCGATCTCCTTGCGCGGTCCCGGATAGACGCGCGCCCCCAGCACCCAGGCCATCAGTTGCGCGCCCAGGCAAATGCCGATGATCGGCCGCTTGGCGGCCAGCCTTTTCTCGATCAGCCGGAATTCATCCCGCAGGAACGGATAGGTGTTTTCCTCGTAAGTCCCGATCGGCCCGCCCAGCACCACCAGCAAATCGGGCTTGAGCGCGTCCACGGCGCGAAGGTCGTGGCGGCCCGCGTCGCGATAGCCGATCTTGAAGCCGCGCCCGCGCAGCACCGCGGCCAGGCTTCCCAGATCCTCGAAGGCGACGTGGCGAACGGCAAGGGCCGTGGGCGCCGGGCGCTTCTTCTTGGCTGCCGCTTTGGCCATGGCCTATGGCGAGACCGCGCGCCGGGTCACGAAATGCCCCGTGGCGTCCCGCCCCATTGGCCGGCGAAGACGAATTCGGCGATCGGCTTGCGGCTGCGCGGCTTCAGCGCTTTCTCGCGCATTTCATCCGGCATGCGCTCCGGCGATTCCGGATAGCCGATGGCGATCGCGGCCACCGGCTCGAAGCCGTCGGGAATTTTGAGCTCGCTTTTGGCTCTCGCGGCGTCGAACCCCGCCATCATGTGAACGCCCATCCCCATCGCCGCCGCCTGGAACGCCATCGCGCCGGAGGCCAGCCCCACGTCGTGGAAGGCGTGGCGGTTGGGCTTGCCGTTGCGCTCGAAATTCGATCGCGCCACCGAGATCATGAGCGCGGCGGCGGTATGCGCCCAGCTCTGGTTGCCGGGGGTGAGCAAATCGAGAATGCGGTTGAACGCCTCCGCGTCGGCGCGCCCGGCGAACACGAATCCCCAAGGCTGCTCGTTGAAGGAGGAAGGCGCCCATCGCGCCGCCTCGAACAGCGAGGCGAGCGTTTCCGCATCGACCTGGCGATCGGAAAAGCCGCGGGGGCTGAACCGCGCCTGGACAATTTCGTGGACGGGATGGGCGACCGGCGCCGGCTTGTGCATCGCCGCGCCTAGGATGCGACCTTGGGTCCCGCCTCGCGCCGCCGCGCCTGGAAGCCGGGGCGATCCAGCAAGCTGACCAGCACCTTGGGCTGGCGCACGAGATCGGCGAGCGTCGCCCCGTCCAGCACGTCGAGGAAGGCGCCGACCGCCTTCGAGAGCAGCGGCTTCAAGGCGCAGGCGGACTCGATGCGGCATGCGCCGCCGTCGCCCATGCACGCGACGACCGCGAAATCGTCCTCGAGCCGGCGCACCACGTCGCCCAGCCCGATCTCTTCCGGCGCCCGCGCGAGCGCGAGTCCGCCGCCGCGGCCGCGCATCGCCCGCACGAATCCGTGGCGCGCCAGCAGGTTGGCGACCTTCATCAGATGGTTGCGGGAAATGTTATAGCGCGCCGCGATTTCGCGGATGGTCGCGTGCCGCCCCTCGTTGGCGGCGAGAAAGATGAGCACACGGAAGGAATAATCGGTCAGTCGCGTGAGGCGCATGGATGGCAAACTCCAGTCACCGGTCGAGTCTTAGCAGATGCAAACTGCCCGCCGCATCCCGAATCTTCGCTCTGCCTGCCGATTGGGCAGCGAACTCCTAGGGATTCGCGCCGCGCCGCGTCCAAAACGCCGCCGCCGCCGCGGCCGAGAGATTGTGCCAGATGCTGAACAGGGCGCTGGGCAGCGCCGCGGCGGCGGAAAAGTGCTTCAGGACCAGCGCCACGCCGAGGCCGGAATTCTGCATGCCGACTTCTATGCCGATGGTACGGCATTCGGCCTCGGTGAAGCCGAGCAGCCGCGCGATCCCGTAGCCCGCGCCGAGCCCGGACAGGTTGTGCAGCATGACGGCGGCGGCAACCGTCAGCGCGGCGCCGCCGTGCACGCCTTCGTCGACCTCGTCATGGCGCATGAGTGGGATAAGGTGACGTCCCGCTAGCAGCAAGGCTTCGGCTCGCGCGTTGCACTTTCGGCGCGCCGCCGACATTATGGCCGGGGGCGGAGCCGCCGGCGCGATCCCGTGATCGCCCGTGACGGCCGCCGGATGCTGCGGGGCGATCGTGTTCCACACCTTCAAATCGACGACCGAAGGGCTGGTCTGGCCCGCAATCGGCGACCCGCGCGCAAGCGCGACGCTCGCCATGCAATTCCAGCTGGAACAGACCCAATGGTGGCCGGGAGAGGTGCTCCGCGCCCAGCAGTTCCGCCAGCTCGGGTCCCTGCTCCGTCACGCCGCCAAGACCGTGCCGTTTTATCGGCCGCGTTTCGCCGATGCGGGGATAAATCCGGAAAGCCCGCTCGATGAAGAGTCATGGTCGCGGATTCCGCTCCTCACGCGCCGCGACATCCAAACCGCCGGCGATGCGCTGGTAAGCCAGGCGGTGCCCAAGGCGCACGGCAAGGCCCACACGCTTTCCACCTCGGGCTCGACCGGCATGCCGGTCACCGTGCGCGGCACGCAGCTGACGCAATTCTTCTGGCTGGCCTTCACGCTGCGCGATCAGCTCTGGCACGGCTTCGACGTGACCAAGAAGCTCGCCGCCATCCGCCACAACCGCGCCGGCGGCGGCCAATACCCCGACGGGGCGCATCACAACGGCTGGGGGCCGGCGACCGATCCGGTGCTGGCCGCCGGCCCGTCGGTGTTACTCGCCATCTCGACGCCGGTGGAACAGCAGATCGAATGGCTGCAGCGCGAAAATCCCGAATATCTCATCACCTACCCCTCGAATCTGATGGCGCTGCTGGTGCATTGCCGGGAGCGGAAGATCGAATTCCCCAATCTGCGCTGCGTCGAGACGCTGTCCGAGGTTCTTCACCCGGACGTGCGCAAGGCCTGCCGCGAGGTGTGGGGGGTCAAGGTGGTGGACATGTACAGCACGCAGGAGGTCGGCTACATCGCCCTGCAATGCCCGGAGCACGAGCACTATCACATCCAGTCCGAGAACGCGCTGGTCGAGGTGCTGGACGAAGAGGGGCGCCCCTGCAAGCCGGGCGAGACCGGGCGCATGGTGGTGACGCCGCTGCACAATTTCGCCATGCCGCTCATCCGTTACGCGGTGGGCGACTACGCGGTGACGGGCGACCGCTGTTCCTGCGGGCGCGGGCTTCCGGTCATCACCCGCGTCTTGGGGCGCGTGCGCAACATGCTGACGCTGCCCGGCGGCGCGCAGCTCTGGCCCTATTTCGGCGGCGACAAATTCGCCAAGGTCGCGCCGGTCAGCCAATACCAGATCGTCCAGAAGACGCCGGCCGATCTCGAGGTGCGCGTGGTGGCGACGCGCCCGCTCACCGCCGCGGACGAGGACAAGATCCGCGCCGTGATCGCGGCCGAGGTGGGCGCCGGGTTCGCCATCGCCTTCACCTATCACGACGCGATAGAGCGCAGCAAAAGCGGCAAGTTCGAGGACTTCCGCTCCGAGCTCGCCTCGTGAGCGCGGCGCGCCGGCGCGCCGCCTCGCGGCGATGAAAGCGGCGGCGACGATCCCCGAGCTCGTCGCGGAGCGCGCCCAAGCCGCCCCGAACGCCCTCGCGCTGCTTGCCCCCGGCCGCGATCCCGTCACTTATGAGGCGCTTGCGCGCCATGTCGCGTCCGCCGCCTCGGCGCTTTCGCGATGCGGGATCGGGAGAAATTCGCGCGTCGCCATCGCCCTCGCCCCCGGTCCCGAGGCCGCGACCGCCTTTCTCGCCGCGGCCTGCGCCGGCATCGCCGCACCGCTCAATCCCGCTTACATCGCCGCGGAATTCGAATCCTATCTGACCGCGCTCAAACCCGCCGCGCTCATCGTCGAAGCGGATGGCGGGAACGAGGCGGCCAAGGCGGCGCGCAAGCTCGGCATCCCGGTGTTGCGCGTGAAGCCCGGCGCCGGGGCCGGCGTCTTCGCTCTCGAAACGCCGCCGGCGAAATCCCGCGCCGGGAAGACGGGCAAGGCCAAGCCCGGCGACGTCGCCTTGCTGCTCCACACCTCGGGCACCACGGCGAAACCGAAACTGGTGCCGCTGACCCATGCCAATCTTCTCGCCTCGGCGCGGGCCGTCGCGGCGACGCTCGCGCTGTCCCCGGCCGACCGCGGGCTGTGCGTCATGCCGCTGTTTCACATCCACGGGCTGGTGGCGGCCTTGCTGGCGCCGCTTTATTCGGGCGGCAGCATCGTCGTGCCGCCCGGCTTCCATGCCATCGGCTTCTTCTCTTGGATGGAGACCTTCGCGCCGAGTTGGGTCACCGCCGTGCCCAGCATGTATCAATCGCTGCTCGCGCGCGCCGCGCAGCATCGCCAGGCGATCGCGCGGGCCGGGCTCCGCTTCATCCGCTCCTCTTCCGCCGCCCTTCCGCCCTCGGTGCTGGAAAGCCTGGAGCGCATTTTCAACGCGCCGGTCATCGAATCCTACGGCATGACCGAGGCCGCCCATCAGATGGCGAGCAACCCGCTTCCCCCCGCGAAGCGCAAGCCGGGAACGGTGGGCCTGGCGGCGGGGCCCGAGATCGCGATTCTGGGCGCGGACGGCAAGCACCTTCCGCCGGGCCGGCCGGGCGAGGTCGTCATCCGCGGCCCCAATGTCAGCGGCGGCTATCTGGAAAACCCGCGAGCCAACGCCGCGGCCTTCGTCGACGGCTGGTTCCGCACCGGCGATCTCGGCATGTTCGACGCGGACCTCTATCTGACGCTGATTTCCCGCATCAAGGAGATCATCAATCGCGGCGGCGAGAAGATCGCGCCCCGCGAAGTCGAGGAGGCGCTGCTGGCGCACCCGTCGGTCGCAGAGGCCGCGGCCTTCCCGGTTCCCGACGAAAGCCTGGGCGAGGAGGTGGGCTGCGCCGTGGTGCTCAAGCCCGGCGCATCGGCAACCGTGCCCCAGCTCAAGGAATTCGCGAGCCGGCGCCTGACTTACTTCAAGCTGCCGCGTCATCTCGTGGTGGTCGATGCCATACCCAAGGGCGCGACCGGAAAGATCCAGCGCGCCGGCCTGGCGAAGCGCCTCGACATCGCGCCCGCGCGCGGGGAAAGCGCCGCCGATGCGACGCCGCCCGGAAACGCGCTTGAATCCCTTCTGTGCGAATTGTGGCGCGAGGTGTTGCATGTCGAGACTGTCGGCATCCACGCGCCCTTCCTCGATCTCGGCGGCGATTCGATCCTGGCCGCCCAGATGGTCGCCAAGGTCAATGCCGCGCTGTCGCTTGCGCTCACCATGGCCGACGTCTGGGACACGCCCACCGTCGCCGAAATGGCGGCGCGCGTGGCGACGAAGCAACGCGCGCGCGCGACGCCCATCGCGCGCCGGCCCGAAGGCGCACCGCCGCCGCCGTCCTTTTCCCAGGAATGGTGGCTGTCGCTCGAGGACAACGCGCCGGAAAGCCCGGCCTCGAACCGGCCCTCGTCGCTCGTCCTCGAAGGGCGGCTCGATGGCGCGGCGCTGTCCCGCGCCTTCTCCGCCCTCGTCGCCCGCCACGAATCGCTGCGCATGACGTTCACCGGCAAAGCGGGCGCGCGGCAGTTGCGCATCGCACCCGCGGCCCCCGTCATGCTCGAAATTTCCGACCTGTCCTCGCTTTCCCAGGCGGATTCGTTGGCGCGCGCAAAGGCCGAGGCCAAGGCGCTGGCAGGCCGGCCCTTCGCGCTCGACTCCCTTCCTTTGTGGCGCGCGAAACTGATCCGGCTCGCGGAATCCACGCATATCCTCGCCTTCGTCGTCCACCACGCCGTCTTCGACGGCTGGTCCATGGCGGTGTTCGCGCGTGAGCTCGCCGTGCTCTACGGCGCGGAGGTTCGCGGCACGCCCGCGTCCCTGCCGCAACTCCCCGTCGGCTACGGCGATTTCGCCTCCTGGCAGCGCCGCGAGATCGCGGGCGCGCGCCTCGCCGCCCTGGAAAAATTCTGGAAGGAAACGCTGAAGGGCGCGCCGCGCCCGCCGGTCCTGCCCTTTGCCAAGTCACGGCCCGCGCGCCCCAGCCTTCGCGGCGGCGAGGCCCGCCGCGCGATCCCCAGCGAAGTCGTCTCAGACCTGCGGCAACTCGGGCGCGCCGAAGGCGCCACTCTTTATATGGCGCTGCTTGCCGTGTTCCACGCGCTCATCGCCCGCTACACCGGCGCCGGCGATGTCGTAACGGGGTGTCTGGTCGCCGGGCGCGAGCGCGCGGAATGCGAAAACCTGATCGGCCTGTTCTTCAACGCGCTGCCGCTCCGCGGCGACGTCAGCGGCGATCCCACCCCGCGCGCGCTCGTCGCCCGCACCCGCGGGCGGGCGGTCTCGGCTTTCGCCCATCACGACATGCCCATCTCCCGCCTCGCGGCGCTCGCGCCCGCGCCGTCACCGGGCGAAAGCCCGGTCGCGCTCGTCCCCGTCCTGTTCCAGATGCGCAATCTGCCCGCGGTGCAGGGCGAAGGCGCGGGCGTGCGCTTCACCGAATTTCATGTGGAAAACGAGCATGCGCGCTTCGACCTCACCTTCGACGTCGGCGAAAGCGAAACCGGGCTCGATTGCGCTCTCGCTTTCAATGCCGATATTTTCAGTGAAGCCGATGCGCGAACGATCCTCTCGGATTTCGCGTCGCTGTGCGCCGGCTTCGCCGTAACGCCCGACGCGCGGCTTTCGGCGCTCCCCGTGCCGAAAGGGCTGCGATCATGAGCGCACCCGTCGCGGTCGTCCTCGCCGCGCTCGATATTCCGCCCCGCGCCCTCGCCGGTTATTGGGAGAGTCTCTCGCATGACGAGCGCGCTCGGGCCGCGCGTTTCCTCCGCGAGACGGACCGCGCCAGATTCGTCGCCGCCCACGGCATGCTGCGCGCGGTTCTCGGGCGCGCCGCGGCGTACGCACCTGCCGCGCTCGAATTCGCGCGCAACGCGTTCGGGAAACCTTATCTCGTGCACGACGGCAAACCCCATCCCCTGCGCTTCAATCTCTCCCACGGCGGCGGCCTGCTGTTGATCGCGTTTGGGTTGGGCCGCGAAGTCGGGGTGGATGTCGAGCGCCCGCGCGCCCTCGCGCCGGACGGGATGGACGCGTTAATGACCGCGGCCTTCGCGCCCGTAGAGCAATCGGCGCTGCGCGCCTTGCCGCCGCGGGATCGCGCCCGCGCCGCTTATCGCCTGTGGGTCCGCCGCGAGGCGCTCGCCAAGGCGCAGGGAACCGGGCTGGCGCGCCCAAGCTCAAAGCCGCAACACGGCGGTTGGACCGTGCGCGATCTCCCGCTCGGCCCCGGCGTCTTCGCCGCCTTGGCCGCGGAGGGGGAGGGCATCGAGGTCCACATTGCCCGCGAGGGAAGAGATGGCGGATGAAGCGGCAAGCGGCTTGAACGCGGAGCGCCTGGCGGAGGAAAAGGCCGAGCAGGCGCGCTGGCACCCGCGCAAGCGGAGCCTAGCAAGCCGCGATCTCCTGCCCGATCAGGATGGGACCGGTGTGCTTGCGCTTTGCATCGCGACTTCTGGACCAAGCGGTGCGAAATCGGACGTAAAGTTCTGGAACTTGCCGCCGGCGGGAAGCGGGATCTCTTCGACCGTAACAATGCGCAGCGGCGCGCCGGTCCCCGGCCCTTCCTTCTCCCAGAAGTCCTGGATCACGCTTTCGAACTGCTCGGAGAGCGGCGCGGTTGTCACCAAACGCAACTCGAATCGCCCGTCCTTGAACTGGTGGAGTTGATACTGGCGCAACGGGCGCGAGACGTCGTGCGGCATGCGGGTCAAGGCCATCTGGAACGCGATCCAGTACTCCCAGGTTCCCGGTGGCAGCAGCGACGTGCGGCGGTAGCGGCCGCGCAACCCGGCGAAGGACGGCAGCGTGCGGCCGCAGGCGCAGGGGCCTTCCGCGACTTGCGCCAGATCGTCGGCGTCGTAGCGGATGAGCCGCTGGGCCGGGTTCGCAAACGAGGTCACCAGAATTCGGCCCCACTCGCCGGGACGGCAGGGGTTGCCCTCCTTGTCTACGATTTCCACGAAGCAATTTTCGGTGTGGACGTGATAGCGCCCGCCTTCCGGGCAGCGCGTGGCAACCAGCCCGACCTCGTTGAGCCCGTAATTCTCGCCCACCGGGACGCCGAAGGCGCGCTCAATGCGCGCGCGCATCTCGTCGGTGAGCTGCTGGGAAATACCCAGGCAGCCCTTGAGGCCGACGTCGCGCCTGTCGTCGGGAAACTGGAGGGCCAGATGCTCCAGCTCCGCCGCTTGCATCAGGAGATAATCGGGGCGATTCTCGCGCAGCCATTGAGCCTGGGCTTCGATCGAATTGCGGTTGCTGAAACCGATGAAGGGGCCGGTGCGGAAGTAGACGCCGACCAGCGGCCAATACGGCAAATGGCTCGCTTGGCCGCGGTTGATGAGTTTTCCGTCCTGCGTCGGGGGCAGGTCGTCCGCTGGGCGAATTGAGCCGAAGCGCAGCGACGGATCGAACCGGAACCAACGCCATTCGCGTTGTTTGAACACGGCGAACATTTGGAACACGCGGGGAGTGATTAACACCACCACCGGCTTGCCGGTGCTTCCCGAGGTTCGCACGGTGCCGGTCGGCCTTTCCTGCGGGGCTGGATTGTCGGGTTGGAGCTCGCGCCCGCGCTCCTGAACCTCGGTGCGGGTCAACGGCGGTAGGATCGCGAGGTCCGCCACGCCGCGAACGTCGCCGGGTTCGGTGCGCAGTCGCTTAAGGAGATTCCGGTAATAGGGAACCCGCGCCGCGACGGTTCGGATCAGGGCGGCAACGGTGGCGTTCTCTCTTCGCCGGTGCTCGTCGGGTGCAAGAAACTCGTTGCGCAGCACCCGATCGAACCAATCGGCGTTCGACCATTCCGGGCGCAGGCGCCAGCGCGATTGCTCGGCGAGTTCCAGTTCCAGGTTTGTCGGCATCGGCGCGGCGACGGCCCGTCAGGCCGGTTTTTGTTGGCCGAACATCCGCCGCAGCCGTTTGCTGAATTCCGCCAGCCGCGCCGACGGGCCGCGGGTGAAATGGAACTTCATCCCAAACATCTTGACCCCGACGATGCGCGAATGGGGAACGATGAGCCCCAGACTTAGGCGCGCGTATTTGGTCGCGAAGATATAATACTCGTGTTCCTCGACGCCGGCGAAAATATAGCGCCGACCGCAACGCACGGCCTCGCCGCAAGCATGGGACGCGCCGGCCCAATGCACATTGCCGCCGCGATAATCGGGATGGACCCAAACGTCGAAGACCAGCAGGTGCTGCGGCGGGACATTGATGTGGCGGAAGATCCAGTCAATATAAGTTGCGGTTTCCGTTACCCAGAGATGATAGACCAGTTGCACGGTCGAGTCGTCCCAGCCGATCAGGCACCGCGCGCCCGCTTCGAACCGTTCGGCCACGACGTCGGGCGGGGTTTCCAATATTCCCGGATTGGCTCGCCATTCTTCGGGCGAGAGCCAACGCATCCGGATGTACGCCGGCAATTCGATTATCGGCGGTGTCCCGCTCGCGAACCAGGGAAGCACTCCGATATCGCCAGAGAATAGGTGAAGGCGGCGCAGCATGACCGCTCCGGAGCCGCCCAAAACGATGCCGCCCGGACGTCCGATACTAAGCCATTCGGGCCAATGCCACGTCATGCCCCGGCCATCCGGTCTCGATGTCGGCGCCACCGCTTCGCTCCTATCGGTCTCCCGGTTCCGTTTCGGCGGCCGCGTCAATGAGACGAATCCGCAACCAAATGCTCGATCGCGTGCCGGAGCATGTCGAACCGGCCCGCGATTTTCGCGGTGATGGGCGCGATTGACTCGTCCAATAGGACGGCGGCGGTGGTGGGGGACCGCATCTCCCTCGTGCGCTGCATCAGAGTGCGCTCACGGCCGCGCAGTTCCGGAAAATCGGCGACGAGGTGCTTGATCGGGATATCCAGTCCCCAGCCGGGATCAAAATAGGCACGGAAGGCGAGGTCGAGCATCTTGGCGTTAAGCGCCCTTCTCACCCCGGACTGGCCGGCGAGCAGCCATTCGCAGACGATCATGTCGAGCTTGCAATGGCGCCCTTCATCCTGCGCGTGGAGGAGACAGATTTCCGCAAACAACGGGTCGACCGCCCCTTGCGCCTGACGGTAGCAATGCGCGAGCGCTACTGTATTTTCCTCTAATGCGCAGATCAGCAGCGCCCAGCTCGGCAGTAATCGCGGAAACGACGTCATGATTCCGGTGACGAGGCGGAAATTCACCGACGGAATGAAGAAATAGGACATGCGCTCCTTGTAGAGGTCCGGACGCGCGAGCTCAAGCAGGCGGTGGATGGTTGCGACGTGGTGCCGCTCGTCGGTGACGAAGGAGTCGAGCAGCGTTCGTAGCGACGGCGAAGGAACGGATTTTTTCAATAGACGTTCGAGCGGCGCGATGATGAGATGGCTTTCGGTCCAGATGAAGCTCTCGATTTTCTGCATCGCGTAATAGTGGTTGTAGCGGCGCCTCTGCTCCTCGGTGAGGGCCCCGTACTCCGGCGTCTCCCAGAGCGGCACCGTGTTTTCCGGGATCCAGAACCGGTCGGGCGCCGGACCTCCGCGCCACAGCACCGACTCGATCATCAGTCGTGTCGGGCGCAGCAGCGACACTTCGCGCTCCACGCGCTGCGCCAATGCTGCTGTGAGGTCTTGCCCGGTCATGTTTCGTTCCTTGAGGTGCGGCTCGTCAATGAGGCTTTGTCGAGATCAGATGGCGGACCGCAGCGGCCAATATATCGTAGCGCTCGGCGTTCTTCGAGGTGAGAGGGGCGACTGCGCCGTCGATCAAAATGCTCGCGGTGGCAGGCGCGTGCGCTTCCTGAGAGCGGCGGATCATGGCCAGCTCCCGGCCGCGCAGCTCGGGAAAATCCGCCGCAAGCTGTTGGATGGGCCGGTCGAAGCCCCAGCTCGGATCGAAATAGGTGATGAAAATCAGCTCCAGCACCTTCGCGTTGACGTGCTTGCGCCAGCCGGTTTGATCGGCGATCAGCCATTCCGCGAGCAGCGCATCGAATTTGCAGTGGCGCGCCTCGTCCTGGGCGTGGAGCATATAAACCTCGGCGAAAAGGCGATCCACCTTGTCCCCTGCTTGGCGATAGCATTGGCTGGTCAGGATGGTGTTTTCCTCGATCGCGCCGGCGAAAAGCACCCAGCCCGATAATGTCCGCGGCGCCAAATTGATCGCAGCCGTGACAAGACGGAATTTCGGCGACGGCGCGACGAAATAGAAGACGCGGTTCTTGTAGAGGTCCGGGCGCGCCGTCACGATCAGGTGTTGCAGGCTCGCGTTATGGCCTTCCTCGTCGGCGATGAAGGATTCGAGTAGCTTCACCAGGGAGCCGTGGGGAACGCCGCCCGCCAGAATCTTGGCGAGCGGCGCCATCACGAGATAGCGTTCGAGCCAGATGAAATATTCCGACTTCTGCAGGGCGTAATATTGGTTGTACCGCAGGCGCTGCGCATCGCTCAGTGACTCGTATTCCGGCGAGCCCCAGAGCGGGACCATGTTTTCCGGAACCCAGAATTTGTCCGGTGACGGGCCGGCGCCCCAGGTCACTTGGTCCGGCGTGAGCCGGGTGGGGCGCAGCAGCGACACCTCGCGCTCGATTCTCTTTGCTAGACTCGGATCCAATTGCGACAAACTGCCCCCGCTCGCGGCAATCGCCGGCGTATCCGCCGGCCGATTCTCTTAATTTTTCAGTATACTAAAAAATCTTAATTATCTGTAAATTCCCGAAGGACGTGTGGAAACCGTGCCGTCGGCAAGACTGCGGCGGTCCCGCGCTGAGCCTTGTAGCTGCGGCGGCTGATCGGCACCGCAGGTCCGTCCCGCGGCAGGACGCATTGAGCGCCAGCTGCAATTTCGCCCACCTCCGATCCTTCACCGCCGAAACCGTCGCGTAAATCGAGGAAGTAATACGCGAGCGCGGGGCCATCCCGCGCGGCGCGGACCGCCGGATACGCCGCCGCCTGCCGGCGCGGGTGGTCTGTAGCGCACCGATCATGCGGCTCGAAGCGCGGGTCGCAATGCGGTAACCTCTGTCATTGACGGCTACGGAAAACCGGGCAGCTCAGGTCTAAGCGCGCGACATCCTGATGTTCACGCTCCTCGTCGAAGGCTGGCGCTTTTATCCGCAATCCTTTTCCATCGTCAATCAGTTTCAATGCCTGGAGATCCTGAAACGCGAAGATGTCCGCCTGTTCCATCGGGACATCCCACAGCCCGAAGACAAGCGGTTGATGCGCGGAAAGCGATGGAAGATCAGCACGGGCTTCCTCGATGTCGACGACGCTAAAGCGCTCGCCACGATTCCCACGCCCGACGGCGCAACGCCCGACGCGGTGTTCCGCATCTTCTTCCCTTACGAATTTTCGACCGCGCCCCAAGGCCGCACCTTCGTTTTCGTCGTGACGGGCAGGGGTCAGGTTCCAAGCTTCATGATCCCCGGGCGCCGGAAGATGGCGGAGGTCCTCGCCGGCCAAGACATCACCCTCGTCACGCCCTCCGAGTATTCCAAGCGAAGCCTGATCGCGAGCGGCGCGGAAGGCTCGCGCATAGCCGTGGTGCCCCACGGCGTGGACACCCGCTTCTTCCATCCCGCGCCGGCGAAGGAACGGGCGGACCTTCGTCGCAAGTTCGGCTGGGACGGCCGGTTCGTTTTCCTCAACGTCGGCGCGCAATATTGGTGGAAGGGCGGCCTGCCGCTCGCGAAGGCCTTCGCGGCGGTCGCGAACAAACACCCTCACGTCTTGCTCGTGATGAAGGGCCTCGACGACGTCTATGCCTCGCGGGCGTCGCTTGCCGAGCTTTCGCGCCACCTCACGAGCGCCGAGCGGAGCACGCTGCAAACCCACGCCCGCTATCTCGGCGGCACCCTGTCGTTTTCCCGGGTCGCCGATCTCTACCGCGCCGCCGACGCGCTGGTGGCACCCTACATGGGCGAGGGATTCTACCTCCCCGCGCTCGAGGCCATCGCCTGCGGCCTCCCCGCGATCTGCACGAAAGGAGGCCCGACTGACGACTTTCTGCGCGACGAATTCGCGCTCCCCATTGAAAGCAGACTCAATCCGGATGTCACCGAAAGCACGCGCCTCATTCCCGACATCCGGCATCTTGTCGCGCTGATGGAGCAGGCCGTGGCGGATGAAGGCCTGACGGATCGCGCGCGACGCCTCGGCCCCGCCCATGTCGCCGAAAATTACACCTGGGCGAAAGTGACCGACCGACTGCTCGATGTCTTGACGGGCAAGGAGCCGGTGCCGTGAGCAGACCTTCGCATACCGAGACGATTCTCGTGGGTTGCGCGCTGGCAGCGCTTTTGCGGACAGGGTCGGAAAGCGAAAAAAATCGGGTACCCGATCCTTAATCCGCGCATCCGCGCCGCCTGGGACAAGGCCGTGGCGGAAAACCCGGCGCGGCTTTCCATCGTCGAGGTCGCGGCGATCCCCCGGGGCCGGGGCGGCAAGTTCCAGGATTTCACCTCCGATTTCGTGCCCGCGCCCGACCGCGACGAAACGCCGCCGGCATCGGCTTGACCGACT
>DATDPM010000038.1:0-19731 GCA_035292745.1 Alphaproteobacteria bacterium | reverse complement strand
GTCGCGGCATTGACCCAGGCGGTGTCCACCAGCCGGTCTTCCAGGATTTCCCACGGACCTTCGGTCGCGCCGTCGCAGCGCGCGGCAATGGCCGCGAGATCGGCGGGACCGATCAGCTTGTCTCCGTTAGAGCCGGCCATGACCCGATACGCCCCAGGCGCCTCTTGAACCGGTCGGTGTTTCCCCTGCCGCTGCCCGAGGGGCCCGGGGGCCCGATCCGAAGACGGGCAGCGCCGCCGATGGCGCATGTTGCATAGCACCAATCCCGGCAAAGCTCCATCGCCGCCCCGGGAGGGGCCGGGGAGGCTTTAATTAAGTTATTGAATTAAATAATGAAACGAAAATTCCGGGACCTCACGGGGCGGTGGGACAAATCGCGCAGTATAACGGCATGTCATCGCCGAAGACCCGATGGCATTGCGGACGTATTTCTTCGGCATTTATTTTCAACGATCGAAGGCCCGGGCGAATTCTAATTCTCATCCTCATTTTAATTAACCCTTGCCCGGCCGTAGCCGGTTCGCGCTTGACTCCGGGCGGACAACTCAAATTTCATTGATCCGGACGCGGGGCGAAGAAAAACATGAACATTCTCCTAGCCGACGACCATGACTTGGTGCGGGAGACCATTCGGTTCTTCCTGGAAAAAATCGATCCCGCCATGAAGGTGATCGAGGCCCGGACTTTCGGCGAGGCGCTGGAGGCGGCCGGCCGCACGGAACCGCTGGATCTCATCCTTCTCGATTTGAAGATGCCGGGCATGAACGGCTTGGCCGGCCTCGACACGATGCGCCGGCGCTTTGCCAAGGTGCCGACCGTCATCATCTCGGGATTCGTCGGGCGCGAAGACGTAATGCAGGCGATCCATCATGGCGCCGCCGGCGTCATTCCGAAGACGCTGGGCAGCAAGGCGATGCTGGGGGCGTTGCGATTGGTGCTGGCGGGCGAGACGTTCGTGCCCGCGATGGTCGCTCGCGACGAGGCCGAGGCTAGCGAGGCCGAAAGCGGCGCCGAACTTCCCGACGAAGGACCGATTCAGGGATTGACCGCGCGCGAGCGCGAAGTCCTGAAGCTGCTGGTTGCCGGCATGACCAACAAGGAAATCGCCAAGAGGCTCGGCATCCAGGAGGTCACGGTCAAGCTTCATCTGCGCGGGATTTTCCGCAAGTTCAACGTGACCAACCGCACCCAGGCGCTGCGCATCGCGATTCAGAACGGTTGGCGCGTGTGAGCTGTGCGCGCCGGCGCGGCTTAGAGCGTGATCTTGTCGGTTCGAATCGGCTGCGTTGCGCCGGGGTGCGGCGATCCGCCAGGCGCGCCGTGAAGAGCGATGTGGGGCATCGGTCGAGTGGCGCAACGCCGCGGGCGCCCGCCACGGCGCAACCCGCAGGGCCGGGGCCTTTCGCGCCGCGGGTTCGTCGCAAGGCTCGCCCGTAGTCCCCGCTACGCGCTTCGCCCTTACTCCTGCCCGCCGCGCAAAATACCTCCGGCGCAGCCGCTTCCAACCGACAAGATCATGCTCTAGGAGCTGACTTCCCCCAGGTACTTGAAGACAAGGCGGAACAGGATGGTGTTGCTGGGTCTGATTTCGCGGTCGGTGAACTCGCGGCGCACGAAGGTTGTAATCAGGCTGAAGCACTCGTCCTCGTAGGTGGCGTCGAACTGGTAAAACAGGGTGCTGTCGCCGGACAGGTTTTGGACCGTCTGCGCGCCGACGGTCCAGAAATCGTTGAGCTTCGAGGTTACCCGGCCGCTCACCTCTTCACGCTGGGAAAAGCCGGCGATGCCGGTTTCCTCGGACAGGAAAATATAGTCGCCGGTGAAGCGCAGCAGCGGCCGGCCGACATTCATGGTCACTTCGTTGCGGCGCGGTTGAAGCGTGTCCTTCTCGAGCCGGAACCGGTAGAGGACGTCGTAATACCCGCTCGGCACGAAGTGCACTCGGCCGACGATGTCGGAGATGCGGTTGTCCAGGCCGCTTCCCGCCGCGAACGCCGAAGAGTGGCGCAACCGGAAGCTTTGACCGAGAAATGCCGTTACGCTGCCGCCGTCTTTCCCGTAAATGCCGGTGTTGAAGCCGTAATCGACGCGCTGGCCGCTTTCCACGCGGTCGAGGCCGGGAAACCGGCTGAGGTTGAAAAGATCGGAGTCGTCGAATTCGAAGGACTGGCTGTCCTCGTTCGGAATCTTGTCGGGGTTGGAGCCGTTCGGTCCGACGACGATGGCGGCGATGGGCTCGATCAACTGGCGCTGGGTCTTGTAGGCGCGCACCAGCGGATAGCGCCAGCTGAGCGCGAGCTGCGGGAAAAAGCGCCCCGTAAAGCCGTTCTTGTCGTTGCTGGGGTCGGCGGGATTGGGGACGTGGTTGACGTAATAGCCGTCGGCCTGGGTCGTGATGCTCGCTTCGAAAATGTCGCCGTGCTCGCCCGTGTATGGCAGATGCCAGCCGCCGCGCAGCGACAGGCGGTGGCTGTCCACGCCCTCGATCCGGGTGAGCGACAGGACGTTCGTGTCGAAGGTGAAATACGCGCCGCGCGAATTCGGATAGCCGAAGTAGTTGTAGTCGATCAGGGGCGCGATCAGCGGCGTGGTCTTCGCATTGTCCGTGGGGCGCAGGCCCTGGAACGTGAAACCCTGGATCGAGGCGTAGTCGCGCCGGTTGAATCCTTCGAGGAAGGCGCGGGTGGTGAGCACGTTCTCGGCCGGGAAGTTGTAACGCGCGAGATAGGTATCGTCGCTGGCGCGCGCGAGGTCGAAGCCGGTCCGCCAAATGTCGTCGAGATCGAAGCGGCCCTTGCCGAAGACATGGCCGCGGACCACGTTGTGCTCCACGGTGTTCGACGAATTGGTGAAATCGGCCTGGGTTATGCTTCCCGAGAGGTTCATCTCGCCGTGGGTGAAGCGCTCGCGGTATTCGCTGGCGAAAACCGGGCCCTGGTTCTGCGTAATGATCGGCCGCAGCACGAGGTCCGTGCTCTGATCGATGACGGCGTAATAGGGCAGGCTGAAGAGAATTCCCAGATCGCTCGAACTGCCGTAGGTGGGGGCCAGGATGCCGCTGCGTCTTTTCACCGTCGGATCGGGATGGGACAGATACGGCGTGTACATGACCGGGAAGCCGTAAATGTCGAGGAAGGCATCGCGGTAGATGATGTCGTGGGTGTTCTGGTCATGCACAACCTTGTCCGCGCGCAACTGCCATAACGGCGCGCGGTTCGGCTTGTCCTTGCAGATTTCGCAGGGGGAATAAACGGCCTTCTTCATCTTGGTCACGACGCCGCCCGTGCGCGTGCCTTCCGCCGCCGCCATGCGCGAATTGTCGACCATCCGCAGGCGGAGATCGCGGATGAGCCCGTTTTTCATGTTGTCGGTGAGCTCGACATAATCCGCGAAGACGACGTCGCCGTTGGGTTCCAGCAGGCTCACATGGCCCGAGGCGGTGACGACATCGGTCTTCTCGTTGTACGTAACGTTGTCGGCGAGAAGGACTCGATCCTCCTGCACGGCTTGGCCGTTCTTGATCGTTATGGTGGTTTGAGAGACCTCGACGTGTCCGCTTGCGGTGACGACGGACTTGTCACGGTCATAGGCGACACGGTCGGCGCTGATCAGTACCGGCTGGTCTTTCGTTACCTGCGCCTGGACGACCGCGGGTGTGGCGAGCGTCAGTCCTAGCGCGACGATGCCGATCGCAAAGGCGCGCCGCATCCCGGACTAACCATCTTCGAGATGAAAAAGCATCGCGAGTCCGAGCAATACGCTGACTCCGGCCGGCGTCCAGGCGGCCAGCACGACCGGGATGCTGGCGTTTCGCCCGAGCGCGTAAACGACGTCGGTCAGGAAATACAGGAGGAACCCGACCGCGACGCCGCCGGCGATCAGCAGCGCGGTTCCGCCGCGCCTCGACAGGCGCAGCGTGAATGTCGCCGCGATCAGAACCATGGCGCACAGCAGGATCGGAGACGCGATGAGGGAGTGCCAGTAGAGCCGGTGCTGGAGCGCCGAAAAGCCCGCGCCTTCAAGAACTTCGATGAAAACGGGAAGGTCCCAGAACGACATCGTTTCGGGCGACGCGAAGCTGTCCTGGACGTCTTCCCTGGTGAGGTTGGTCTTCATCAGGTAACGCGGCTCGAACCGCGGCGGCGTGTCGGGCGCCGTCAGCCAGGCATTGGCGAGGTCCCAGTAGCCGTCCTTGAGCTGGGCCTGGGCCGCGTCGATGCGGCCCAGGAAGTGATCCTTGCCTTCGAACATGAAGATCGTGATGTCCTGCATCTCCATGCCTTGGGGCAGCATGCGCTGGGCGTGAACGATCGATTGGCCCTTGTCGTCGCCCTGGCGCAGCCAGAGCCCCGATTTTGAAACGGCGAGCAAACTGGAATGGCCGCGCAGATAGTTGCTTTCCAGCCATTCGTAGCGCGAGGTGGTGACGGATGCGATCGGGTTGAACAGCGTGATGTTGGCGGCGCCGATGACGAATGCGAGCCCGATCGCGGGCAACATGAAGCCCCACACGGAAACTCCGGCCGCCCGCGCCACCACCAGCTCGCGGCTGCGCGTGAGGCGCGCGAACACGAGCATTCCGCCGAAGAGGATGGCGAAAGAAAGCAGCTCTTCGCTCATCAGCGGCAGCTTGAGCAGCGCCATTTCGATGACGATGCCGAAGGTTGCCGACGCCTTGGCCGCGGAGCGGCGCATCAATTCCACCGCCTCGAGCACGAAGGTGAGGCCGAGCAGCACGAACATCACGCCGCCGACCCAGATCAGGAACTGGCGTCCGATGTAGCGCGAGAGGGTGGAGGAAAGACGCACGTTTCACCCGAAGCAGACGTTAGCCCGGCCCGGCGGCGGCGCCGGAAGGACCGAAACGCGCCCGTGCGCGCCGCGGAAAAATCAGTAGATACCAGCCGCCGAGTATCGGCAGCAGGGCGTTCGCATACATGAGCGGCACCAGCGCCGGCATCCGCGCGGCCAAGTTGTCGAGGCCGAGGCCCGCCGCCTGGACGACGACGACGGCAAGCGTTCCGATCAGAAGCGGGCGGGCCTGGCCGCGGCGGTTGTATTCGCCCGAGACCAGCAAGGCGAGCGCAATAAAGGCGAAGCTCAAGGCATATAACGGCGATATCAGGCGCTGATGGCCCTCGGCCTTGAGCTTGTAATAGTTCAGCACGTCGTCGGGATCGTTCGTCGGCCAGAATAGCTCGCTCAGGAATCGCTCGCGCGGCTCGAGCCAGCGGTTTTTAAGCGCCTCCTGCTCGCTTGAAACGTCGAGCGTGTAGCGGTCGAAATAGAGCAGCGATAGTTTGCCCGTGTCCTTCGCCACCTCCTGGCGGTTGCCGTTGACCATGATGACGCGCGGGCCTTCGGCCGTCTGCACGATGGCGCCCGACTCGGCCATGGCGGTGACCGGCTTGTCCGGTATCCGTTCGTCGTGGACAAGAATGCCCTCGAGCTGACCGTCGGGACTGCGCCCGCGGACATAAACGGTGAGATTGTCGGCGATGGTGTTGAAGACGCCTTCCTGCAGCAGGATCGAGCTGTACTCGCTGCGGATGTGGAATTGGAGTTCCTTGAATTCGCGGAACGACGCGGGCATGAGATAGGTGGTGAGTCCGTAGCACACGACCGTCATTCCGACGGCGACCAGGAGCGCGGGTTTCGCCAGCGCCATCTGACTCAATCCGATTGCGCGCATCACCACGAGCTCGCTTTCCGTGGTGAGCCGGTTGTAAACGAAGGCGACCGCCGAGAACAGGCTGATGGGAAGCACGATCACCAGGAAGTTCGGCAGCATCAGCACCGTCATGAGCAGGAAGGTCGCGAACGAAACGCCGCGATTGACGATGAGATCGATGAGGCGCAGCGATTGGCTCAGGTAGATGGCGCTCGTGACCGCAACGGCGATGAACGCCATCGAAGCCAGGATCTGCCTCAGGACGTAACGGTCGAGCCCCTTCATACCCTGTTTTTATAGGGGTAAAACCGCAGCGCCGGGAAACAAAAACGACGCGCGGCGGAGGAAAGGGCCGGCCGGCGCCGGGGCGAAGCGCGGCGCGGGCCCCGGCGGATCGCGGGTTCGGAGGATGCCCCCATGCCCCGGCCGCCTATGATAATGTGGCGTCCGCGCCGCTGCCGGCCGTCATTGAACGCATGACGGCGGCGCGCAGGCGGGGCGATCGGGAACGGAATTCATGGCCAGGCCGGCGGCGGAAATCACGCTTCAAGAGCGCAGGCGCGAATGGATGCGGTACTATTCGCCCAAGCGCATCTACGAACAGCTGCTGCAGGTCCAATTGCTGGATGGGCTTCCCGTCAGCAAGGTGGTGGAGATCGGCCCCTACTTCGGGCTGGTCACGGCGATGCTGGACAATGCCGGGTTCGAGGTCACGACCATGGACCGCAATCCGCCCAGCTTCGAGCGCCCGGCCCGCCCCTATATCGAAATGGATTTGACCGCGATCGATCCGGCCAAGCTCGGCGGCTTCGACTGCATCATGTGCTGCGCGACGCTGGAGCACATCCCGTATCTGCAGGCGCAATCGGCGCTTCGCGCCTTTCGCCGGTCGGGCGCGCCCTATGTCCTCATCTCGGTGCCCTATCAGGGACAGCAGCTGTTTCAGCAGCTGTATTTCAACCGCTACATGTTCGCCGCACGCTTCGCATGGAAGAAGCTTCGGTTCCTGAAGGAATTCCCCGGCGATCCCGACCCCATGGGCCATAAATGGGAGATCGGCTATAAGGGACAGTCGCTCAAGAGTTACGAGGCGATGCTGAAGGATGTGGGCTTTACGATCCTGCGCCGCGCGTTCTCTTATCCTTCATTCGCCGTGTTCCATATGTTAGGCAACGGCCGTTGAGGTCCGGCGCCGATCGGTCAAGACGCAAGAAAATCTGGAGAATCGAGATAGCCACATGAAAATCCATTTCGCACCCTTGTCCATGCCGCGCTCGGGAGCGCTCGTCGTCGGTGTGTTCGAAGGCAACAAGCTGACGCCGGCCGCCCAGGCGCTGGATAAGCACACCCGCACCGCCATCAGCCGCGCCATCGCCTCCAGCCGGTTCCGCGGCAAGGTGGGCGACGCCCTTTCGGTGCTGTCGCCCGCCGCGACGTCGCTGTCGCGCATCGTCCTCGTCGGCATGGGCGATCCGGCCAAGCTGGACGAACTCAAGATGCAGACGGTGGGCGGGACGGCCTATGCGCATCTCTCCAAGACGAACGAGACCGCGGCCGCGGCCGCCATCGACGTTATCAAGGGGGTTGCCTTGGGCGTGGGCGACCTGGCCGCGAATTTTGCCTATGGCGCGCGGCTGCGCTCATACCGGTTCGACAAGTACCGCACCAAGGAGAAGAAGGAAGACAAGCCGGCGCTCGCTTCCTTCGCCGTGATGACGCGCGAGGTCGTGCGGGCGCGCCACGTCTTCGCCGATCTCGACAAGGTGGCGGACGGCGTCTTTTTTACCCGCGATCTCGTTTCCGAACCCGCCAACGTGCTCTATCCCGAGACGCTGGCCGAGGCGGCGAAGACTCTCACTTCGATGGGTGTCGCCGTCGAAGTGCTCGACGAAAAGAAAATGCAGAAGCTCGGCATGGGCGCGCTGCTGGGCGTCGGCCAGGGCAGCGTGCGTCCACCCCGCCTCGTCGTCATGCAATGGAAGGGTGCGGCGAAAAACAAGAAGCCGATCGCCTTCGTCGGCAAAGGCGTCACGTTCGACACCGGCGGCATCTCCATCAAGCCCGCCGGCGGCATGGAGGACATGAAGTGGGACATGGGCGGGGCCGGCGTCGTCATCGGCCTCATGAAGGCGCTGGCCGGGCGCAAGGCCGCGGTCAATGTGGTGGGCGTCGCCGGGCTGGTGGAGAACATGCCGTCCGGATCGGCCCAGCGCCCGGGCGACGTGGTGACGTCGATGTCGGGGCAGACGATCGAAGTGCTGAACACCGACGCCGAGGGGCGGCTCGTGCTGGCCGATGCGCTGTGGTACTGCCAGGACCGGTTCAAGCCGCAGGCGATGGTCGATCTGGCCACGCTCACGGGCGCCATCATCGTGGCGCTGGGGCATGAATACGCCGGGCTGTTTTCGAATAACGACGAGCTTTCCAAGCACCTGATCGAGGCCGGAAAGGCGGTGGGCGAGGAGCTGTGGCGGCTGCCTCTCGGCGAAGCCTACGACAAGATGCTCAATACCGACATCGCCGACATCAAGAACATCACCGGGAGCCGCGATGCCGGCAGCATCACCGCCGCCCAGTTCCTGAAGCGGTTCGTCAACGACGTGCCGTGGGCACATCTCGACATCGCCGGCGTCGCCTGGGCCAAGAAGGATCAGGGGACCGTGCCCAAGGGCGGCACCGCCTTCGGCGTGCGGCTTCTCGACCGCCTGATCCGCGATCATTACGAAAAGAATTGAGGAGAAGGGCGCGCCCGCCCGCCGCTGCAACCGTGACCGAGATCCGCTTCTATCATCTTCAGATGACGCCGCTCGAACGGGCGCTCCCGAAGCTCGTTGCGAAGGTGCTGGCCAGCGGCGCGCGCGCCGTGATCGTGCTGGGTTCGGACGAGCGCGTGACGCAGATCGACGGCGCGCTGTGGACGTACGATCCCAATTCGTTTCTGCCGCACGGCAGCGCGCGCGACAGCCGGCCGCAAGACCAGCCGGTTTGGCTGACCACGGCGGACGAGAATCCGAACGGCGCCGGCGTTCTCATCCTCGCCGACGGCGCAACCTCGTCCCGCATCGGCGAATTCGACAAATGCCTCGAGATCTTCGACGGCAACGATGCGAATTCCGTCGCCGCCGCCCGCGAGCGCTGGCGCACATACAAGAGCGCCGCGCACCAGCTCACCTATTGGCAGCAGGACGATTCGGGACGCTGGAAGCAGATGGAATAGGGGTACGCCGCGCGCCGCCGCTTCGCGGGCGCTGTCAATAATTTGTACTTAAGACGTTCGGCGACCACGTTGTGTTGCGGCGAACGGCCGGTTGGGGACGAGGCCGTTGCCTCGCAATCTTGATCCGGCTATAAGGCCGCGGCCTCGATCCGAGGCAGGGGATATCGCGATTGACGCGATTTGCCGGGCGCAAGGCCCGGCCTGAGGGGAATTATCGTCATGGCCATCGAACGCACGCTGTCCATCATCAAACCGGACGCAACGCGCCGCAATATCACGGGACAGATCAACGCGCGCTTCGAAGAGGCGGGATTGCGGATCGTCGCCCAGCGCCGAATCCGTCTCACCCGCGAGCAGGCGGAAAAATTCTACGCCATCCACTCGGGCCGCTCGTTCTTCAGCGATCTTTGCACGTTCATGTGCTCGGGGCCGGTCGTGGTCCAGGCGCTGGAGGGCGAGAACGCGATCGCCCGCAACCGCGAGATCATGGGCGCGACCAACCCCGCGAACGCGGCGCGGGGGACCATCCGCAAGGACTTCGGCGAATCCGTCGAGGCCAATTCGGTACACGGCTCCGATGGGCCGGAAACCGCCGCGGCCGAGATCGCCTTCTTCTTCGGCGCCATCGACATCGTCGGCTGACGCGGGGCGTGCGAACGCCTTCGCCGGGACACGGCGCCCGGCGTCAGGTCCGCGTCATATCGGGATCGGCCGGCCGCAGCAAGCGCCGGCCGCGGGTCAGTGCGTCTTGACCAGGAAGGCCGCCATCAGGGCCAGCAGCACGATGACGCCCGCGCTCGCTATCATCGTGAGGCGCACAAAGCCTTCCCAATCCTGACGGTGGCGTTGCAGTTCGGAATCTACGGACATGTTTCCCCCCTTTTGGGCCGTGTTTCGTTCCCGGTCCATGGGCGCGTTCCCCATGGTCGGCGAAAAGGTATAGCGCAGACCGGGAATCCGGAAAAGAGGCAGGCGGCGGGGCTAGGCCCTGGGGCTAGGCGCTGGGGTTGATGAGAATTCCCTCGGGGGCTTTGGCGCCGCCGACCAGCACCACGTCGCCCCGGACCCGCACCCGGTTGAGCGCGATCAGGCGCACCGCCTCGGGATAGATGCGGTGCTCGGCCTCCAGCACCCTTTCCGCAAGCGATTCCGGCGTGTCGTCGGGACGCACCGCAACCGCGGCCTGGATGATGATCGGGCCGTTGTCCATCTCCGGGCGCACGAAATGGACGGTGCAGCCGGTGAAGCGCGCGCCGGCCTTGATCACGCGCTCATGGGTATTGAGCCCGGTGAAGGCGGGGATGAGCGAGGGGTGGATGTTGATGACCCAGTCGCGCCATTTGGACACGAAGCCTTCGGACAGCAGCCGCATGAATCCGGCAAGGCACACGAGCTTCACGCCGCTGTTTTGCAACGCCGCGTCGAGCGCGGCGTCGAACGCCGCCCGGTCCTTGAAGTCGCGAGAGTCGACGACGTGGCACGGAATGCCGGCGGCCTGCGCCCGCGCGAGCCCCGCGGCGTCGGGAACATTCGAGATCACGCTCACGATCTCGGCGGGAAATTTGGGATCGGCGCAAGCATCGATCAGGGCCTGCAGATTGCTGCCTCGCCCGGAAATGACGACCCCGATCTTCAGCCGCGCCATGCTTCGCCCATGTTCCGCACCGTGACCTGCGGATCGCCCTTTGCCCGTGCCGTGACGCGGCCCGCTTCCCACACGGTTTCGCCGGCGGCCGAAAGCGTCTTTGCGACGCGATCCGCGGCGTCGCCTTTCACAGTCGCGATCATGCCGATGCCGCAATTGAAGGTGCGCGCCATTTCTTGCGGCAAAATTCCGCCCTCGCGCATCAGCCAGCGGAACGCGCCCGGCAGATGCCATGTGGCGGCATCGAGCACGGCGGCCGTTCGCTCCGGCAAGACGCGGGGAATGTTCTCGGTCAGTCCGCCGCCGGTGATGTGGGCAAAGGCCGTAATGCCGCCGGCCTTGAGCGCCTCGAGGCAGCTCTTGACATAGATGCGCGTGGGCGTGAGCAGCGCTTCGCCGAGCGTCATGTCAGGCGCGAAAGGCGCCGGTGCGGACAATGACAGGCCGCTGTCGGCGACCACCTTGCGCACCAGGGAGAACCCGTTCGAATGAAATCCGCTGGATGCCATCGCCAGCACAACATCGCCCGGCGCCACCCCGGCACCGGTCAGCATTTTGTCGCGCGCGACCGCGCCGACCGCGAAGCCGGCGAGATCGTAGTCGCCGTCCTCGTACATGCCGGGCATCTCCGCGGTCTCGCCGCCGATGAGCGCGCAATGCGCCTCGCGGCAGCCGGCGGCGATGCCCGCGATCACGGTGCGGGCGACCTCCAAGTCGAGGCGGCCGCTGGCGAAGTAGTCGAGGAAGAACAGAGGCTCCGCGCCCTGCACCACGAGATCGTTGACGCACATGGCGACGAGATCGATCCCGACCGTATCGTGCTTGCCGGTTGCGATCGCGAGCTTGAGCTTGGTTCCGACCCCGTCGGTTGCGGCCACCAGCACCGGGTCGCCGTAGCCGGCCGCGGCCGGGTCGAAAAATCCGCCGAAGCCGCCGAGCCCGCCCACGACGCCGCGCCGCGCGGTGGAGCGGGCGAGCGGCTTGATCGCCTCGACGAGCGCCGCGCCGAGGTCGATGTCGACGCCCGCGCCCTTGTACGTGCGGCTCATGGTGGCTTCCCCGGTTCCGATGAAGTATAAGGCTGTTCGGCGCCCTTTTTCGCAGCGAAACTTACAATACCGGGATGGTTCGCAATGGTCCATAGAGGCGGGTTCCGCCGCAGGCGGCTGCGGACGCTCGGCGTCCAACTCGCGCTCGTCATGGCCGTGCTCGCTTTGCCGAGTTTGGCGCGCGCCGACGATGTCTTTACCGTGACCGGCGTGTCCGTGGACGTGACCGGCGACACCGCTGCCGCCGCGCGCGAGCAGGCGCTGCTCGAAGGGCAGCGCAAGGCGGTGCAGATTCTGCTGCGGCGTCTGACCCTGAAACAGGATGCGAACAGCCTGCCCGTGGTGAGCGATGCGCAGCTTCTCGAGGTGGTGCAGGGCATCGAGGTCGAGCGCGAAAGGATTTCGACGGTGCGCTACCTCGGCGACCTGACGGTGCGCTTCAAGCCGGGTGCGATGCGCAGCCTCATGCGCGCCGCCGGAGTCCGCTATGCCGAGACGGTGAGCAAGCCGCTCGTCGTCGTCCCCGTTTACCGGACCGGCGACAGCCTCATGCTTTGGGACGAGACGAACCCGTGGCTCGCCGCCTGGGGCGCGCATGTGACGAAGGGAGGCCTCGTTCCGTTCATCGTGCCGCTCGGCGATCTCACCGACATGGGCGAGATCACCGCGGAGGACGCCGCGCAGGGCACGCTGCCGAAGCTCGAGGCCCTGGCGCGCCGCTATCAGGCCACCGATACGCTGGTGGCCGTGGCGACCTCTTCATCCGACCCGCCCGGCGTGGATATCGCCGCGAGCTGCTACGGCGCGACGCAGCAGGAGAGGACCGACGTGCTTCGGGTGGCCGCGGAGCCGGGCGAGACGACGGACGCGTTGCTCGCGCGTGCGGTGGCCGAGGTTCAGGCGCAAATCGAGGAGAGCTGGAAACAAGAGAACATTCTTCGCTTCGATCAGGAGCAGATGCTTTCCGTCACGGTGCCACTGCACGATCTTTCCGAATGGGTGAGCGTGCGCAGGAAGCTCGGCGAAATCGTCTATGTCCGCAGCACCGAGATCGTCTCGCTGTCGAAATCGGAAGCCGTTGTCGGCCTTCATTACATCGGCGATGTCGGCCAGCTGAAATTGGCGCTGGCCCAAAAAGATCTCGATCTGACGCAGGATCTGGCCTCATGGACGCTGCGTCCGGCGGGACCGGCCGCAATCGCCAATCCGGCCGCGCCGGCCGAGGCCCCGGGCGGGGAACCGGCCGCTCCGGCATTGACGCCGCCCGACCCTGCCACGTCCGCCCAGCCCGACGCAGCCGGCGCGCCCGCGGGCGCGACCAACCAGGGCACCGCTTCGAATCCGGCGGGCCAGGCGCCGGCACCGCATGACGGCGCACCGCCCGAAAGCGGCGGCGGGGCCACGGCGCCGGGCGCCGGCGCTCCACAGTCGGGGACCCGCTAGGCATGGTCAGCCTTCCCAATTTCATCAGCCTTGCCCGGCTGTTGTGCGTGCCGCTTGCGATCTGGCTCATCGTCACCAACGAGATCCGCGCCGCATTCTGGGTGTTCGTGGCGGCCGGCATATCGGACGCCATCGACGGATTCATCGCCAAACAGTTCAATGCCGCGACGACCCTGGGGCGCTACATCGATCCGCTCGCGGACAAGGCCCTGCTCGTCAGCGTCTATGTCACGCTGGGGTTGCACGGCGCGCTGCCCGACTGGCTGGTGATCCTGGTCGTGTTCCGCGATGTGCTGATCATCGGCGGCGCGCTTCTTATTCACACTCTCACCGACCAGACGATGCGCATCGAGCCGCTCTTCGTCAGCAAGCTCAATACGGTGATGCAGATTCTTCTGGTCGTCGTGGTTCTCGCCGCTCTCGGATTCGGTCTCGACGATCACGGCCTCAAACCCATTTTGGTGGGCGTGACCGCCATCACCACCATATTGTCGGGCGCAGCCTATATTGCCCGATGGATTCGCGACACCGCCGGAGTGGGCCCGACATGAGCGATACGTCGCGGCGGTCATTGTTCTGGCTTGCGGCCGCGGTTCTGTTCGTCGCCGTGCTCTATCTGTTCCGGGACATCCTGCTTCCCTTCGTTCTCGGCATGGCGATCGCCTATGCGTTCGATCCGGCCGCCGACCGGCTGGAACGGGCGGGCGTGCCGCGCGGCTGGGCGAGTGCCGCGATCGTCGCGTTATTTTTCGCGGCGTTCGCGGCCGGCATCGTCGTCCTGTATCCGCTGCTTCAGGACCAGATCGTCCGTCTCGTGGACAGCATTCCGAAGGTCATCGCCTGGGTTCGCGAGCACGCGATGCCCATCATCGAACGAATCCGCGGCGAAATCCGCGCCGACGAAGCGGGACAGCTGCAAGCGGCCGCCAAATCCTCCGCCGGCGGGATTCTCGCATGGCTGGGAAAAGTCGTATCCGGCGTTTGGAGCGGCGGGCTCGCCATCGTCAATGTCATCTCGCTGCTGGTGGTGACGCCGGTGGTCGCGTTCTATCTGCTGCGCGACTGGGACGGCTTGGTGGCGCGCATCGATTCCTGGCTGCCGCGCGCCCAGGCGCCGGTGATCCGCGCGCAGGCCCGCGAGATCGACCGGCTGATTTCGGAATGGGTGCGGGGCGTCACCTCGGTCTGTTTGATCCTGGCCGTGTTCTATGGGGCGTGTCTCACGCTCGTCGGACTCGACTTCGGGCTCGTGATCGGGATTTCCGCCGGGCTCATCTCGTTCATTCCCTTCGTCGGCGCGATTACCGGATTCGCCGCCGCCATCGCCCTTGCCTTGTTCCAGTTCCAAGACGTGCTGCCGATAGCGCTCGTGGTGGCGACCTTCGGCGCCGGACAATTCCTCGAATCCTACGTCCTGACGCCGCGACTGGTGGGCGAGAAGGTGGGGTTGCATCCGGTTTGGGTCTTGTTTGCATTGTTCGCGGCGGGCGCGCTGTTCGGCTTCGTCGGCGTGTTGCTCGCGGTTCCGGCGGCGGCGGCGATCGGCGTGGTCGCGCGCTTCGCCATCGAGCGGTATCTGGCAAGCCCGTATTATTTGGGGTCCGGCAGCCAACCGCCGGGCCGGGGCGATCCCGAGCGGTGAACCGGCCCCGGCAGCTGCCGCTGGCGTTGCCGCAGCGCGCGGCACTCGGCATGGAGGATTTTCTCGTCGCCGATTGCAATCGGGCGGCGGTCGGCTGGATCGACGGCTGGCCGGAATGGCCGGGGCCGCTGCTGGTGCTGAGCGGGCCGGAGGGGTGCGGCAAGACCCATCTCGCCCATGTCTGGCAGGCGCGGACCGGCGCGGCCGTGGCGAGCGCAACCGAGCTTCCGCGAATCGACCCGGGCGCGTTCGAAGGGCCGTTCGCGCTGGTCATCGAAGATTTGGAGGCCGGACTCTCGCCCCAGGCCGAACGCAACCTGTTCCATCTTTACAACGTCGCGGCGGAGGGAAAGGGGCATCTGCTCGTGACCTCGCGGCTGCCGCCCGCGGCCCGGCGCGTTTCGATTCCCGATCTCGCCTCGCGGCTGGGCGCGGCGCCGGCTGCAATCATCGGCCCGCCCGACGATCCGCTTCTTGCCGCCGTCATCGTCAAGCTCATGGCCGACCGCCAGCTCAAGGTTGCGGCCGAGGTTGTCTCCTATCTCGTGCCGCGCATCGAGCGCTCGTTCGCTTCCGTGCGCCGCATCGTCGCCGCGATCGACGACGCGGCGTTGGCGGAGAACCGCAACATAACGGTCGCGTTCGTGCGCCAAGTTCTGGAGGACGAGGGCGACTGAGCGCCGCGGGCTAATCCTCGAGGTCGCGCGGGCAGACGAATTGCGAAAGCCGTCCGCCGTCCTTGTCCACCGCGCGCCAGCGCGCGCCCTCGAATTCGAGGATCGCCAGCGCCGCGCCCGGAAACTTGGCGCGCAGCGAATCGATCATGTCCGCGGGGCCCGAGCCCGCAAGCATGCGGGCCAGCCGCTCGAGGCCGGGATTGTGGCCGATCACCAGGGCGCAGTTCACGTCTTCGTCTATGTTCCGCACGCGCTCCAGCAGGCGCGGCGCGCTCGCCATATAAAGCCGGTGCTCGATCGCGATCCGGCAATCGTGGGCCAGTACCGGCAGCAATTCGGCCAAAGTTCCGCGGGTCCGCAATGCCGCCGAGCACAAAACAAGATCAGGTTTCAATTTTGTGACAGAGAGATAATGTGCCACGGCGCGGGCGGCGGTTAAGCCTTTGGCATTGAGCGGCCGTTCAAAATCATCCGGCGCCGTTTCGGCCGGAACCGCCTTGGCGTGACGCAGCAACAACAGCTTTCGCATTGATTTTCCGCACCTTCCGCGGTGTCCTCGTGGGGCCGCGATCATGATATCATGAACCTGGCGGCAGGATGTCCCGCGCCGTGGATGAACCGCAAGTAAATGCCGCGGCAATTCGTTTGGAACGGAGCAGCACCGTGACGTTGGCCGAAGAAGAAGTCGAAAGTCCGATCGCTCCCGATTCGCCGGACCGCTTCATCAACCGGGAGCTTTCCTGGCTCGCCTTCAACCGGCGCGTTCTGGAGGAGGCGGACAACGACGCGCATCCGTTGCTGGAGCGCGTGCGGTTCCTGTCGATTTCCGCCAAGAACCTCGATGAGTTCTACATGGTCCGCGTGGCGGGCCTCAAAGGGCAAGTCAAAGTGGGCGTGGCGACTCCGAGCCAGGACGGATTGACTCCCGAGCAGCAATTGGCGGCGATCAACCGCGCCGCGGGCGAGCTTATGCGCGACCAGCAAGGCTGCTGGCTGCGGTTGCGGCGTTTGCTCGCCGATGCCGGGATCGTCGTGGCCGAGCCCACGGACCTAGCCGGCGAAGAGCGCGCGTGGCTCGAAAACTATTTCATGACGCAGGTGTTTCCGCTGCTGACGCCGCTGGCGATAGACCCGGCGCATCCGTTTCCTTTCCTGCCCAACCAGGGATTCGCGATCGCGCTCGAACTCGTGCGCGCCGACGACGGGCGCACTCTTCAGGGGCTCATCCCGTTGCCGCCCCACGTCCGGCGCTTCATCCGCCTGTCCGGTCGCGGCGTGCGGTTCGTGCGGTTGGAGCATTTGGTGGAAATGTTCCTCGACCATCTGTTCCCGGGATTCGTTGTCCGGGCGAAGGGCTGCTTCCGGGTGCTGCGCGACAGCGACGTGGAAATCGAGGAAGAAGCCGAAGACCTGGTGCGGGTGTTCGAATCGGCCCTCAAGCGGCGCCGGCGCGGCAACGTCATCCGCCTCAAGGTGGATGCCGACATTCCCGGCTCGCTTCGCGGCTTCGTGGCCGAAAAGATCGGCGCGGACGAGGCCGACGTCTTCCGCGTGGACGGAATCCTGGGAATAGCCGATACCGACCAACTCATCGTCGACGATTTCCCGGCGCTCAAATTCGTGCCGTTCAATCCGCGTTTTCCCGAGCGCATCCGCGATTTCGGCGGCGATTGCTTCGCCGCGATCCGCCACAAGGACCTGATCGTCCACCATCCCTATGAGAGCTTCGACGTGGTGGTGCAGTTCGTGCGCCAGGCGGCGGGCGACCCGCATGTCGCCGCGATCAAGCAGACGCTCTACCGCACCAGCGAGAATTCGCCCGTCGTGCGCGCGCTCATCGAGGCGGCGGAAGCAGGCAAGGCGGTGACCGCGCTGGTCGAGCTCAAGGCGCGGTTCGATGAGGAAGCCAACATCAAATGGGCGCGGGATCTGGAGCGGGCCGGGGCGCAGGTGGTCTATGGCTTCATCGACCTCAAGACCCACGCCAAGGTGTCCGTGGTGGTGCGGCGCGAGGGGACCGAGCTTCGCACCTACGCCCATTTCGGCACGGGCAACTACCACCCCGTCACCGCCAAGATTTATACCGATCTTTCGTTCTTCACCTGCGACCCGGTGCTGTGCCGCGACGCCGCGATCCTGTTCAACTACATGACCGGCTACGCGGCCCCGGGCGAGCTCGCCAAGATCTCGGTTTCGCCCATCAACCTGCGCCAGACGCTGCTGTCGCTGATTGCCGACGAGGCCGGCCATGCCCGCGCCGGACGGCCGGCGCGCATCTGGGCGAAACTGAACGCGCTGGTGGACGGCGAGGTGATCGACGCGCTGTACCGGGCTTCCCAGGCCGGCGTGGGGATCGACCTCGTGGTGCGCGGTATTTGCTGCTTGCGGCCGGGCGTGCCGGGGCTTTCCGAGAATATCCGGGTGAAAAGCATCGTCGGCCGGTTCCTCGAGCATTCGCGCATCGTCTGCGTGGGCGCGGGCCACGGTTTGCCCTCGCCGAAAGCGAAGGTGTTCATTTCCTCGGCCGACTGGATGCCGCGCAACCTCGACCGCCGCGTCGAGGCCCTGGTTCCGATCGAGAACCCGACCGTGCACCAGCAGATTCTCGAACAGGTCATGATCGCCAATTTGAACGACGAAGCGCAAAGCTGGACGCTCGGGCCCGACGGCGCCTACACGCGGATTCCGCATGACGAGAACAGCTTCAGCGCGCATACTTATTTCATGACCAATCCGAGCCTTTCGGGACGCGGCAGCGCGTCGAAGCAGGATTCGCCCATTCCCGTTCTGACCCTGCTCAAGCACTAGCTCTTGATGCTGCGGGCGGTTTCGAACAGACGATCGGCAGCCGCGGAAGGGCCGATCGCCGTCGTCGATGTCGGCTCGAATTCGATCCGGCTCGTGGTCTACGAGCGGCTTTCCCGCGCGCCTTCCGTCATCCACAACGAAAAGATCACCTGCGCGCTGGGGCGGCGCCTGGCTCGAACCGGCCGGCTCGATCCCGTGGGCGTTGCCTGCGCCCTGGCCAATCTGCCGCGGTTCCTGGCGTTGTGCCGCGGCCTTGACGTGGCACGGGTCGAAATGTTCGCGACCGCCGCCGTGCGCGAGGCCGCGGACGGACCCGATTTCGCCGCCGAAGTCGAGAAACGGCTCGGCCAGGAATTGCGCGTGCTGTCGGGGGAGGAAGAGGCGCGGCTTTCGGCTCTGGGCGTGATCGCCGGCAATCCCGGGGCCGACGGGCTCATGGGCGATCTCGGCGGCGGCAGCCTGGAGCTGGTTGCGCTGGAGCGGGGCAAGCCGGGTGCCGCTGCCACCCTGCCGCTCGGGCCGCTTCAGCTGATCGAGGTGAGCGGCAACGACGCGGCGGAGGCGGCGCGCGTCATCAAGCGCGAGTTCGCGCCCCCCGATTGGCTTGGTGCCACCAAGAACAAGACCTTTTTCGCGGTGGGCGGCGCGTGGCGGGCGCTCGCCAAATTCCATATGACGCGCGCGAACTATCCGGTGCCGGTGATCCACAACTACGAGTTGGAGGCGGGGGAGGCCCGCGAGCTCGCCATGGCGGCCTCGCGCCTCGATCCCGAGGGCAAGGTGCCGGGGGTGGCCAGGGCGCGGCTTCGCATGCTGCCGTTCGCGGCGCTGCTTTTGAAGCGGGTGATCGCCGCCGCGGAACCGGCCCGCGTGGTCTTTTCCGCCTTCGGGCTGCGCGAGGGCCAGCTCTACGATCTGCTGCCCGAGGCGGAGCGCCGCCAGGACCCCTTGATCGCGGCCTGCCGCGAGTTGGCGCGCAGGGAAAGCGCGCTTGGGATCGACGGCGAGGCGCTGTTCGCTTGGACGCAGCCGCTGTTTGCCGGCGAATCGGAGGAGGAGCGGCGCCTGCGGCTGGCGGCTTGCCTGCTGGGCGACATCGCGCGCCTCGACCATCCGGACGTGCGCGCAAGCCAGGCCTTTGCCCGCGCGCTGTTCATTCCCGCCGTCGGCATCGATCACCGCTCGCGCATGTTTCTGGCGCTCGCCCTGTTCGCCCGCTACAAGGGCGACATCCAGTCGCCGGTGACGCGCGCGGTTCGCGAACTAGTCGGCGGCAGCGAGCGGGAGCGCGCGGTGCTGCTGGGCCGCGCCTTGCGCCTTGGCCATACGGTCGCGGGCGGCGCGCCCGTGCTTCTGGCGCGCACGCGCCTGGCTCTGTCGCGCACCACCCTTGCGCTGCGGCTTCTCTCCGGTGCCGAGCATCTGGAAGGGGAAGTGGTCGCCAAGATGCTGGCGCCGCTGGCGGAGATCGTCGGGCGGCGGCCGGAAATCGTCCACGGCGCGGGTTGACTTAGATGTGGAGCCTCAACAGGTTGTCCTCGGCGATCCCGAGGCGGCTGATGGGTGTTTCGGATTTTAT